>CAZLXQ010000013.1:0-19790 GCA_964563675.1 uncultured Sulfurospirillum sp.
TTGAGTGAGAATTAGAAATTATGAGTTGTGGGGTTTAATTATTTCACAGTCTCATAGTACCCATCCTTAGCAGTCATTGAGCCTATTTGTGTTTTTGCCATATCTCTCTTTTATTTATTCGTAATTATACCACAATTTTTATCCTAATACTTTCATGCTATAAGTAAAGAAACTTGACAAAGATAGACTAAAGGTTGTATAATTACTAATAAACTTATAAGGACAAGATATGAACAGTAGTATTTTTGAAAAATTAACACATCAGATGACTCAGTCTGTAGAGAGTGGTGTGAGTCTAGCTTTGCATTCTAAAAATAGTGAAGTAGTGCCTTTACATGTAGTCTGGGCATTGGTTACAAACTCAGCTTCGATTTTAAATCAACTTTTTAATAAGATGGGAGTGGATAAGTCTGCGATAGAGTTAGAGATAAAAAGCTATATAGCAAAGCTCTCAACATCATCAAATGTCACAAAAGAGAGTATAAAAATCTCAAAGCAGATGATTGAGTCTTTGCATGCAGGTGAGGGATTGATGAGTAGGGGTGGGGATAGTTTTTTAGCAGTTGATACTTGGTTGGTTGCAAATCTTGATTCTAACCCTATAAAAGAGATATTTTCGAAGTATTTTGATTTGGTGGATTTGAAGAAGAATTTTGAGGCTATAAGAGGCGGAAAAACTATAGATAAGCAGACAAGTGATGAAAACTTAGAGGCTTTAGGAAAGTATGGTGTAGACTTAACAAACTTAGCAAGTGAAGGAAAGCTTGACCCCGTTATAGGCAGAGATGAGCAGATACATCGCATGATGCAGATACTCATAAGAAAAACAAAAAACAATCCAATCCTCATAGGGGAGCCGGGGACTGGAAAGACGGCTATTGCAGAGGGGTTGGCGATAAAAATCGCTTCTAAAGATGCACCTATCTCTTTACAAAACAAAAGTATGATAGCGCTTGATATGAGTGCTTTAATAGCAGGAGCAAAGTATAGAGGGGAGTTTGAAGATAGGCTAAAATCAGTCATAGATGAGGTGAAAAAAGATGGCAATATCATACTTTTTATAGATGAGATTCACACTATCGTTGGGGCAGGGGCTAGCGAGGGGAGTATGGATGCAGCAAACATACTAAAGCCAGCTCTTGCAAGAGGAGAGCTTCATGCAGTGGGAGCTACAACTCTAAAAGAGTATAGAAAGCATTTTGAAAAGGATACTGCTTTACAAAGAAGATTTCAGCCTATAAAAGTGGATGAGCCTAGCATCAATGAGGCACTACAAATCCTAAGAGGCATAAAAGAGTCTTTAGAGGCTCACCATAGTGTAACCATCACCGATAGTGCTTTAGTGGCAGCTTGCAAGTTAAGTGATAGATATATAACCGATAGATTTTTACCAGATAAAGCGATAGATCTTATAGATGAGGCAGCAGCTGAGCTGAAGATACAGATAGAGAGTGAGCCAACTGACTTAAGTAGGGTAAAAAGAGAGATAAGCACACTTATGGTAGAAAAAGAGGCTCTTTTAATGGAGAAGAGTAAGAGAAATAAAGAGAGAATAGAAGCAATAAAAAAAGAGTTAAGCGATGCAAAAGAGCGACAACTTGGCTTAGAAGTTCGTTTTGAAAATGAGAAGAGTGTGTTTGAAAAAATCTCTACATGCAAATCTGACTTAGAAGCACTAAGACGAGAAGCAGAGCTTGCAAAGAAAAATAGTGAGTTTAACAGAGCAGCTGAGATTGAGTATGGAAAAATCCCTGAGCTATTAAAAGAGGAGGAGTTTTTAAAGCAGAAGTGGGAAGCTATGGTAGAGGAAGGGACTCTTCTTAAAAATAGTGTAGATGAGGAGATGATAGCCGTCATAGTGGGTAAGTGGACAGGCATACCTGTAAGTAAGATGATGCAAAGCGATAAACAAAAAGTGCTTGATATTGAAGATAGACTTAGAACAGAGGTAGTTGGGCAAGATAAAGCTCTTAGAGTAATTGGAAGAGCTATAAAAAGAAGTAAGGCGGGTTTAAGCTCAAGCGATAGACCGATAGGTAGTTTTATGTTTTTAGGACCCACTGGAGTTGGAAAAACTCAAAGTGCAAAAGCTTTAGCAAATTTTCTTTTTGATAGTGAAAAATCACTACTTAGATTTGATATGAGTGAGTATATGGAAAAACACTCTGTAAGCCGTCTTGTTGGCTCTCCTCCAGGGTATGTTGGGTATGAGGAGGGTGGACAGCTTACAGAGCTTGTAAGACGAAATCCATATAGTGTTATCTTGTTTGATGAGATAGAGAAGGCTCATCCAGATGTCTTCAATATACTTTTACAAGTTTTAGATGATGGACGATTAACGGACAATAAAGGTGTTGTAGTGGACTTCAAAAACACAATTATAATCTTAGCTTCAAACATAGCGAGTGATAAAATCATAGAGAATCCTGATAGTTGTGAGCAGAGTGTTATGAGTGAGCTTAAGAAAAACTTTAAACCAGAATTTTTAAATCGTCTTGATGATATAGTGATATTTAGTCCACTTGGACTTGACGAAATATTTTCTATTATTGGTATCCTTTTTAGGGAGCTACAAGAGAAGCTTAAAGAGAAAGATATAGCTATAACACTATCAGATGAGGCGAAAACTTTCATATCTAAAGCAGGATTTGACCCAGTTTATGGGGCTAGACCACTTAAAAGAGCTATATATGAGTTTATTGAAGATAGATTAGCAGATATGATACTTGGTGATGAAATAAGTGAAGGAGATAGTCTTGCTATAAATGTAGTTAATGCTAATATTGTTATTGAAAAATTATAAATATATTTATGATATATTTAGTATTTATTGACTTATGTCATAGAAAAACTTAAATTATTAAACTATAATTATTTCAAAATTTATAACACAGGAGGTTAGCGGGCTTAGTGAAGTGTTATGAGTACCAATGCTCATAAAGTAGTTAAAAAAAAAGGAGTTAAGGATGGAATGTGAAAAATAGTAAATTCCTAGTTTATAGTGCATTGTTTGTATTTGCAATTGCTATTGGTATGTTTGCTTATATTGTAAACGCATCAAAAGCACTCTCTTATCTCTCAGATGATCCAAAGGCATGTATTAACTGTCATGTTATGAATACTCAGTATGCAACATGGCAAAAGAGTATGCATGGGGAAACGGCAACATGTGTAGATTGTCATCTTCCTAGAGATGGGATGATAAACAAGTATATAGCAAAAGCAAAAGATGGATGGAATCACTCCGTTGCTTTTACACTTGGTAGCTTTGAACATGCTATGATGATTACCGAAGATGGAGCAGATAGAGTTCAAAAAAACTGTGTAACTTGTCATGCAACTATAGCCTCTACGCTTATAGAGAATGCAGATAGACATCATCAGTTTGATAATCCAGATATGAGCACAGATAGAAGATGTTGGGACTGTCACAAAGAGGTGCCCCATGGAAAAGCTAGAGGCTTATCAACTACCCCATTCAACTTGGGTGTAAGAGATGCTTTTAGACAGTAAGTTTTCAAGTAAAAAAAGGAGAAAAAGTGAAATTTAAACTATTACTTATAGGGTCGATTATAGCGATTGCAGCTATGGCATTATTGGCAACAAATGTTAACGAAAGAGAAGCTGAGCGAGTGGCACTTGCTCAAACACCTGTTATTAGCGACGAAGATCAATATAAGTCTAAGTCGTGGGAGAGATACTATCCAAGACAGTATAGCTCTTGGCTAAAAACAAGGGAGAGTGGAGAGATAGTAGATCTTCTTGCAAAATATCCTCAACTTCCAATTATTTGGGCTGGATTTGGTTTTGCAAAAGATTATAACCTAGCGAGAGGCCACTACTTTGCTATGCAGAGCAATACAAATACCCTAAGAACAGGTGCTCCAGTAGATGAGAAAACAGGGCCTATGCCAACAGCCTGCTGGACATGTAAGTCCTCTGATGTTGGCAAGATTATAGCAAGAGATGGTGCACTAGAGTATTTTACTGGTAAGTGGGCAAAGTATGGCTCAGAGATGAAAAACTCTATCGGGTGTGCAACTTGTCATGATAATGAGACTGCGGAGCTTAGAATCAATCTTCCATATGTAAATGAAGCTTTAGTAGAGGCTGGACTTCCTACATTTGAAGATTCAACCCACCAGAAGAAGAGAAGCTTAGTTTGTGCTACTTGTCACTCTGAGTACTACTTTAAAAAGGTGCCTTGGACAGATGCAGAAGGTACTGACAAGGTGGCTGTAACTGTTAAATTTCCTTGGAAATATGGGCTTACGGGGCAAGGAATGCAAAAGTATTACGATAAGATTAACTTTTCTGACTTTACAAACAAGATATCAGGAACACCAATCTTAAAAGCACAGCACCCAGACTATGAGATATATTTAACTGGAATTCATGCTAAAAGAGGTGTCTCTTGTGCAGATTGCCACATGCCTTATACTCAAGAGGGAGCTGTTAAGTTTTCGGATCACCAGATACAAAATCCACTCAATACGATGGATAGATCTTGTATGCCTTGTCATAGAGAGAGTGAGAAAGAGTTAGCAAGCATTGTGAAGACCATGTATGACAGAAAGACTCAACTCCATATTATTGCTATGGACAATTTAGCTAAAGCCCACCTCGAAACTGCTAAAGCTATGGAGCTCGGTGCTACTGATGAAGAGTTAAAAGATATAAGACAGAGTATTAGAAGTGGTCAATGGTATTGGGATTATTCGGTTGCTAGTCACGGTGCATTTATCCATGCTCCAGGCGAAGCTTTACGCTACATTGCTCTTGGAAATGATTATGCTATGCAGGCTAGAGTTAAGCTTGTCGGTGTTTTAGCAAAACATGGCGTACTTAATTACTCTGCACCTGACTTTAGCGATAAAGAGTTATCACAGCAGATAGTTGGATTAGATTTTGATAAAATGGTAGCTCAAAAACTAGAATTCAAAAGAACATTAGAGCAAGAGTGGATAAAGCAAGCTGAGGCAAAAGGTGTTTGGTATCCTGATGAGTACAAGCATGTAGATATCGAGACAGTCTATTCTAAAAGAGAGGTTGGAGGCGAGTGGAAACTCATACCTGATGCTGGAACAAGTCGTGGTGCAGCTGTGAGTAGAGATGATATTATGACTACATATGATATTGAGAAAAAAGGTAAAGCCTACTAGAGAGTTACTATTAGATCTCTAAATATACTGCCTATCTAAGGTATCTTACCTTTGGGTAGGCAGAGATTTTTAAAGGAAATTTATGAAAGTTTTTATGAAGGTGGTGTTGTTGTGTTTTTTAGGCGCAACTCTCTTGGCATATGAGAAGCCACAAGCACAAGAAAGAATAGGACACCAGATAGATAGCGATGAGCCATTTTTTTCGGGAAAAATAACAGAAATTAGGCATGGTGGTGGTTATACCTATATGCTTATCAAAGAGCATACTGATGAGAGTTTTTGGATAGTTATAGATCGCACTGATGCAAAGCTAGGCGATACAGTAAGATTTCAAAAACAGTTGGTTGCAAAAAACTTTAAAAGCAAAGGTTTAAATAGAAAATTTGATGAGATTATGTTTGTAGAAAAACTAGAGTATAAAGTAGAGTAGTAGCTATTTTGAAATAGTAAAAAGCTTTTTTATTCTTTTTAATCCTAGTCTTGCACCACTAAATCTCATGATTTTTGCCATATGTTTCCACCTTGGTTTTTCATAGCATGGTTTTGGACACTTTCTACAGCTCGGTTTTTCATCATGAAAACACTCCTGTAGCCTCTCGTAAGAGTATAAAAAAGTATCTCTACATGTAGAGCATAGTGAGTAGTATACCTCTACATGTAGGCTCTCATCAAGATAGCTTAGATTAAGACTTTTATTAAACTTTATGCTCTCTTTGTGTTGTTTATCACAATAGAACTGTATAAACTTTAAAACAGTTTTAGTATCGCCTATAAACTTCTCTTTTTTCATCTTTTATCGCCTCGTTGACTCCATCTGTATCTTGGATCATCTACCACTTTTGAGTAGAACAGTTTACCAAAGTATCTCCATGGGTCAAGCACAACACCCCTTTCAAAATCACATCCTTTGCATGTGACAACTAAAGCATTGTGTTCCTCCCAATAATCATCTATATTGGCCCCACCGATATAGTAGTCAAAACTATTCAGATTTAGGCTTTTTGCATGAGCTAGCATATCATAAGCAAAATGCCAACAAAGTCCTCTTTGCTTGATTCCTGTGTTGACTAAGAAATTATGAAAAAGTGGAGGATTTACAAACTCGTACTCTTTTTTTAGTTTTTTAGAGTAGTAAAGCATCTCGCTTGAGAGTTTTTGTGCATCATTTGCAGTTACAAGAGAGTCGATATTTTCAAGTGTTTGTTGTAAACTCTCTATATATAGAGGTGTTGTTGGAGTTTTTGCACAGCCTAAAAACAGTAGAGCCAATAGAGCTATATAAAGGTATCTCAATGAATCACAACCCTGTTTCTACCACTCTTCTTAGCGATAAAGAGAGCTTCGTCTGCTCGCTTAAAAATATCCTCTTTTTTATCATTTTCATTAAACTCGGATACACCAAAGCTACAGGTCAAACTATGAACAACAAAGAAGTCAAAATACTCAATCTTCTCTTTTATTTTATTGGCCAGTTTTTCTGCTTCCGTTATATTCGTCTCAGGAGAGATAATCAAAAACTCTTCGCCGCCCCAGCGACCAAGTACATCAGTATCTCGTATGTTGTCTTGCAGTATTTTTGCCAAGAGGATTAAAACATCATCACCGACTTTATGACCAAAGGTGTCGTTTACATCTTTAAAGAGGTCAATATCCAAAATGATGACAGAAAACTTAATCCCATATCTTACTGCTCTTTTGAACTCTTTTTCATAAGTGTTATCTAGGTGTAGCCTATTTGGGATTTGGGTTAGTGCATCTGTGATGGAGATTTTTTCTAACTCTTTCTTATCTGTTATGTCATGCCTTATCGCTGTGTAGCCTTTTGCTTTACCTTTTTCATCAAAATTAGTAGAGATAGTTACATCTACCCAGTACGAACCACTATCTTTTGTTATATTTTTTACTTCGCCATTCCAGTCTTTGCCAGATTTTATGGTTTCCCACATATCTTTAAATGCACTATCAGGCATATCTTCATGCCTGAATATATTATGATTTTTACCAATCAACTCGTATTTGGTATAACCAGTTTTTTTACACAATGCATTGCTGATATGAGTAATATTTCCATCTAGGTCAGATGATGAAATAAGAGCATAGTTGTCTATAGTTTTTAGATGTTTTTTAGCCTTTTTTTTATATTTGCTCACAGCTCTATATCTTATCAAGACAATCACAACAATAAAAGTCATCAAAGCAAGCATTTGCCAAAATAGTTGGTAATCAAATCCTTTTTGATAGTCTATACCTATGTGGCTATTCCAGATTTCCTGTTTTGTATCTTTTGATAAATTTTTGACCGACTTATCTAGTATGCTTAGTAAAAGCTCATCATCATCTCTAACAGCTATCTTAAATTCCCACTTTTCATCAAGCTTGCCAGAGATTTGAAGCTCACCTATGAACTCTGTTTGGAACATATACCCTATAGTTACTAGGCTTCCTATATATCCATATAGCTCCCCAATTACGACTTTTTGCAAGCCATCTTTTGGGTTTTTGACATCTATAACATTTATGTTTGGATACTTTTCTCGAACTAGTTCATTTATCGCATAGGTTTCTACTATCCCTATCTTTTCGTCTTTGAGGTATGATAAGCTATACAAAAAAGATATGCTTGCCATTTTCTATCCTCTCAAAAGGCATCCAGTCAGGGTCGATGCACATAGTGATATAGTTTTTATTTTCAAGATAGAGTAGCTCTTCTTGTGTAAATTCTATCTTTGAAATAGCAGATAGATAGCTTGAAAAAACAATTAATAAAATAAAAATGATTTTCATAGCTTGCCTATTATGTAGATAGTGTATAGTAGCATAAATATTATAAATTATTGGCATATACTATTCTTTATAGTTTGATGGCAACATTGATCTGTCAACCCTGATTCCCACTCAGAATATAACATTCTAAGCCACCTAAAACTCCAAAAAAAGAGGAATTTTTAATTCTTAGTGGAAGATAAGAGATAAGAATAATTCGGGTTTAAGTAAAATAAAGGTAAAATCCGTACTTAAAAAACAATAGTATAAAGGATTTTTATTGAAAAGAACATATCAGCCACATAGTACTCCAAGGAAGCGTACTCATGGCTTTAG
Source organism: uncultured Sulfurospirillum sp. (assembly GCA_964563675.1). Lineage (GTDB taxonomy): Bacteria > Campylobacterota > Campylobacteria > Campylobacterales > Sulfurospirillaceae > Sulfurospirillum_A. The sequence continues at coordinate 8,262 of CAZLXQ010000013.1, forward strand.
GACGAGAATGAAAACAAAAAGTGGTCGCAGGGTTATATCAGCTCGTCGTGCAAAAGGCAGAAAAAGATTGGGGCTATAGGTCATTTTGAAAAACTGAGATTAAATAGTCAGTTTTCAGAGATTTATACACATGCAAAGAGATGGCACTGCAGTGGTGCTATACTTTTTTTCAACAAAAGCTTAGAAAATAGAGTTGGTTTCATAGCTAGTAAAAAAATCGGCAATGCTGTCAAGAGAGCGCAAGCTAAACGAAGAATGCGTGCACTATTTTATGAAAATCAAGATAGACTGATTGATGGTACTTATCTTTTTGTAGCAAAGAACCAGATAAATCAGCTATCTTATACTGAACTAGAGAGAGCTTTTGGTTGGTCGTTAAAGAGATTAGAGTGTTTAAAGCCATAAAGTATTTGGCACTTTTGGTTCTTAAGCTGTATCAAAAAGTCTTTACACTGTTTAGTTATGGAAGCTGTAGGTATTATCCTACATGTTCAGAGTATGCAAAGTGGCAGATTCTTAACAATAGTTTTATAAAGGCCTGTTTTTATAGTTTGTTGAGAATTTTAAGATGCAATCAGTTGTTTGCAGGAGGAATTGACTATCCTGTAGTGACTAAAAGCTTTGATAGCTCTCTTGTTATTATTTCTGACACTAGCTCTGTGTATATTCAGTTTTGGTTTGTGCCAAAAAACAGCAAAAGCTTTTATGTTATAAAAGCTTTTTAGCCTAAATTGCATAATTTGGGCTAAAATAACCTCTTAAAAGGGAGCACCGTGATAGAGAAACTGAGCAACCAGAACAGAATAATTATAGCAACGGTTTTATCATTTTTATTCTTTGCAACATATGACTACTTTTTTATTCCAAACAAAGAAGTGGTAACCGAACAACAGACAAAAGTAGAAAAAACTGCTGCACCACTAGCAACTTCACCAGCTCCAACAGTTTCAGCAACTTCACCAACCCCAGAAGCTTCAAAAAAAGCACCAGTTCAAACTGAACAAAATAGTGATGATGTCATAGTAACAGTATCTGCTCAAAGATATGAGATAAAGATAGATAGCTTAGGTCGCATAAGCAAATTTTATCTTAATGAGAAAAAGTTTTTAGATGAAGAGGGGAAAAGAACTCAGCTGATAGATCAAGAGTTAGGTCCTTTTCCGCTTGAAATTCGTTTTGCAGATGAAGTTTTAAATACTGAAGCATTTAAAACCCCCTACATAGCAAGTGTTAACACACTAAGAGTAGGAAGAAAGGGAGCTAGAGTTACACTTACTCAATCATTGAGTGATTTAGAGGTGATAAAAACACTCACTTTTCATCCAGATGGCAATTATGATGTGAGTATTGATTTGAGTCAGCCACGAGAGTATTTTGTAACACCAGGCTTTAGGCCAAATATCATAGTTGACCACTTCACTTTTCATGGCTCACTTATAAAAGAGGCTGATGAGACTCTGACTACTATAGATGATGGTGATGCAACTGGGCAAGAGAGATTTATAGATGCAAAATTTGCTTCATCTTCAGATAGATACTATACTACTTTGTTTTACGACTTTGAAAATGGACTTGATGTTGTAGTTAGCCCTATTCACGAGGACTCTCCTTTACTTTTTATAAAAGGGATAAATGATTTAAAGTTTAGTGGGTATATTGGACCAAAAGAGCATAGGGTTCTTAGTGCTATAGATGAGAAGCTGATTTATGCTATTGAGTATGGCATGATGACTTTTATGGCTAGACCGCTCTTTTCACTGTTGCAGTTTTTGTACTCTATAGTTGGAAACTGGGGTTGGGCTATCGTTGTTTTGACTATTCTTATTCGCTTGGTTTTATTTCCTTTGACATACAAAGGCATGGTGAGCATGAATAAGCTTAAAGAGCTTGCACCAAAAGTAAAGGAGCTTCAAGCAAAACACAAAGGGGACAAGCAGAAGCTAAATACTCACATGATGGAGCTATATAAGAAGCATGGAGCAAACCCGATGGGTGGTTGTCTTCCTATTCTTCTTCAAATTCCTGTTTTCTTTGCAATCTATAGAGTTTTGCTAAATGCTATAGAGCTAAAAGCTGCTCCTTGGATACTGTGGGTAGGGGATTTGTCTCTTAAAGATCCTTACTTCATACTACCAATTGCCATGGGAATTACTATGTATATACATCAAAAAATTACACCTACAAACTTTACAGACCCTATGCAAGAGAAGATTATGAAGTTCTTGCCATTGATATTTACATTTTTCTTCTTAACTTTCCCAGCTGGTCTTACGCTTTATTGGTTTATAAACAACCTATTTTCAATAGCACAACAGCACTATGTAAACTCAATATTTGCAAAAGCAAAATTAGTAAAAGAGGAAGCACATATAAAAAAGGGTAAAAAATGATTCGTATAGAAGCAGATACACTCGAAGAGGCATACTCAAAAGCTGCTACAGAGCTTACTTGCTCTGTTACAAAAATCTCATTTGTTGTTATCCAGAATCCTAGTTCAGGATTTTTTGGCATGTTTAAAAAAAGTGCTATAGTTGAGGCTAAACGCACTGAAGATGTAAAAAAAGAGAGGCATAGGCATCTTCAAGACAAGAAGAGAGATAACACTTCTAAGCAACCAAAAAGAGAAGAAGAGCCTAAAAAATATAGCCAAAAGCCTGTAGCTAGAAGAGAGAAAAGTAAACCATATGTAGAGGTTGGTATCGCAGTAGAGCAGATCAAAAAAGATATAAATTCACTTTTTTCTCATAGTTGTTTTGAGATGGATGAGATAAAAGTAGAGGTTTATAGTGATGATGTAGTCTTGATAGAGTTTACTGGTAAAGACTCAGCTCTTCTTATTGGTAAAGAGGGGTATAGATATAAAGCACTCTCTTATTTGCTGTACAATTGGATAAATATAAAATATAATCTAAATGTACGACTTGAGATTGCAGAATTTTTAAAAAATCAAGAGGAGATGATAGCCAAGTATCTAGTGGGCATTATAGAGCGCATCAATACTACAGGGCGAGCTCAAACTAAAATCCTTGATGGTGTTTTGGTTAAAATCGCCCTTGAAGCTCTAAGAGCAGAGTTTCCTAACAAGTATGTTGGTATTAAGTCTGGTCGTGAGGGCGGTAGATTTATCGTAATCAATGATTTTAATCGAAAAAAATAATGGACACCATTGCGGCTATCGCAACAAGCTATGGAGTAGGCTCCATAGCAGTTGTTCGTCTAAGTGGGTCAAATTCACTTGATATAGCAAAAAAACTATCAAAAAAAGATAGTTTTACTCCAAGATATGCTACTTTAACACCTCTATATAACTCCTTTAATGACTTGATTGATGAGTCTATTGTTATCTATTTTAAAGCACCTCATTCGTTTACTGCAGAAGATGTTGTAGAGTTTCAGTGCCATGGAGGCATAGTTGTTGCTAGTATAATCTTAGATGAAGTTTTACAAAATGGAGCTAGATTAGCCGAAGCAGGAGAGTTTTCAAAAAGAGCATTTTTAAATGGACGCATAGACTTGAGTGAGGCAGAAGCGATAGCAAAGCTTATAGAAACAAAGAGTATTGATGCAGCTAAAATTTTAATTCGTCAGATGAGAGGAGAGGTTAAAGAGTTTGTTGAAAAAGTTCGTACAGACTTAGTCGAAGTTTTAGCTTTTGTGGAGGTTAATATAGACTATGCTGAAGAGGACTTGCCACAAGACTTGATGGAGCAGATAAAGAGCAAGCTAGAGGACTTAAGAGCAGAGCTTAAAAAAATTTATGAGAGTTCAAAAAGAAGAGAGGGGCTTATAGAGGGTTTTAAGGTAGCTATCACGGGAAAGCCAAATGTCGGTAAAAGCTCACTACTAAACTCACTACTAAACTATGACAGAGCCATCATAAGTACCATAGCAGGAACCACAAGAGATACCATAGAGGAGGAGATAAAGATCGGCACTCATCTTATCAAGATAGTAGATACTGCGGGAATTAGAGAAGCTAGTGATGCTATAGAGAAGATAGGAGTTGAGCGCTCTAAAAAAGCTATAAAGGAGTCTGATATAGTCATAGCTATGTTTGACAACTCAAGAGAGTTTGACAAAGAGGATGCAGCGATATTAGATATGTTGAAGAGATATAGTGATAAAGATATCTTGCATGTAGTAAGCAAAAGTGATTTAATCTCAAAGCTTGATATAACTTCTTTGCATGTAGACCCGATTTTCATAAACTGTTTTGAGCAGTCAGATAAAATTGTCCACAAAATAGAGACGATACTCGATAAAAGCTCACAAGATGAAACACTACTACTGAGTTCAAAACGACAACTAGAGGCTGTAAAGAGTAGTTATGAGAGCATACAAAGTAGTGTAGAGTTGCTTAGCGAAGGGGAGCTAGAGCTCTTTGCTTTTAATCTAAATGAGGCTACAGTGAGCATATCTTCAATCTCAAGAGGATTTGATAGAGTAGAGATACTTGATGCTATGTTTAGTAGTTTTTGTTTAGGCAAGTAAGATAAAGGAGGATAAAATGGCAAAAAAACTAGAGATTATTGCACCAGAAAAGTTTGCATTAAATCAAGATAAGATACAAATCGCTTTATTGATAGACTGCGACAATGCCCCAGCTAAAGCAGTTGAAGGCGTCATAAATGAGCTCTCTAAGTATGGTGTTGTTAACATAAGAAAAGCTTACGGTGATTGGAAAAGTAAATACTTAAGTAGTTGGGAGAAAAAATTGCATGAGCATGTGATTGTTCCTGTTCAGCAGTTTGCATATACAAAAGGTAAAAATGCCACTGATTTAGCCATGGCAATTGATGCTATGGAGATACTATACACTAAAGAGGTAAAAGCTTTTGCACTTATGACAAGTGATAGTGATTTTACACCGCTAATCACAAAACTTCTCTCTAATGGAATGACTGTCTTTGGATTTGGAGAGAAAAAAACACCTAGCCCGTTTGTTTATGCTTGTTCACAATTTATATACACAGAAAATCTAATTTTACAAGAATACAAAGAGGACTCATCATCTAGATACGTAGACTTAAAGGACGAAGATACCCTCATAAAAATGTTAAACAATGCGATAGACCAAACAGCCAACGATGACGGTTGGTCCAATGTAGCAGCTCTTGGATTATACCTGTCCAACAACTCTTCATTTTCTCCACTAAACTATGGTTGTCGAAAATTAGGACAAGTTCTCAAAGCAGTAGGTGTATATGAGATACAGATGGATGGACTAAGTATGTATGTCAGTAAAGGGATTGGCAATAATTAAGCCTTAAGAGGTATAATATGGTTATGAAAAAATCATTAATGAAAAAATATTTAACAAATGAAGTTTATGCTAAGTTGAAAAACTTAAAAACTAAAAGTGGATATACACTAGATATGGCGATAAACTCTGGTATTGTAAATGAGGATAGTGGTATAGGTATTTATGCTGGAGATGAAGAGTCTTACGAGATTTTTAGTCCTATATTTGACCCCATTATCAAAGAGTATCACAGTTTTTCTAAAAGCGATAAACATAAAACCTCTCTACATGTAGAGGAGTTAAAAGATGCGGATATCGGTGATGAGTATATCATCTCGACTAGAATCAGAGTAGGAAGGAATCTCTCAGGCTTTCCACTAGGGGCGAATATCTCAAAAAAACAGAGAGATGAAGTCCAAAATAGGATTATAGAAGCTTTAAAAGCCCTTACATGTAGGGGTAGATACTACTCACTAGAATCTATAAGTGAAAAAGATAGGGAGCTGCTTATAAAAGAGCATTTTCTATTTAAAGAGGGCGATAGATTTCTTGAAGCAGCAGGATTAAACAGAGACTGGCCAAGCGGTCGCGGGATTTATCATAATGAAGAGAAGACATTTCTTGTTTGGGTCAATGAGGAGGATCAGCTTCGTATCATCTCAATGGATAAGGGTGGAGATATAAAAGAGGTTTTTGCTCGCCTCGCCTGTTTTTTAAAAGAGCTTGAAAACAAATTAAATTTTGCATATAGTAAACACTTAGGTTTTATCACAAGCTGCCCTACCAACCTAGGGACTGCAATGCGAGCAAGTGTGCACATAAAGCTTCCAAACCTCTCAACTGATATGAAAAAATTTGAGCAAATAACAGACAGATATCACCTACAAATCAGAGGTATTCACGGCGAACACTCCAAAAGCGAAGAGGGTATTTTTGACATTAGCAATAAAAGACGCTTAGGAGTTAATGAGATAGAGTGTGTGCAAGATATGGTTGATGGCGTTAAAGCACTCATCAAAATGGAGATGAGTTTTTAACATTAGCAACTCATTGACAATAGATAGGATTTAGAAGATTTAGCCCCAACTCTCTTATCTTTTTATATTTATAGAATTGAAAAGTTTTGTATTTTTTTGTGTTTGGCTCTATGAGATGGGTATTTTTTGTTGAGTTTTTTAAGATAGTTTTAGTTTGGTTGCATATAAGAATCCTCATGGATTTTTCAAACATCTCTAGGATATTTTTTGTTTTTAAAAAATTACTAGGCATGTCTGTTTCAAAGGAGTTTTTTCCAAGTACATCAACAGCTAAAATATTGTCATAAGTTGCTTGTAATACTCCTAGGTTTTCACAAAGAAAGCCATCACTATATATTGTGCTGTTTATGGATTTTTCTTCAAAAATTCCTGGTATGGCTATGCTTGCTAGTATGGCATCTTTGATTTTAACATCATCATCACGATTAAAAACTTTTATCTCCCCACTTAGTAGGTTTGTTGCTATTATCTTGAGTGGAATTTTTGCATCTTTCATTTTTGTGTCTGAAAATATTGCACTTAAAGCACTCTCTATTTTGGTGCTTTTGATAATCGAATTTCCAGACAAGGATAGCTTTACAAACTTGAGAATATTTGAAAACTTTTCTATGAGTTTAAAAATCTCTCTCTCTTTCATCTTGATGGCAACACAAGCACCTATAATAGCACCCATACTTGTTCCTACGATTTCTGATGGCGTTATGTTTTGCTTCTCTAAGTCATGAATTATGCCTAAGTGTGCTATGCCTAAAGCTCCTCCGCCTGAGAGAACTAGAGTGAAATTATTGTTTTTGAGATTCTTAATCATAAAGAGATTATACCATTTTTACCAAAATGATAGTATAATCATAAAAAGAGTAAGGATAGTTATGAATAAAGTAGAAGGACAACTTTCACTAGATGGTAGTGAAAAAATAGCAATTATAAATGCAAGATTTAATCACATCATTACGGATAGGCTAGTTGAGGGTGCAAAAGACTCATTTTTGCGACATGGCGGAGATGATAAAAATCTTGATTTGATTTTAGTTCCAGGTGCATTTGAGATACCTCTAGTGCTTGATAAAGTTTTAGCAAGTGGCAAGTACGATGGGGTTTGTTGTGTGGGAGCAATCATAAGAGGAAGTACTCCACACTTTGATTATGTTGCTGCTGAGGCTACCAAAGGGGTTGCTAGTTGTGCTTTGAAGTATCATATGCCTGTAGTGTTTGGAGTTCTTACTACTGACACCATAGAGCAAGCCATAGAGAGAGCGGGAAGCAAAGCGGGAAACAAGGGATTTGAAGTTATGACAGGGCTTATTGAGATGATAAGTCTGTATAGGGAGCTATAAGTGGCAACAAGACATCAAGTAAGAGAGTCTATCATAGGACTTCTTTATGCAAGTGATATAGGAAATGATAAAATTGATAAGTTTGCAGATGAGTTTTTTGAAGAGAAAAAAATAAGAAATAAACAGCTAGAGTTTGCAAAAGAGCTTTATGATGGCGTTAAAACAGAGCTAAAGAGTGTTGATGAGGTGATTGATAGTTACTTAAAAGAGTGGAGCTTAAGTGAGATAGGAAATATAGAGAGAGCTATACTAAGACTAGGAGCTTATGAATTGCTTTATAGTAAACTTGATGATGCAATAGTGATAAATGAGGCGATAGAGCTATCTAAAAGGCTTTGTAGCGATACGAGTCCAAAGTTTATCAATGGTGTTTTGGCGGCTATTATGAAAAACAAGGATATTAAATCGTGAAGCTTTGTGTTGCACTAGACCTTCCAACCGCTAAAGAGAATTTGGATTTAGTAAGAGTGTTAAGGAGTGAAGATATCTGGCTTAAGGTTGGTCTTCGTGCATATATAAGAGATGGAAAATCTTTTCTAGAAGAGATAAAAATAATAAATCCTAATTTTAAGCTTTTTTTAGACCTTAAGATTTACGATATACCAAATACCATGGCTGATGCTGCTCAGTCGATGGCTGAGCTTGGAGTAGATATGTTTAATCTTCATGCTTCAAGTGGAAAAGAGGCTATGATTGCGGTGATGGATAGGCTTAGTGGTATTGAAAATCAGCCTATAGTTTTAGCTGTAACTGCACTGACAAGCTTTGATGAGACTTCATTTGGTGTAGTTTATGGAGAGAGTATAGAGAAAAAAGCATCTCAATTTGCACTTGAAGCTTACGAGAGTGGACTAAACGGTGTTGTTTGTTCAGTTTATGAAAGTAGGATTATAAAAAGTAAAACAACACAAAACTTTTTAACTCTAACACCAGGAATTAGACCGTTTGGAGAAGAGACACAAGATCAAAAAAGAGTTGCAGATTTAACACTAGCAAAAGAGGAGATGTCTGATTTTATAGTAGTTGGTCGTCCTGTGTATCACTCAAGTGATCCGCTTGGGATAACAAAAAAAATTATTGAAAATATCTAGGAGGCATGTAGTGAAAAAGTTTATGTTAGGTACAGTTATATTTTTTGGCTTGATTATAGTTGGTTTAGTTGTGATGGTAGCGACATTTGATTTAAATCACCATAAGCCAAAAATAGAGCAAGCAATTCGTGATGCATCGGGGTATGATTTGAATATATCAGGAGATATATCTACCTCGTTTTCTCCTATAGGGCTAAGGATTTCAGGTGTTAGTTTGTCTGTTGCTAATCACGAGCCATTTGTTTCATTTCAAAACTTGGAGATAGCACTTGAGCTTATGCCTCTTTTAGCTCAAGAGATAAAAGTAAACTATGTAGTTTTATCTGATTTGAATCTTATACTAGAAAGAATGAAGGATGGTACGACCAATTTTGATATAGTAACTCCAAAAAAACCTGCTACAAGTGAGCCAACTGCAGTAAAGCAAGCTAAAGAGCCAGTTAAATTTCCTCTTCTCAATGTTGATGAAGTGAGGCTTAGAAATGCAAATATAGTCTATATTGACCATATCTCAAACTCAAGAGCAGATGTAAAAAATCTAAATATCATGATAAACAACATAAGCTTAGACTCCACAAAAGAGAGATTAAAAAGTATAGCATTAAGAGGTGATGCAAAGATAGAGCAGATTGTATATGGTAAGTACAATATCTATAATGCAACTCTTGATTTTAATCTAAAAGATGCTGTGATGGGTTTAAATAGTATGAAGTATACTATCTTTGGCTCGGGGGTGAGTGCAAAAGCAAGAGTTGACATGAGTGGCAAAGAGCCTGTGGTTTCGCTAGAAAAATTGATACCAAATTTAAAACTAGAGAATTTCTCTAAAGAGATACTAGAAAGAGAGTTACTAAAAGGGGTGGCGAACGCGAAAGTCAATATCTCTTTTGTTGGAGCTGATGAACTTAGTGCTAAAAAAACTGCAAAAGGAAGTATAATTCTTGATGGCAAAAATGTCGGCATCAAAGGCTATGATATAGATAAAATTGTTCAAAGCTATAATACGATAAAAAGTGGAGACTTAAAGCAAACTGGAGTATCATTTTTAAGTTCAGCTCTTGAGGGTGCATCAGGAGGAAAAGGTGTGCTTGATGACTTTAAAGGAGGAACCACAGCAGTAGAGCATCTACATGTAAAGATAGATATAGCTAACAAAATAGCAACTCTAAGTGATGTTGCTATGGCAACTATGCATAACAGAGTTGCTGTTAAGGGCGGCATAAATATCGTAGACAATAGCCTAAAGGGCATAACTGTTGCGATACTAGATAAAAAGGGTTGTGCAACTTTTTCTCAAGGCATATCAGGCTCGCTCTCTACTCCAAAAGTTAAAACAATCACTTCAAAAGACTCAGTATCAATAGAAAAAGTTCAAGAGGTGTTCAGTATGGTTACATCACTTTTTGGCAAAACAAAACAGGAGCAAAAAGTAGAAAAAAAGAGCAATGAAGAGTGCAAGCCTTTTTATGCAGGAGTTGTAAAGCATCCACAGATATGATAGTCTGTTCACCCCAATCCCCTAAAAACTCACAATTATTGAAATTGAGTTTTTAGGGGATTGGGGTGAACCTGTTTTCAAAAGCTATGTTTTAAGCAGATTGTTATTTTAAAATGGTATAATTTCGGTCTACTTTTAAGTATGCGGACAGGTGGGTGAGTTGGCTTAAACCACATCCCTGCTAAGGATGCGTAGGAGTAATCCTACCGAGAGTTCGAATCTCTCCCTGTCCGCCAGAAACCCTACCAAAGCCCCAATTTTAGGCATTTTAAGAACTTTTAAAAGTAAAAAACTACAAAAAAAGTGAATTTGTACAACATATTTGCAACGAAGAAGTAACATTTATTATTTTGTTAAAAGAATAAGGCGGATTCGACTCATAAGCGAATACCCTTTTGTTTGATTGAGCAGATAATCTATTTGCATTTAACACTTTTTCTCTCTCCTTTTGATTAGTGCCATATGCTTTTGAACTTATGTAGCGAGTTAAGGTATAATGTCAAAAAACATAGAGGCTTGATATGATAGTAGTAGGCATGGTAAATATTGTAGGCGTATTTTCTTGTACTATCTAGTCTCTCTTTTAAAATCCCCACTAGCTCCCTTGACTTATGTTTGTGATGATGAGTTGAAGCAGGGCAATATAGTCGAAGTTCCTCTAGGTGCAAAATCTCGTTTTGGTGTGGTGGTTTCAAAAGCAGATAAGCCTGAGTTTACATGTAAGCAAATCTTGCATGTAAAAGATGAGTTTTATGATGAAGATACTCTCTCTTTGGCGAGATTTATAAGTGATTATTATGTTTGTTCTTTAGGCGATGCTTTGAGTCTGTTTACTGCTTTGAGAAGAAACTCTTTACATGTAGAGCTTGAGTTAAAAACTGATATAGTTCTCTCTGGTGAGCAAGAAGAGGCATTTGATTTTATTAGCAAACATAGCAGGTCTTTGCTTTTTGGTGATACTGGTAGTGGGAAAACTGAGGTTTATATAAAGCTCATGGAAGAGTGTGTCAATGGCGGTAAAAAAGCGATATTTCTTATGCCAGAGATTGGGCTAACTCCGCAGATAAAAAAGAGGCTTAGAAGTGCTTTTGGCGATAGAGTGGGGCTTTGGCACTCAAAAGTAGCTAAGAAGAAGAAAGATGAGATTTTAAAAGCTCTACATGTGGGAGACATCAGCATCATAGCAGGAACTCGTTCAGCTCTTTTTTTGCCTGTGACAAATCTAGGCTTGATAGTGGTGGATGAGGAGCATGATGACAGTTACAAGTCAAGCCAAAGACCTCGCTACAATGCACGAGATTTGGCACTCTTGTTTGCTAAAAGAAGA
>CAZLXQ010000014.1:0-19099 GCA_964563675.1 uncultured Sulfurospirillum sp.
TAAAGGACATAACTGCATGAGTAAAGATTTGCAATTTATCCAACCAAATAGACCAAGTATCATAACTACCCAGATAAAAGCTATAAGTTTCTATCGCAAGATGGATACAAAGGCAACTGTTGCTGATATGATTGCAGGCAAGTATGTTCTTGTTGAAAGATTCTATAGCGATGGGTTAGAAGTTTTAGCTGAACTAAAAAGAGTTCTTTTGCATAGATATAAGGACAAAAGCTTTCAAGGAGAGCGTGATTTTCGTTCTGCATTTAGAGAAGCCTCGCATAGATTGTTGTTAAAAGTGAAAGAGAACAAACTTCTTGTTAGGAAATGTCCAGATATTGGTTGGTTAAAGCTGTTATATCCAGATGTATCAGAGTTTTATCTCTCTTTTCCTGAGGTGCAAGGGATGAATAGCTCATGGCAGTGGTATAAAAAGGGTATTGAGATTAAAACTTTAAACTTAACTCTTCACCCCTTTTATGGAACATATTTTCCAACACGATTTGATCACTTAAAGCTATTTGACAAATGGTTAAAAAGATACAAAGGTTCAAAAGATAAGGCTATAGAAATTGGGATAGGAAGTGGTGTTTTGTCATTTCAATTGATCCAAAATGGCTTTGAAAATATTTTTGCAACTGATACGAATATAAATGCAATTATCGGTGTCTCCAAAGAGAGTAAAAGACTGGGTTTTGAAGATAAGATAACATTAAGTCATGGTGATTTATTTGAAAATTGTGTCGTTAAGGCCGATTTGATTGTTTTTAATCCTCCTTGGTTACTTGCAAAACATAAACTTGAAGAGGGGATTGATAAGGCTATATATTATGAAAAGGAGCTATTTCCAAGATTTTTTGAACAAGCTAAAAGACATCTTACTCTTGAAGGAAAAATAGTTCTTATATTTTCAAATTTAGCAGAAGTAGTTGATGAGCAAAGCACTCATCCAATCATAGAAGAGCTACGAAACAACAATCGCTTCAGAAAAGACTTGCATCTAAGAAGAGATGTAAGAGCCTCTTCAAGAAAAACAAAACGAGCAGATTCTAGAGCCAATGAAAAAGTGGAATTATGGGTTTTAGCACCTAAAGTAAAGAGATAATTCTAATGAGTAAAGGCATACAGTAGTGAATGTAACAAAAGATAAAGTACCCTTAGTTTTTTTCCAATATGCAATCCCTTCAGTGCTAGGTATGCTAGCAGTCTCTTCAGCAAGTATAGTTGATGGATATTTTGTTGGCAATTTTGTTGGCTCTTTGGGGCTGGCCGCTATTGGTTTAACTATGCCTATCTTCTCACTTATATTTGGTCTGTCGCTTATGTTAGCTGTAGGAGGAAGTGTGGTGAGTGGTAAGCTCATGGGGCGAGGGGATACCAAAAGTGCTTCTGTGATTTTTAGTAAAACTCTTAGTGTTACTGCTGTTTTTAGCATACTTGTATGTACTGTTTTATATCTAAATATTGAGTCTCTACTGCATCTTTTTGGTGCAACTAAAGAGTTGACAAGCATTGCTGCGGAGTATCTGCGTGTTATACTTTTTTTTATCCCTTTTTTGATGGTGGGCATTGTGCTTAACTATTTTGTAAAAGTTGATAGCAGACCTGGGCTTGCTTTTTTTGCTCTTCTTGCTAGTGCGGCTACCAATGCAGTGCTTGATTGGTACTTTATAGCCTACCTAGGTAGAGGTATTTTAGGAGCGGCTCTTGCAACTGGTATATCCTATCTCATTCTTATGTTTATAATTTTACCCCATTTTTTCTCTAAAAAAGCTACACTAAGATTCATAAAACCTACAGGAAGCTATGCAAAAATCCTAATAGCAGCGGGCAATGGAATCTCTGAGTTTGTTGATGAGATCTCCATAGGAATTACGATACTAGTCTTTAATCTAGTGATGATAAAAACATTTGGAACTGAAGGGGTGGCTGCTTTTGCTGTTATAAACTATATCGTATGGATAGGGGTAATGATAAGCCTTGGGATTAGTGACTCTATCCAGCCAATCATAAGTAGAAACTTTGGAGCAAACAAACCTAAAAGGGTAGAGAGCTTTTTAAAGCTTGCTCTTACATGTACACTCATAACTGGTCTTGCCGTGATAGCACTAATAACTCTTGTGCCAAATGAGCTAACAAATATCTTTCTAAAAGAGTCTGAATGGCAAGCAAAGCAGATAGCACTAGGATTTGCGGCTCTTATATGGCCACTCTTTTTGTTCAATGGGATAAATCTAACCATATCAGCCTACCTTACGGCTATTCAAAAGCCACTACTCTCAGCAACTCTATCACTATCAAGAAGTCTAGTCTTGCCGATATTTTTTATCTTCACACTTCCTCTCTTCTTTGGCATAAAAGGGGTGTTTTTAGCGATACCAGTAGCAGAGTTTATCGCTTTTTTGATAGCTATGGCTCTGTTTAGTAGGTCTAAGATATAAATCTACTGATTAGTTCTTGATACTTTTTCTCTATATAGTGCCTTTTCTTTTTAAAGGTGTTGGTTAGCTCTTTGCCTGCTTTAAACTCATCACTTAGTATATGGATATTTTGTAGTTTTTCAAAAGGTTTAAAACCTTTTTTACTACTAAGCAACTCATTCATATCGCTTTTTATCTTTCGTAGTATCTCTTTATCTTCAATCACTTGGTCTATAGAGCTAATCGCTTTATCAAAGTTCTCTTGTATATACTCTTTTAGCTTATTAAAATCAGCTACCACTAGCATACCAAGACCTTTTTTGTTATGTCCCACTAGTATGGTATCACTCACAAAAGGAAGCATTGAGATGGCTGATTCAATACGACTTGGGTCTACATTTTCACCACTTGCTAAAACTATCATCTCTTTTGAGCGACCCACCATGATGAGCTCTTTTTTTATGGTAAATTTACCTAAATCTCCAGTTTTAAAATAGCCATCTTCTGTAAAAGATTTTTTATTTTCTGTTTCATTGTTGTGATATCCAGGAGTTACTTGATCGCCTTTTAGTATTATCTCTCCTACTTCTCCCACTTTGCAATCAACTTCATGCTCATCAACTATCCTCATGTCTGTTCCATCAACAGGAAGCCCAAGAGTTGAAAAAGTATTGCAGTTTAAAGCTCGTCCCGCAATAGCTGGAGCACACTCAGTCATACCATAAGCATTGACGATACGAATTCCAATAGCATCTATCCACTCATCTAAATACTCAGGCAGAGTTCCGCCTCCACTAATAGCAAGTTTCATTCTTCCTCCAAATTTTTCTTGTACCAGTTGTAGTTTTTTCTTTGCAAACTTATTTGGAAGATATAAAAGTAGCAGTTTTACATAGGCTATCATCTTGCTGCATGCACTCTTAAACCCCTCAGCCTCAAAGCGAGGCAATTCATCTTTAGTAATTCGCAAATTATAGTTATATTTTGCCGAAATAGAGACGAGTTTTTTAAAAATCTTAGCTTTCTTGGGGTCTTTTTTTTCTAAAGCTTTGTTTATTTTAGTGTGCATTGACTCCCAAAGCCTTGGAACTGTTGCAACTATAGTAGGCTTAAACTTCTCTAAATCAGTGGCAAAAGTTTTGATAGTAGAGTAGACCATGGTGCAACCATGTGATACCATAAGATACTCACAAGCTCTCTCAAAAATGTGCCAAGATGGCAAAATTGAAACCCACAAATCATCACTCTCTAGCCCTATAATAGCTGGCAAAACTTTAACATTGTGCATAATATTTTTATGTGTTAGTATAACACCTTTTGGATTTCCTATTGTTCCAGAGGTGTATATGAGGGTGAAAATGTCATCTTCGTTAAGAGTGTTTTGGAGATCTATGAACTCTGCAATCTCATTGTTAAAAATCTTTTTATCTTTCAATATATCGTTGTATGAGTATATATTATTGAAAATTGTATGTAGATTCTGTCCCTCTATGATAAAGACTGCTTTAAGGCCAAGCTCTTTTAACATCTTCTCATGCTCGTGATATATCTGCTCATTCTCTACAATCAAAAATAGAGCACCAGAGTCCTGCATGATGAACTTTAACTCTTTGGTCGGCGTATCGCTTCCTCTTGGTATGCTTATCGCTCCAAGTGAAACAAGTGCCATATCGCTCACCATCCAGTCATATCTGTTATCGCAAACAAACATAACCTTAGAGCCTTTTTTGATGCCTTTTGAGGCAAATGCACGAGATAGGATTAGTACATCTTCAAAAAACTTTCCATAAGTAACTTCAAAAGTTTTATCTTCAACTCTATATATAAATGCTATTTTCTGTTTATGATTTTCATGTGTTTTAAGTAACATATGAAAAAGTGTATTATTTTCTGTTTTCATAACCATACTATACACAAATAAGCCTTACATGTAGAGAAAATTATCCCTACATGTAGTATAATTCGGGTTTATTATATAGGTAGCACTCTTATCTTTTGTGAGCAGTTCTCTTTTAAAACTGACTCTATAGCAAAAAGGGTTCCCGTGGCACTACTCGCACATCCAGAGCAAGCCCCTAGATAGGTTATGTAAACATCAGTCTTATTATCATCAGTGTCTCTTATGTCTATTATCTCTAAATCACCGCCATCCATAATTAGCATGGGACGGATATCTTTATCTATCGCAGCCTCAACCGCCTTAAATTTTTGTATTATGCTAAATTCATCAAAAGAGAGCTCACTCTGCCCCCCAGAGATTTTAGCATCTGCTAATTCTGACATTTTCTCCATATCCATCTCCTTTCTTGCATCTTTTAGTATATCAACAAGATAATACTCTTTATCCTCATGACCACCAGGCTTAATGCAAGATTTGCAAAATGCACCCGCTTTTGTATAGTTTGTTATCTCTTCAATTGTGTGCAGATCATTGAGTTTTATAACCTCTTTAAGTGTTCCTAGGCTCACTCTTGCACACTCGCAAACTATAATTTCATCTTCAAAACTATCAATATCAACACCTTTATAGCTCGCAGCTGCTGCTTTGATAACATCATAAGCCATGACCGAACAGTGCATCTTTTGAGGTGGAACTGCTGGAGTATCTGGACTGTCTCGCATAGCAAACTCAACATCAATATTGGTTATCTTTACCGCCTCATCAACAGTTTTACCCCTGCATAAATCAGCCATAGTATCACTACTTGCTATAGCAGTTCCACAGCCAAAGCTTTTAAACTTTGCCTCTTTGATTATGTTTGTCTCTTCATCAACTGTCCAGTAGAGCCTTACAGCATCTCCACAACTCTCAGCTCCAAAGTCTGCTACTATAAGCTTAAGTCCTCTACTTTTAGCCTCCTCATCCGTGATTTCACCCATATTTTTTGGGTTGTTCATCAAGTCTTGCACTCTTTGACTGTACTCTTCCCAGATTGAACCGCCTATTAAATCATTTTTTGCCATAATATTTTCCTATAATTTACTATCATGCCAATCAGGTGCATATGAGTATGTACTTGATATAGCTCTTAGTCTTTTAACAGCACCATTTAAAACATCTACTGTATAATCTATCTCTTCATCAGTTGTAAAGCGAGAAAGCGAGAGCCTTAGAGCTGTATGAGCTAAATCAGCCTGTGCTCCTATCGCCTCCATAACAGGGTTTGATTCCAAATCTTCACTAGCACATGCACTGCCTGTACTTGCGGCAATACCGTTTTTATTGAGATCCCAAAGCATCGCTTCGCCCTCAATCCCTTTTATGCTTACAAGAGTCGTATTTGGAGTTCTTTCGTCTCTGCCTCCAACCACAAACACATCTTCAATCTTCAAAATCTCATCTTCAAGCCTATCCCTAAGCCTTCTGACACTATTTTTAGAAAAATCCAAATTTGCTACTGCAATCTCTAGTGCTTTTCCCATACCAATTATAGCGGGTACATTTAGTGTTCCACTTCTTCTTCCGCTCATATGCTCTCCGCCATGAAGCAAGCTTGTAAGAGGTTGGGAGTTTTTGATATATAACCCGCCAACTCCTTTTGGACCATGAAACTTGTGAGCAGAAAAGCTTAAAAAATCAATATCAATTTTTTTCAAATCAACAGGAATTTTACCCACTGCTTGAACAGCATCAGAGTGAAAAAGTACACCGGCATCTTTGCATATTTTTGAAATCTCCTCAACAGGAAAAAGCATACCAGTCTCATTGTTTGCCCACATAATAGTAACAAGTGCAGTTTTTTCAGTTATATGCTCTTTTAGCATATCTGCTTCAATGATGCCTTTGTCATTTACGCAAAGGTAGGTTACCTCTACTCCCAAGCCCTCTAAGAACTTGCATGTAGATATGATAGCAGGATGCTCAACTTCGCTAGTTATGATATGGTTTTTTTCGCCATTTAGTATATAGTCATGATATATACCCTTTAAGACCCAGTTGTTACTCTCAGTAGCACATGATGTGATGATTATATCATCTTTGTCATCTGCATTTAATCCACTATATAGCTGCTCTACAGCCTCCCTAAGGGCTGGATGAGACTCACTACCAAAATCATGTAACGAATTTGGATTTCCATACATTTGGACAAAGTATGGCTCCATCTCTGCAAAAACTTCTGGATCAACCATAGTAGTTGCATTGTTATCAAGATAAACTCTCATTGTTGCACTCTCCGTTTTTTAATTAGGATATTTTTTATCCTATTTCTTTTTTGCATACTATTCTTTTTTTTATTAAAAAATGCTTTATTTTAAAATCAATTCTAGTTTTTCAACACTCTGGGCAAAATCAAACACCTCTTCGGACTGCTGCTTTAGATACTCCTGCATGACCTCTTTTTTTGCTATCGCTATATCTAGCTCTTTATCATTTCCTTTTTGATAAGCTCCAATTCGTATCAAAACCTCGTTCTCCTTTAGTATAGAGCTCAATCTTTTGAATTTCTGTGCAAGTTTTTGGTGCTTATCATCCACAACATCACTCATAACTCTTGAAGCACTATTTTGTATGCTTATGGGCGGATATATTCCATAGTCTGCCATCTCCCTAGATAAGACTATATGGCCATCAAGTATACTTCTTGACTGGTCAGCTATAGGATCGCTCAAGTCGTCCCCCTCAACCAAAATGGCAAAAAAAGCAGTAATTGAGCCTTTGCCCTCCTCTTTTCCTGCTCTCTCCATAAGCTGAGGCAGAAGAGAAAGAACTGACGGTGGATACCCTTTTGATGTTGGAGGTTCCCCAAGAGCTAGACCAATCTCTCTTTGAGCCATAGCAAAACGAGTAACAGAATCCATCATAAAAAGCACATCTTTGCCTTGGTTTTTAAAATACTCAGCGATGCTCATCGCTGAAAATGCCCCATACTTCCTCATAAGAGGAGAGTCATCACTAGTTGCGACTATTAAAACAGTATCGCTCAAGTCTCCGCCTAAGTTTTTATGTATAAACTCAGGTATTTCACGACCTCTTTCTCCTATGAGTGCTATAACCTTTATAGGAGCTTCACTCCCTCTAACAATCATACCCATAAGTGTAGATTTTCCAACACCACTTCCAGCAAATATACCAACCTTCTGCCCTTTTCCACAAGTCAAAAGTCCGTCTATTGTTTTTATCCCCACACTGAAAGGTTCGTCAATAAGTCCTCTCTTCATAGGGTCTAGTGGGGCTTTCATGATGGCAGAGCGAACAGTAGTTTTAACAGGAGGCTTCCCATCTTTTGGTCTTCCAAATGGATCAATAACACGCCCCAAAAGCTCATCTGAAACTGCGATATTCATGCCCTGTCTGCTTATAAAGACCTTGTCTCCACTTTTAAATCCCTCAATAAACCCAAAAGGGGAGATAAAAAATGAGTATTGACCTATCTGTGTTACCATGCCAAGTTCACTCTTAGAAGCATCTTCAAGCGACATAAGTCTTACTATATCACCGATACTAGGTTGAAGTCCTTGTGCCTCTATAGTTGTAGAGCTTATCTTTTTGATAGTTCCAAATTTTGGAGAGAGATTTTCTTGTTTTAGTCTATCTTTGAGATTTCTAAGTGCCATTAGTAGCGAGCTTGCAAGGGAGAGTTGATGATGTCAAAAAACTCTTTTCTCGTATCAGGCTTTAAAAACAGTCCACGAAGAGCAGAGGTTGTTGTAGTTGAGTGAGTCTTAGCAACCCCTCTCATCTCCATACACATATGACGAGCCTGAATAACAACTGCTACCCCTTTTGGAGCTATAACCGAATTGATAGCATCCGCAATCTGCTCTGTAAGTTGCTCTTGAATCTGTAGTCTTTTTGCAAATATATCCACCATTCGAGGAATCTTAGAGAGTCCAACCACTTTACCATCAGGTATATAAGCTACATGTGCACGACCAATAATAGGAAGAAGATGATGCTCGCACATAGAGTAAAGCTCAATATCTTTTATAAGCACCATCTGATTGTTATCGCTCTGAAAAAGCGCATCATTAAGTACAGCAGCAGGGTCTTGATGATAACCTTGTGTCATCTCGCCAAAAGCACTAAAAACTCTACTTGGAGTCTTTACTAGACCCTCACGATTCGCATCTTCACCGATAATCTCAAGTATTGTTTTTACCGCATTTTCAAACTCTTCTTGTCTGTCCATTTTACTCTTCTATTTTTTAAGAGAGATTATACCTTTTTTTTCTTTGTTTGCCGATTAAGTCATATACATGACTCTATATATTTTCGTTTTTTAGACTTTTTTATTTTCTCTACTTCAACCACTATAAACCCGTCAATACAATTAAAATTAGAATCAACATTAAAGTCGCAAAACTGTAGTCCACCTTTTTCACATAAATTTCCATACTGTTTATATAGAGTTGGTATTGTAGTGCCTATCTTTTTCAACTTTTTTTTTAACAGCTTTAAGCCCTCTTTGTAGTTATCGTTTGAGTTTATGTTTGAGAGTTTGCTCTTTTTGTAGCTGTACTTAAATCTACTCCTTGGTTCTACTAGTTTAAGTTTTGAGCCAAAATGACTACTATAAAAATCTACAATCAAATCTTGAGCCAAAGGAGAGTAGGATCTACTTATGCTAACTGCTCCATGCATATACTTTATGTTTGGATGTGCTTTTAGATATGCACCAATCCCAAGCCACAAATAGTCCAAAGCTTT
The DNA here is from genome assembly GCA_964563675.1 of uncultured Sulfurospirillum sp. Taxonomy (GTDB): domain Bacteria; phylum Campylobacterota; class Campylobacteria; order Campylobacterales; family Sulfurospirillaceae; genus Sulfurospirillum_A. Next base: position 9,067 of record CAZLXQ010000014.1, read on the forward strand.
TGTTCCCCAATACTTTGGTTGCACAAAACTTCTTCCAAGTTCGATTGATTTTTTCAAACATAGCTCAAAACTATCTTGAAATTTAAACAACTTATATGCATAAAAACCTTCAAAACCATACTCCTCTAAGATAGACTTTCCATCTCCTATCCTATAGGCTCCCACAATCTCTAAATCATCCTCATCCCATAGAATTATGTGCTGATAGTACTTATCGTACTTATCGATATCTATTTTTTTATTTGTTCCCTCATTCACTTCTCTAAAGCTAATCTCTCTTAATCTTCCTATCTCTTTTAGTGTTGTAGAATCTGACTTGTAAGAGTAGAGATATATCAGCTTGCCATCATCTGTTTGACCCAATATCTGAGCCTCTCTTAGCTCTCTTTTTATAAGCTGTTTGTTTTGGCTTGGAGCGATTGCATTTTCTGTTTGAAAAAGAGATTTTTCCCCTTTTTTAAGGCTATATAGGTGCTTTTTGTGCAATTTTACCAAGAACTCCCTTTTGATACTGTTTGGAGCTATATTTTTGTTTGATATAAGTTTTCCTATTTTTATTTTTATTTTTTTACCTTGTTGCTTAAACATCTCATGAGAGAGCAAAATAGTAGAAAATGTCTTGTTTAAAATTGAAACTGCATAGAAAGTTTTAGAGTTTTTTGCATCAATCAAGATGGGTAAAATAGGGCTATTTGAATTTTCTGCAAATCTTAAAAAACCTTTTTTCCACTCACTATCTAGTACACCATACAAAGATAGTCGACTAACCTCACCAGCTGGAAACATGATAATAGCCTCTTCATTTTTAAGTGCTTCATATATTTTTTGGATGCCCCTTTTTGGTTGAAACTGCTTAAAGATATTAACTTTTATAAAAAGTGAATCTAATGCACTTATTTCCTCTAAAAAATTATTTACCACTATCTTTACATCTTTTCTGACAATAGAGATAAGCTTTAGTAGGCAAAGTGCATCTAATGCTCCTAGTGGATGATTGGCTATTATTACAACTCTGCCAGTTGCAGGAATGTTTTCAATATCACTATAAGAGTATGAAAAATCAAATGAAAAATAGTCCAAAACAGCCTCAATAAACTCAAAACCTTCGAGATGAGCATTTGTAGTTAAAAACTCATTGATTTTATCTTGATGAATTATTTTTTGTGCTATTTTAACAATAGAATTTTTTAGCATAGGACTTCTGTCCTTTAAAGTAGGAAGTTTTTTTATTAACTCATCTTCAACATCTATCATCTAGCCATCCTTTAATCCGAATTATAGCGAATTTTAATTACAGTATGATTACTTCAAAATAGTATATAAAGTAAAATTTTGCTATATTAAAAGAAATTTTTTATAAAAAGGTAATTAATGGAGATTAAGGTAAAGCATATAGATAGTGCAAATGCGTCAGCTGAAGCAAAAATTTCAAAAGCACTTTTGGATGAAAAGCAGAAAAAGATGGCGGTCAAGATTGCAAAAACTATGAAAATAGATGGTTTTAGAAAAGGTAAAGTTCCTTCGCATGTTGTTGTCTCTAGACATGGCGAGCAGATTCAAAAAGATGTTGAGCAAGAGATTTTAAGAGACTTTTTAAATGATGCCTTAAAAGAGCTAGGCATTGAAGAGAGTACTATTGTTGGAGAGCCCAATATAACTAAGATGGATAGAAATAGCGATGGACTTGATGTTGAGATCAAGCTATCTTTTCGACCCGATATAGATCTAGGCGACTATAAAGCACTTGTTCCTGAGTACAAAACTCCTCTTATTTTGAAAAAAGATATTGATGATAGGATTGAGACTATGTTAAAACTAACCGCTCCTCTAAAAGAGCTTGCTGAAAAACGAGCTGTAGAGAGTGGAGATTTTGTAAAGATTGATTTTGAGGGCTTTATTGATGGTGCTGCATTTGAAGGCGGAAAGGCTGAGGGCTATTCGCTAGAGATTGGTAGTAACTCACTAATTCCAGGCTTTGAAGATGGGATAATTGGCATGAATGCAGGTGAAAGTAGAGATATAGAGGTTAATTTTCCAAAAGAGTATAACTCCAAAGATTTAGCTGGAAAAGCTTCTGTTTTTAAAGTAAAACTTTATGAAATCAGAGTTAAAGATATACCAAAAGAGCCAAGTGTTGAGGTTTTAAAACAACTTCTACCTGATACTGAGAACCCAACTATAGCAACTCTTGAAGCTCAAGTAAAAGAGCAACTTAAAAGTGAAAAACTTACAAAACTATTTAGTGAAGAGGTGAAGCCCGCTTTTATAGAAGCTACTATAGAGAAGATTACATTTTCACTTCCTGAAAATATAGTAGAACAAGAGATAGACATGCAAGTTCGCAATATCTTTCAAAAACTAAGCGAAGATGAGTTAAAAGAGTACTCCCAAAATCCAGATAAAATAGCTCAAAAAAGAGAAGAGTATAGAGAAGAAGCTGCTAAGTCGGTTAAGCTGACATTTATCGTTGATGAGTTAGCTAAGACCGAAGGGATTAAAGTTGATGACCAAGAGGTGATGCAAATGATCTATTTTGAAGCAATGCAGCAGGGAGCTGAGCCTAAAGCTTATTATGAAGGGTATCAAAAACAGGGCGTTCTTCCAGCTATCAAAATGTCTATCATCGAAGAGAGACTTTTTACTAAACTATTTAGCAAAGAAAAGTAATGAGTTATGTTCCAATAGTAGTCGAAAAGACGGGTAGAGGAGAGCGTAGTTACGATATCTACTCTCGACTCTTAAAAGACAGAATCATCATGCTAAGCGGAGAGATAAACGATGCAGTTGCATCATCAATAGTAGCACAACTTCTTTTTTTAGAGGCAGAAGACCCTGAAAAAGATATATATCTATACATAAATTCTCCTGGCGGAGTTATAACAAGTGGCTTTAGTGTCTTTGATACTATGAACTATATCAGACCAGATATAAGCACTATTTGTATCGGACAAGCTGCCTCTATGGGGGCATTTTTACTTAGTTGTGGAGCAGCAGGAAAGAGATACTCTTTGCCAAACTCTAGGATTATGATTCACCAGCCTCTAGGCGGTGCTCAAGGTCAAGCAACAGATATAGAGATTCAAGCAAGAGAGATTTTAAGACTCAAAAAAACTCTTAATGAGATTTTATCTAAAAATACAAAGCAGACTGTTAAGAAGATAGAAAAAGATACTGAACGAGATTTTTTTATGAACTCTCTTGAGGCTGTAGAGTATGGGTTGGTTGATAAAGTGTTAAAGAAGAGCTTTAAATAAGATGTAATTTTAGGGAGATATTGGATGGTTCGTTTAGATAAAGACAAGATTAAAGGTGCACTTAGTAAAAACTCTTGGAAAGATGACAAAGAGACCAAAGTAGCCTCATTGACAGCTCAAGTCTCAGGTAACGAACTTGAAAAATTTTCCCTATTTGTTCTGAAAGTTCTCAAGGATGAGAACATTCCTCCGATACCAACTAATTTTCAAATATATTTTGAAAAACTTTTAGATAACAAACCAATCTCCTTTAAAAAACGAATAAATAGTCTACTTGAGACACAAGCAGATGATGATGATCGAGCAAAGATGGAGAGAGAGGTTAAGGAGGGTTTTGCTGAAACAAGAAGTATCATGAAGATTGTCTCAACAGTCTATAAAAATATAAATATAATGAAAGAGATAGTCAAAAAAAGGATATCGGAGCTTGAAATAAACTCAAATCAACTAGTAGTAACAAATATAATCTCAACACTAAATGAGGATTTAAAAAGACTCTACTCTCTTATGAGCAAACAAACAGAAGCCTTAAAAGTCCACTATGAAAGAACTGGGGCTATCTTAAAAAAGGTTGAAAGTGGGACTATATTTGACTCTCGCTTTGGGATATACAACAAAAGGTATCTGTTAAAAGCCATAGGGAGTGAATCTGAGTCAATAGAGCAGCTTAATCACAAAAGCACACTTGTAGTAGCAAGGATAAAAGAGAGCATTATAGGTAAAATAGTCCACTCAAAAGATAGAATGATACTAACTAGAAATATAGCAAAGCTACTTCTAAAAACATCTCGTAGAAGTGATATTGTTGCTCATTATGGTGATGGTGTGTTTGGCATACTTATGAAGCACACGGATATCAACAATGCAAAACGAGCGTGTGAGCGCATAAGTGATCTCATATATGCAACAAGTTTTTTCTTGGGAGAGGTAGAGATAGAGACAGATATAGAATTAGCTATCGTTGCGATATCTCCTGCACATACAACAGAGCTCATAGTATCAACGGCATTAGATGCGCTACAAAAAACAGGAAAAGAGCTTGAGCAGTATATAGTTTGTGAACTTCAAGAGAAAAGTATAGAAATCCCAAAGGGTGAAAATGGTTCGTGAAATTCTCATATATCCAAACAAGCGCTTAAAACAGGTCTCAAAAGATGTAGAGATTTTTGATATCGAGCTTCATATCTTACTAGAGGATATGAAAGAGACAATGTATGCAAGCGATGGTATAGGGCTGGCCGCTATCCAGATTGGAGTGGCTAAGAGGGTGTTTATCATCAATCTTCCAGATGAAAACTCTGATCAATTGCCTGAACAGCTAGAGGAGATTATAAATCCTGTGATTTTAGAGGTCGAGGGAAGCATAACTTATCAAGAGGGTTGCTTGAGTATTCCTAATTTTTATGAGGATATAGAAAGGAAAGAAAAGATAAGAGTCAGATATCTCAACAGAGACGCAAAAATAATAGAGAGAGAGTTAGATGGATTAATGTCTATAGCTTTTCAGCATGAGCTAGACCATCTTCAGGGGCATCTTTTTATAGAAAAACTATCATACTTAAAACGCAAAAAGTTTGAAAAAAAGTGGAAAAAGAGGCAAAAAGAGGGGCAATAGCTTGACTAGAACTACTAAAAAATTTTTTTGCGCTACCCTATCGGACAACCGAGCTTTAAAGGTTGATGTAGAGTCTGCATTTGTTAGAGCATTGCCAGGATTTTCAATAGTTGGCATGGCAAACCAATCAATTCAAGAGTCAAAAGAGCGAATAAAGTCAGCTTTGACGCAGATAAAATACAAATTTCCAGCACAAAAAATAACGGTTAGCATGTATCCAAGTGATTTAAAAAAAGAGGGGAGCCACTTTGATTTGGGAATTGCTCTGCTTTTGTATATGCAAAAAGAGAGCTTTACATGCAGTGAATTTTATATCTTTGGGGAGTTAGGACTTGATGGAGATGTGAGATCTACCTCTTCAATATTTCCAATTATACTCTCACTAGCCTCAAAAGAGAGTGGGCTAAAGTTCATAGCTCCAAAGAGCATAATTCACAAGATAAATCAGATACCAAATATAGAAGCTTTTGGAGTTAGGAGTCTAAATGAAGCGATTGAGTTTATAAAAAGTGATAAAAAAGAGCTACATGTAGAGAGTTTTTCCTATAAAAATATGATTGAGATAGAGAACCAAAAGTATTTTTATGAGAAGGATTTTGAATTAGATTTTTCCGATGTAAAAGGACAAAGCAGAGCAAAAAGAGCTATGGTTATAAGTGCAGTTGGTATGCACAATATACTTATAGAAGGAGGTCCAGGATGTGGAAAAAGCATGAGCATAAAGAGGCTTCGATACATCATGCCTCCTATGAGTATGCAAGAGATGCTCCAGTCAAATGCCTATAGCTGTATGAGTGGGAATAGTGAAGAGCTAAGTGCGAAAAGAGCCTTTAGAAGTCCTCATCATAGCTCATCAAAGCCTAGTATCTTTGGAGGGGGAAGTTCAAAGGCTATGGCAGGAGAGAGTGCTTTGGCTCATAATGGCATACTATTTTTTGATGAGTTTCCTCACTTTTCAAAATCAGTCCTAGAGGCACTTCGTGAGCCTTTGGAGGACAATCAAATCCTCATATCAAGAGTGAACTCAAAAGTAGAGTATGCAACAAAGTTTCTCTTTGCAGCAGCAGCAAATCCTTGTCCGTGTGGCAATCTACTCTCAACTTCAAAAGAGTGTAGATGCAGTGAGCTTGAAATAAAGCGATATAAAAACAGAGTATCAGAGCCACTGATGGACAGGATAGATATCTATGTTCAGATGAACGAGAAGCATGAAGCTAAAAGCGATAAAAGCTCGAATGAGATGTTTGATGAGGTTCTTAGGGCTTTTATATTTCAAAAAAAACGAAAACAAGTTGAGTTCAATGCAAAGCTAAGCGAAAAAGAGTTTAAAAGAGTAAAAAATATTGATAGTAAAGCTACGGATATACTCCAAAAAGCCTCACATCAATTTGGTTTAAATCATAGAAGTGTACATAAAATAGAGTCCATTGCAAGAACAGTAGCAGATATAGACGAGAGTGATGAGATAAAAAAAGAGCATATTTTAGAAGCTCTTAGTTACAGGAGAAGATAGTGCAAAAGGTATTTAAAGAGGTTAAAAGTTTAGATAAAAGATGTTATGAAAAACTACATTTAAGTGAAGATATTTTAATGGAGCAAGCCTCAACTGCACTTGCAAATGAGGTTAAAGCAAATATAAAAAAGGGTGAAAAAATTCTTTTTGTTTGTGGTCCTGGCAATAATGGAGCAGATGGGATAGCAGCTGCAAGAATTTTAGCCAATGAGATTGATGTTTCAGTATATATCCCCTTAGGTGCCAAATCAGATATGGGAAAACTTCAATTAAAAAGGCTTAGAGCTCTACATGTACAGGTTGTTACTAACATAATAGATGCAGACTTGTATGTAGATGCGCTATTTGGCTCTGGTTTAATTCGAGATTTAAATGAAAATATCTCTTTAATCATAAGACAGTTAAATTCCAAAAATTCCAAAAAAATTGCTTGCGATTCTCCTACTGGATTGGATAGCGAAGGTAGAGTAAAATCGGTATGCTTTGAGGCTGATGTTACGGTTACTATGGGAGCATTAAAAGAGTCTCTTTTTAGTGATGATGCAAAAGAGTATGTTGGAAAGATAAAAGTAGCAAATCTAGGTGTAAGTAGAGTCAATTATGAGACAAAACAGACCAGTTTTCTTCTTAAAAAATCTGATTTAAAGCTTCCTTTTAGATATAAAAAAACAGTAAATAAGAGCGATTTTGGACATGTTGTGGTGATAGGTGGGCACAAAGAGGGAGCAAGTAGGCTAAGTGCTATCTCAGCTTTCAACTTTGGAGCAGGGCTTGTGAGTATTTGTGGGAAAAACAGAAACAATCTACCATTTAGCATTATGAGTAGTGAAGCACTACCTGAAAAATTCTCTGTTGTAGTGGCTGGCATGGGGCTTGGCAATATCTATTCACAAGAGAAACTTCGTAACTTTCTACTTCTTCATCAAGAGCCTTTAGTGATAGATGCTGATCTTTTGTCTCATAAAATTATCAAAGAGATTTTAGAAAAAAAAGAGGATACTGTTTTGACTCCTCACCCAAAAGAGTTTGTCGCTCTTTTAAAAACCTTATCTATTGCTGACATAGAGACACAAGAGGTGCAAGCCAACAGATTTAAGTGGGCAAGAGAGTTTTCTAAGAGATATCCAAAAGCTATATTGGTTTTAAAAGGTGCTAACACAATCATAACAAAAGCAAACAAGTTATATATCAACCCGCACGGAAGTGCAAAGCTGGCAAAAGGTGGAAGTGGTGATGTACTAGCAGGTATGATAGGCTCACTGATAGCACAAAACTACTCACCGCTTGACGCGGCTTTGAATGCATCGTTAGCTCATGTAAAAGTGGCAAATGAGTGCAGATGTGCAAGCTTTGGACTTACCCCTGAAGATTTATGCGAGGGTATAAAGTGGTTATAAAAAAGATAGCAGTTCTTTTTAGTGGCTCTGGTTCTAACTTGGAGAAGATTTTAGAAAAGGTTCATGCTAAAAGCTTCTCTACATGTAAGATAGAAGTTGTTTGTCTTATATGCAATCAAAAAGATGCTTTTGGAATACAAAGAGCAAAAAAACATGGCTTAGAGACTACTGTTATAGAGCATATAGATTTTAAAAATAGAGAAGATTTTGATAAAAAGATGGTAAAAACTATAAAGAGTAGTGGTGCTCAGCTTGTGGTTCTTGCTGGATTTATGAGAATTTTAACTCCATTTTTTACACAAAATATAGATGCTATAAATCTACACCCCTCCTTGCTACCTCTTTTTAAAGGTGCTAATGCGATAGAGGAGAGTTATAATTCAGATATGAGAGTAGGCGGAGTTAGCATTCACTTCGTAAGCGAAGAGTTAGATTCTGGAAAAATTATAGCTCAAGAGTGCTTTAAAAAAGAGAAAAATATGAGCTTAGAGGAGTTTAAAAAAAAGATACAGACTTTAGAGCATAAACTTTTACCTAAGACAATAATAGATATACTTGACAAAAGGAGATAAAAATGAGTGATATTTTAAAAGTAGGCAATGTAGAATTTAAAAGCAGACTAATAGTAGGAAGTGGAAAGTATGCTGACTTTCAAACAACAAGAGATGCCACCATAGCAAGCGGCTCAAAACTGATAACAGTAGCCGTAAGAAGAGTAAATATAACAGACCTAAAAGAGGAAAATCTTATGGATTACTTCAAAGATACAGATATAAAACTTCTTCCAAACAGCGCGGGTTGTACAACTGCTGAAGATGCGATAACACTTTTTAGGATGGTTAGAGAGGCGACTGGACTAGACCTAATAAAGCTTGAAGTTATAGGCGATACTGCAAAAACTCTCTATCCAGATGTAGCAGAGACTCTTAGGGCATGCGAGGTATTAGCAAAAGATGGCTTCAATATCATGACCTACACTAATGACGACCCTATCATGGCAAAAAGGCTTGAAGATGCAGGGAGTAGTGCTATAATGCCTTTAGCATCTCCTATCGGAAGTGGGCTTGGAATACAAAACAGATACAATGTTCTTTTTATCAAAGAGGCTGTGAGTGTACCAGTTATCGTTGATGCTGGAATTGGTTGTGCAAGTGATGCGGCGATTGCTATGGAGATAGGGGCTGATGGGGTCTTAACAAATACGGCGATTGCACAAGCTAAAAATCCAATCTTAATGGCAGAGGCTATGAAGCATGCAGTAGTTGCGGGACGAAAAAGCTTTTTAGCGGGCAGGATTGCTAAAAAACCTTTTGCAACAGCTAGTTCTCCAGCAGAGGGTTTAGTTGAGTTCTCAAACAAATAGCATAAAATTCTTGACAAATAGAGATAATTTAGATAAAATTTCAGCCTTAAACACAGAAGCACTATAATTTTGTGTTAAGGTACGGGGTGTAGCGCAGTCTGGTTAGCGCACCTGGTTTGGGACCAGGGGGCCGAAGGTTCGAATCCTTTCGCCCCGACCATTTTAGTGCGTATGTACTTTTTACGGTAAGTGTAGCTCAGTCGGTTAGAGCGCTAGGTTGTGGTTCTAGAGGCCGTGGGTTCGACTCCCATCACTTACCCCATGCTTTTTCGGCTTTGCGCCCGTGGCTCAGCTTTGCGCCCGTGGCTCAACTGGATAGAGCAACGGACTTCGGATCCGTAGGTTGTAGGTTCGACTCCTGTCGGGCGCACCATTTTTTTATGCTTCCTTAGCTCAGCTGGATAGAGCAACGCCCTTCTAAGGCGTAGGTCACACGTTCGAATCGTGTAGGGAGTACCACTTTCTTATTGTTGTGCGGATGTGGTGGAATTGGTAGACACGCCAGACTTAGGATCTGGTGCTTCACGGCGTGGAAGTTCGAGTCTTCTCATCCGCACCACCCATATAATAGAGAACTTCAAGAGGCTTAGTCCTCACTTTAAGAAAAATTAGAAATCACTTTTTACTACATTTTAATTACAATTACTCAAACTTTAGGGCATCTCTAAAAACTAGTAACTTAAACAAACAGAAACCATAATTTAGGTAAAATATATACTATATATCACTAAAAAGGTTTTATAAATGCTAGGATTACTTGACTTAGAGTATCATGAAAATAAAATCAGAGAGTACCGACCACCATTAGCAAAACTGAGCCCTCTGAAAACTTGATAGTTAATCAGAGAGCTCAACTCCTATGAAGCCAAGTGAACCTTTGAAATATAACTA
>CAZLXQ010000015.1:0-18318 GCA_964563675.1 uncultured Sulfurospirillum sp.
TTTTTTCATGGTTTACTCCTTTTTTGATTTGATTGATACACTTATCAACCTAAGTCTTTATCATATAACTTTACATATAAAGAGTAGCTTAAACGGTCAAATATTTTCAATTGATTTTGTCCAATGAACTCAAAAGAATTAAAGGGGGCAGGCTACTTTTAGTAGTTGTCAAGCGAACTCCAAAACTAGGCAGCTAAAATCCAAAAAATGTTACACTTTGAAACTTAAATCAACTGCGATTTTAACCTAATTTTCATTAATATTGTGAGATAAATCCTCTTTATACATATAAGGTCTAATCTTAGCAGGAATTTTTGCAACTCTACATCTCTCCTTAAACTCTTTACTCATAACATCATGAGATACAGGGCATATATAGATTTTATCCTCACTAAAGGCGATGGCAACTTTTGATGAGACTATACAATCTTTTGTTTTTAGTACCTCATCTCTGCTCGCACTACTCAAGAGGACTCCTAGCTTTTTAGTAGCTCTATCAATACCTCTTATGTTTATCAAGTCATCTTTATCTCTTTTTAGGATATAGAGCTCTTTTTTTTGACTTATTAGCTCAGGCAAAAGTCTTTGTTTGTCTGCCTCAAGATACTCAAAGCTCTTTTTAACTCCACTTGAAAACTGCTCACAAAATGAGTTTGCAAAATCTTTTCTAATACGGTTTCTAAGGTGACTAGAGTCGCTATTGGAGGAGTCTAAAAAGTATTTGATTTTGTTCACATGTAGGAAGTTTAAAATCTCTTTTTTATCTACATGAAGTAGTGGTTTTATAGTTTTATAGCTCTCGTTATCTTCAATTTCGCTCATGCCACTAAGCTCTACCGCTCCAGCTCCTTTTGAGAGCTGCATCAAGAACCACTCAAGACGGTCATTGAGATGGTGAGCTGTGATTAGGTTGCTGTAGGAGTTCTTTGATATGACTTGCTTGAAAAATTCATACCTTTTTGTCCTTGCCTTGTGTTCAAAATTGCTACCCTCAACTCTACATGTAGAGATAAAATACTCTTTTTTGAACTCGTTAGCTAAACTCTTTGCATATACCTCTTCCTCAAGGCTCTGCTCTCTTGTTTGGTAGTTTACCAAAGCTATATCAAACTCAATACCTAGTGCCTTTAAGATAAAAAACAGTGCGCTTGAATCACTCCCTGCTGAGAATGCCAATAGGTTTTTACCTTTTTTTAGCTCACTTAGAGCTTCAAAAGAGAGTTTTGGTAACTGTTGCAAGCAGCTTATCTCCTGCTAATTCTGTAATTTTTGCTTCATAACTTTTTCCAGCTTCTAAAGCACCTATTTGGGACTCATTTACGAGTATTTCACCATCAATCTCAGGTGCCCAGCAGAGTTTTTTTGCTGCAAGAAAAAACTCTCCCTCACTACTCTCTCCCTCTATAGTAACTTTCATGGTTTTCCCTATCTCTATTTTGAGTGATTTTTCATGTTTTGTTTTTACTATCTTTTCAATGCGATTCAACCTATCAGCTACCTCATCTTCATCAACTTTTCTACTCATCTCATATGCAGCTGTATCCTCTTCATCTGAATAAGCAAATAGCGATACTCTATCAAAATCAAACTCATCTACAAACTCTAAAAGCTCACTAAACTCATCTTCACTCTCATTTGGATGGCCTATGATAAACCCTGTTCTTAAAAAACTATTTTCAGCCTCTCTCATCATCCTAAGCTGCTCTATAATCCTCTCTCTTTTAGCCCCTCTCTTCATGTGCTTTAGCATCTTGTCATTTATGTGTTGAATTGGCATGTCAAAGTAGTTGTGAAAGAGTTTTGAGTTTATGATGCTCTTTATAAGCCTATTTGATGTAGTCGTAGGATAGAGGTAGAGAACTCTAGCACTCTTAGCTCCAACAATTTTTTCGACAAGCTCTATAAGCTCTATCAAGCCCTCTTTTTTGCCCAAATCTCGTCCGTAAGAGCTACTATCTTGAGAGATAAAGCTAAAATCATAAAAGCCTTTTTTAACCAAAGTTGCAACCTCTTTTGCGACAGATTCAACTGTGCGAGAGTAAAGCTTTCCCTTGAAGTTTGGAATCGCACAAAAACTACAGCTCTGATTACAGCCCTCACTTAGTTTTATGTAGGCATGAGAGTTTGAGCCAGTTATAACTCTCTCCTCTTCATTTAGTAGGTAAGTTGTAGGAGTAAAACGGCTCTCTTTTTTCTTGATAATTTCATCAATCTTGTCATAATCACCAACACCTGTAAAAAGGTCAACCTCTTGAAGTTCAGCCTGTAGTTCTTTGCGATACCTCTCAGTTAAACAACCAGTAACAACGAGCAGAGACTCTTTTTTCCTAAGCTCATGCAAAGAGAAAATCATATCCAGACTCTCCTCTTTAGCAGGCCCTATAAAGCCACATGTGTTGACAATAAGCACATCCGCACTCTTAGGTTCATCTGTTATGTTGTACTCTTTTAGTTTTCCTAGCATAACTTCAGAGTCTACGAGGTTTTTATTGCATCCTAGTGAAACTAAATATAAATTTTTACTCACCATCTCCCTGACCCCTTGCTCTTGATATTGTAGCTAATTTCTAGTTAAAAGCAAATCTCTGACCCTGTTATTTATATTAATTAATCTAGTTTTTTGTGTAGTTGTCTTATACTTAAATTTTTATTACTAGATTATTTTGGTATAGAGGAGATAGTTAGATGAGGGATAGATTTACTCCTATCGTAAAGGTAAGAAAACAGCAACTTGACTCAATAGAAAATCGTTTAGCTAAAGCACGATTTGAGAAGCATGAGATAGAGCAAGGGATCATCTCTACATGTGCACAGATAGATAAGATTCAACTTCCTGCTAGTGGCAATATCTCTTTAATGAGTATGGCTAGAGAGAGATTGGCTATAATACGAAAAGCAAAAGATAGTTTACAAGAGAGACTTTTTATCAAGGAGAGTGAGATAGAGCAACTCAGAGAGAAGTATAAGCGAACTAGCATGGAGTATGAGAAGATAAAATATCTTGAGGGGCAGGATTTTCAAGACTGGATAGAGAAATCCAAAAGAGATGAGAGGGTAAATATGGATGAGATATCCAATATTCTTTTTATAAACAAGGAGAAGAGTTGAAAGCTTTAGTTGGTATTTTTGTCTTGGTGGTAGCGGTTTTTGCACAGACGGTAGATTGTACACAAATTTTTGAAGAGAGAAAAGGGGAGCTTTTAAGAGAGGTAGAGAAGATAGATGAGGCAAAACAGTCTTTTGAAGCACTTAGAGCTGCGACTAATGCTTTGTTCAATAGACAACAGGCAAAACTTGATCAACAAAGAGAGGATTTAAATGCTACTATGCTTAAAATTGAGACCAAAAAAGAGCATACACAAGAGATGCTCAAAGAGAATGAGAGGCTTCTTGCAGCTATAAAAGGTGCGACAGATGACAAGATAAGTGAAACCTTCTCAAAGATGAAGGACTCAGCCGCAGCGGAGATTTTGGAGAAGATGAGTGTAGATGAGGCATCAACAATACTTTTTAACCTACAACCAAAAAGAGTCTCTAAAATCATGGAGAAAATGGAGCCACAAAAAGCTTCTGAAGTAACACTAAGGCTACTTGTTGGTCCTCCTTTTAAGTAAAATATCTGCTCTATTTTTAGCACTACTGCTCTTGAGTGGTTGTGCGGCTATAGTGGGACATAAAGACTCACTTCACTCTTTTGAAAAAGTTTTAAAAAGCTCAGAGTGTGATTACTCTTTTGTTAAAAAAAAGATAGAAGATGGAGATGATGTTGTACTTTGGGCATCACAAGGCGGTTCTTTAGGTAGGAACTGTTTTGATTACTACAAAAGTAACCTATTTTTCGATAAGGCGGAAGAGCTTTATAAAACTGATGTAGATTTAAAATCAAATATAGCTCAAACAAAAAGTGGTATAAGCTCAATCTTAATCAATAGAAATGTAGATGACTATATGGGCAATGTTTATGAAAAAGTTATGATTAACACCTATAAAGGGCTCAACTTTATGGCTTTAGGAGATTTTGCAAATGCTAGGGTTGAGTTCAATAGAGCTATAGATAGGCAAAGAAGAGCAAAAGAGTATTTTGAAGCAGAGATAAAAGAGGCTAGGAGGCTAAATAGCGAAGATAGAAACTATCACAAAGCACAAAATAGAGATACGCAAAAAGCGATTTATGGGGAGTTTCGAGATGTGTTTGGTGGATTTGAGGCATATCCTGATTTTATAAATCCATTTACTACATATATAAGTGGGATTTTTTTTCTTTTAGATAGAGACTATGCAAGAGCGAGAGATTTGCTTAAGCGGTCTGTAGCAATGCAACCTAAAAATAGACAGATAAGAGCTGATTTTGAGCTTGCTGACAGACTTAGTGGCTTTTATGAAAAGGAGAAAAACTATCTTTGGATTATCTATGAGAGTGGGCAGAGTATGGCAAAAAAAGAGATTCGTATAGATATACCTCTTTTTATATTTACCGATAAAGTTCACTATGCAGGCTTAGCTCTACCAAAATTGTATGCAAGGGCTAGCTCTTATGATTTTATTCAGGTAGAGGATAAGCAGAGTGAGATGATAGCAGATATGGATAGCATTATGAAGGTTGAGTTTGAAAAACGCTTCTCTTTGATATCTCTAGAGGCCACTTTGAGTCTTATAGCAAAAACATACATACAGTACGAGCTGCATAAAAGCAGTCCTGTTGGTGGGTTTTTGGGTGCGCTTTATCAGGGACTTACAAATAGAGCAGATGTTAGAAGCTGGACGGCACTTCCTAAAAATTTTCAAAGCTTAAGAGTAGAGTTAAATGAAAATCCTGTTATAATAAGAGACGACAAGGGAAGAGTTATATCAGTTGTTGAGGTTGAAACAGATAGAGATGCACTTGTGTATATAAAATCCTCATCAAGAGGAGATATTAGGGTGCATAGAGTCATAAGGAGAAGATGATGAAAAAAGCAACAATAGGTCTGATGATAGTGGGTTTTATGATGTTTACAGGGTGTGCAACAAAGCCTCATCTTGTGGGGGTTGAGAGTGTAGAAGATATGCCAATAACTATGAGCATAGATAGAAGGGATTTTGAAAAAGCAACAGATGAAGCTTTAGAGAGTCTTTTTGCAAGTGGGGCACTAGGAAGGCTAGATGCTCAGAGGTATGTGATAGCCATGGGTAGGGTGGTAAATGACACTACTCAGAGAATTGATACTGATATGCTCACAAAAAAGATAAGAATAGCCATACTTCAGTCTGGCAAAGCAGTTATGACTACCGCTGTTGCGGCAGGTGGAGCTGAAGATGAGATGACAAAAGAGGTTAGAAGACTTAGAGCTGATGATGAGTTTAAGCAAAGCACTATCGCCCCAAAAGGCACTATCTATGCACCTGATATGTCATTAGCTGGAAAAATCATACAAAAAACAGTCAAAACAGCAGATGATGACCAGCTTGTAGAGTACTATTTTCACTTAACACTTACTGATTTAAAAAATGGTTTAGCTATATGGGAGGGTGAAACTATAGTTGGAAAAGTTGGTTCAAATGATAGTGTAGTTTGGTAATAAGAAGTCTATTGCAACAAAGCAGATATTTACCTTCTTTTAGATAAACTAACAAAAATAATAGACTAAAAAGGGTCAATTGATGAAGATTAGATTGCCTCATGCACCATATATTGCAAATAAGATAGCCATTGATTTGTTAAATAGCGAGCTTGTTACATTTCAAAGTGGTTTAGAGCCTGTTGTTAAGGTGGCACAAGAGCTTATTGAAGCGGATATAAAAAAAGAGATGGCACTCGAAGAGAGGGTAGTAGAGATACTAGATGATAATGAAGATGATATGGAGTTTATGCGAGTAGATAGACGCAATATGTTTTGGCTTGTCAAAAAAAAACTAGCTGATGAGTATAAGGTAGTTTTATCTTATGAAGATAGATATAGCGATTTAGCTCATAGGATTGTAGGTAAGATATGGAAAGATGGGTTAAGTAAGTATACTGTTGCAGAAAATCGTGTCAAAAATATCGTCTATGGAGCTATAGAGAGCTATATTGGTAGCTTTGAGGATATTGAGGAGGTAGTGATTCAGAAGATAGATAACTACAAAAGAGAGTTGATACCAGGGAGTCCTGAGTATGATTTGGTTTTTGAGAGGCTTTATGAAGAGGAGCTAAAAAAAAGAGGGTTGCTATTGTGAGTTTAAAACCTATCTGGATATATCTTGAGGGCGGAGTGTTTATTGAGGCAAAAAGCTTTGGAAGCGAAGGGACAAAAATAGGCGAGATTGTATTTAATACCTCTATGAGTGGATATCAAGAGATCATGAGTGATCCTAGTTATGCTGGACAGTTTATAGTTTTTACTATGCCTGAGATTGGCATAGTTGGAGCCAATGATGATGACATGGAGAGCAGAGCCATACATGCAAGTGGAGTGTTGGTGAGAAACTTTAGCAAAAAAGAGTCAAACTTTCGTGCAACTTCATCACTAAAAGAGTTTTTGGACAAGCATAATGCTCTAGGAGTTTGCGATATAGACACAAGGTATCTAACTAAAATGATAAGAGATGGCGGACCACAAATGATGATAGCCTCTACTGAGATTAGCGATAAGGCTGAGCTTAAAAAGATACTTGAAAAAACTCCTCGAATCGAAGAGGTGAATTTTATTGAAAAAGTTAGCACAAAAGAGAGGTACATTCACACAATAGCGGCTTGGGACGACTCAAAGCTAACCTATAAAGTGGCAAGTGGAAGTAAGAAGATTGTAGCCATAGATTTTGGAGTAAAAAGAAGCATACTAAATGAGCTTAGTGAGGTGGGACTTGAAGTAGAGGTTGTGCCACATGATTTTGATGTAGATGAGTTAATAGGTCGCTATAATAATGCAGAGATTTATGGTGTTTTTTTATCAAATGGACCAGGTGATCCTTTGATATTGGAGGATGAGGTTAAGAGGGTTAAAAAGCTTATTGAGGCAAAGATTCCTATGTTTGCTATATGTTTAGGTCATCAACTTCTCTCTATCGCACATGGTTACCCAACCTATAAGCTAAAGTTTGGACAACATGGTGGAAATCATCCAGTTAAAAATCAAGACTCAAAAATGGTGGAGATAACAGCACAAAACCACAACTATAATGTTCCTAACTCAATCTGTACAATTGCAAAAGTGACTCACATAAATCTATTTGATAACACTATAGAGGGTTTAGATTATATCGATAAGCCTATATTTTCTGTACAGCATCACCCTGAAGCTAGCCCCGGTCCTCATGATAGCAAGTATCTATTTGAAGAGTTTGTTAAAAGGTTGTGATGTGCATTAAGGAGTACAAAAGAGCGATAGAACAGAGCAATATCGTCTCGAAAACAGATTTGGATGGCATAATTACTTTTGTAAATGATGAATTTTGTAAAATCTCTGGCTTTAGCAGAGATGAGCTTATAGGAAAAAATCACAATATTATAAGAGATCCTGATGTACCAAAAGAGACATTTAAAAAACTTTGGGATACTATAAAATCAAAAAAAACATACATCTCTATGGTAAAAAATAGAGCTAAAGATGGAACTACTTTTTATGTAAATACGACTGTTATTCCAATACTCAACGAAATTGGAGATATAGAAGAGTTTATAGCTATCAGGTATGATGTTACAAGTAGCATAGCCTTAACAGATCAGCTCAAGCAAAAAGAGGAGGAGTTAAGAGAGCTCAATACCACTCTAAAAGAGAGAGTTGATAGACAGACTAAGGAGTTAAGAGAGCTTAATACTACTCTTGAAAAGCGGATCGAAGAGGAGGTAGAGAAAAATAGAGGCAAAGATAGAGTTCTGTTTCAGCAATCACGCCTTGCGACTATGGGTGAGATGATAGGCAATATAGCTCATCAGTGGAGACAGCCTCTAAGTGAATTAGGTATCATTTTGTATAAGATGAAGAAGATATATAAAAAGCATTCAAAACAGCATGATATTGAGTATCTTAAGAGTTACGACACCTCTAAAAAAGTTATAAAAAAAATGAGTAGCACCATAGATGACTTTAGGGATTTTTTTAACCCCCATCGCCCTATCGAAGTTTTTTCTATAAAAAGTGCTCTTAGTGATGCTATGCTTATGATGCAAGGAACACTCCAAAGACAGAAAATAGAGTTAAAAGTAGATACGAAGGATGAGGTCTGTATAAAAGGGTACTTGAGTGAATTTTCGCAAGTGCTTATAAACCTACTAAACAACTCAAAGGATGCATTTAGCCACCATTTATCTAACAATAGAGTGATAAATTTAGAAATTAAGAAGTTTGATAAAAACTATGCTATGATTATCTTTAGGGATAATGCAGGCGGCATAGAGAGAGATATACTAGATAAGATATTTGAGCCATATTTTACAACAAAACATGCATCACAAGGTACAGGGCTTGGGCTTTACATGTGTAAAATGATTGTTCAAAAGAGTATGGGCGGAACCATAGAGGCACAAAACTGTGGAGATGGAGTGTGCTTTTTGATAAAGGTTCCAATATCTACAAGATAGAGGAGATTTGTAATGGGCAAACTAGAGAAGCTAACACTACTATTTGTAGAGGATGAAAAAGAGCTAAGAGATGCTCTTAAGAGTGCGATAGGTGATGAGTTTGCAAAATTTATAGTAGCTCGCGATGGTGAAGATGGGTTTAAAAAGTTTAAAAAGTTTAAACCAGATATCGTAATAACAGACATAATGATGCCCATTTGTGTTGGACTTACAATGGCAAAGGAGATAAAAACACTATCTCGTGAGACACCTATCATAGTGTTGAGTGCATTTAGTGAAAAAGAGAGACTTCTAAATGCAATTGATGCTAGGATAGATAAGTACCTTATAAAGCCAATTGACCCTGATGAGCTGATGCTAACAATAAATCATATAGCAGATGAGCTTCTTTCGCTAGGTAGAGCAGTAGAGCTTGGCCATGGCTATCAGTTTGATAAAATTAGAGGAGTTCTTGTAAAGCATGGAGAGACTATATCGCTGACAAAAAAAGAGCTTCTTTTTATAACTATTTTAACAAGAAAGCTTGGTACATTTGTGCTTCATGAAGAGATTAAAAAACATGTTTGGACAAATAAAAGCGTAACAGATGCTGCAATTAGAACTTTTATCAAGAGAGTCCGCAAAAAAACAGAAAAAAAGTTTATAAAAAATGTTCCAGGTCTTGGATATAAAATAGACTATGAGACAACAAGATAGTAATTTAAGACTAATTTAATCTCATTAAGCTCTTCCATATGATTAATATACTATAATTTTGCCAATTATGTGATATTTTTGTGACATAAATTACAAATTAGGAGGGATTAATGCAGTCTGGTAATATGATTAGTTACGACTACTCAGTTGCAAAACTTTTTACAATATTAACTATTGTTTTTGGTATTGTAGCGATGACTATAGGTGTTCTTATAGCTTTTCAAATGGCATTTCCAGTGCTAAATAACTTTGCTGGAGAGTATAGTACATTTGGAAGATTAAGACCGCTTCATACCAATGTAGCAATCTTTGGGTTTTTACTAAGTGGAATTTGGGCAACTTGGTATTATATAGGGCAAAGAGTATTGAAAGTTTCGATGGCAGAGTCATCATTTTTAATGGGCTTAGGTAAAGCACATTTTTGGGTATATCTTGCTACAGTTGTTGTGATTGTCGTTTCTTTATTTATGGGAATAACATCCTCAAAAGAGTATGCAGAGTTTGAGTGGCCTATAGACATAGCTATTGTTGTTATTTGGGTTATGTGGGGTATGAGCATCTTTGGGTTGATTGGAGTTCGAAGAGAAAAAACACTATATATCTCTATATGGTATTTTATTGCAACATTCTTAGGTGTGGCAATGCTTTATTTGTTTAATAACATGGCAGTTCCGGTCTATTTTGTTGCAGGTATGGGGGATTGGTGGCATTCAGTTTCGATGTACTCTGGTACAAATGATGCTATGGTTCAGTGGTGGTATGGACATAATGCTGTTGCATTTGTCTTTACGGTGCCTATTGTTGCTATGATTTACTACTTTTTACCAAAAGAGTCTGGTCAGCCTATATTTTCATACAAATTAGGGCTTGTGAGTTTTTGGGGCTTAATGTTTGTCTATCTTTGGGCTGGCGGACATCACTTGATATACTCAACAGTTCCAGATTGGGTTCAGACAATGGCATCAGTTTTCTCAATAGTTCTTATTCTTCCTTCTTGGGGTAGTGCTATCAACATGCTTCTTACTCTAAAGGGCGAATGGCAACAAGTAAAAGATAACCCACTGATTAAATTTATGATATTAGCTTCAACATTTTACATGTTTGCAACCATCGAAGGACCTATCCAAGCTATAAAGTCAGTAAATGCTTTAGCACACTTTACAGAGTGGATTCCAGGACATGTTCATAACGGAACTCTAGGCTGGGTTGGATTTATGATAGTCGCATCACTTCTACACATGGCTCCAAGAATGTATAAAAGAGAGATTTATAGTAAAAAGTTATTGGAAATACAGTTTTGGGTTCAAACAACTGGTATTGTTTTGTACTTTTCAAGTATGTGGATTGGCGGCATTACACAAGGCATGATGTGGAGAGCATCTGATCAGTATGGCAATCTAGCCTACTCGTTTATGGATTCTGTAATGGCAATGTATCCATACTATATGATTAGAGGTGTTGGTGGACTATTGTACTTAGCTGGTTTCTTGATATTCGCATATAATTTTTATAAAACAATAACTGCAAGTAAAGTGATTGAGAGAGAGCCTCAAAACACTTCACCTATGGCAGCTTAGGAAGAGGAGTAAAAAATGTTTCATTGGTTAGAGAAAAATCCATTCTTTTTTGCGGTAGCTGTATTTGTAGTTATCGCTTATGCTGGTTTAGTAACGATACTGCCTGACTTCCTAAGAAGCGCTCAGCCAGTTATAGGAACTAAACCATATACAGTTTTAGAGCTTGCGGGACGACATGTCTATATAAGAGAGAGCTGTAATGCTTGCCATTCGCAACTTATCCGTCCCTTTAAGTCCGAGACTGATAGGTATGGTGCATATAGCCTAAGTGGTGAATATGTATTTGATAGACCATTTTTATGGGGTTCTAAAAGAACAGGTCCAGATCTTATGAGAGTTGGAAACTATAGAACAACAGATTGGCATGAGCATCACATGTATGAGCCTTCTGCTGTAGTTCCTGGCACAAATATGCCAAGCTACAAACATATGTTTAGAAAAATAGCAGATATTGAGACAGCATATGCAGAAGCCTATACAATTAAAAAAGTTTTCAATACTCCTTATGATGAAGAGGGCATGCCTAAGCTTGGTACTTTTGATGAAGCGAGCAAGATGGCACTAGAAGAGGCGGCATTGATAGTGGCTGATATGAAATCTCCAGAGGTCAAAGAGGCTTTAGAGAGAGGTGATATCAAAGAGATTGTTGCATTAATTGCTTATTTAAATAGTTTAAAATAGGGGCGAAGTGGTGGATAATAATACAATTTTGAGTTTTCAGGCTTACGCTTTTACATTTGCTGTTACAGTTTTAGCTATAATCTTTTATATGTATATATACCACCTGTATACTTCTAAAAAAAAGGGTGGCAAAGATTATGAGGAGTATGCAAATATGGCTCTAAACGATGAACTAGATGACTCTTTAGTTGAAAAAAATGATCACCGAAAAAAAGATAAGGAGGAGTGATAGATGAATTGGTTAGATGACAATATATATGTATTGACGCTTATTGGCTCAGCGGCAATTATAATAATCACTGTTTTTGTTGTTGCTAAATACATAAAGCAGATAAAGTCAGATAAAAGCACAGGGGAGCTATTGGCTTTAGAGTGTGATGGTATACGCGAATATCAAAACAGAATACCTATAGGATGGTTTTTATCCTTCATAGGAGTGATGATTTGGGCGATATGGTATATGCTTTTTGGATATCCTTTAAACGCTTTTTCACAAATAGGAATGTACAATGAAGAGGTTGCTGCACACAATGAAAGATTTGAAAGTAAGTGGAAAAATCCTGATGATCAAACATTGATAAATATGGGACAAAGTGTCTTTTTGGTACAGTGTGCTCAGTGCCATGGTATAACAGGCGATGGTATTGGTGGCAAATCTACGGATTTAACAATTTGGGGAACTGAAGGTGCTATAGCTCAGGTGGTGATAGATGGTTCAAGGGGCATGAACTATCCAATGGGTGATATGCCTGGTGGCCTACTTGATGAGGCGGGTGCAAAAGCAGTGGCTGCTTATATGATGGAAAATGTTGTCATAGACGGCAAGAGTAGAAATCCGGAGCTAGTAGCAATGGGAGAAACTCTTTGGGCAAGCTGTACTGCTTGTCATGGTGAAGACTCAAAAGGCATGGGTGGAATGTCGCCTGATTTGACAATTTATAGCAAAGCAGAGTTTGTTGTAGATGTCTTAAATCGTGGCAAAAAAGGTGATATTGGAGATATGCCGAAGTTTGATGATGGACGATTAAGTGGTATTCAAAAGCTTGCTGTCGGTAAATACCTTACCACACTAGCTCAATAGGGGTAGTTATGGAAAATACAAATAGAAATGTTTTTGGATTAGACGGCATAGCTGGTATGTTAATTGCAACAGTGTTGCTTATAGGCATACTTATAGGTTTAACTATTTGGGGTATTAGTGCTCAACGAGTGGCTGCTGATATGCCTTATGAGATAGTAAATCCTCAAGCGATTGAAAAGATTAGTAGAGACAATGCTAATCTTAGAAAAACAGTGGAGTAGATAATGACAGATCATATGGATAAAATATTAGCAGCAGGCATGGCTATCATGGGCATAATTGCTCTTTGGGCAGTTTTAACCTCAAACGCTCTGTTTATTGGTTAGTATGACTAGTAATCAAAGCACCATAAAGTGCAAGGCTTTAATGCTTTGCACTTTTTTTATATCTTTTTTTGCACTAAATGCCAATGCCTCCTTTGTTCTACTAAATGATGGAATTATTAGCGAAAAAGTTACGAGTAAGATAGAGAGCATGGGGGCTGAGCTGTATGAAAAAACAGGTATTAGTGTACATGTTGCACTTCCTGCTTCTTTAGACGGAAAGACAATCGCACTCTATAAAAGTGAGTTATCTAAGCAATTAAAGGCTCCGTTTGTTTTGTTGACAATAGCAAAATATGAGAAGCAGATAGATATCGTAAACTCAAAAAGTCTAGATGAAAAGTTTGATAGAGAGGGAGTGCTAAGTCCATACCCTTGGAGTGGTACAATCTTGCCGCTACTGACACTAAGAAAAGCAACCGATAAGTATAATGCAGCCACACTAAATGGCTATGCAGATATAGTTGAGCAGATAGCAAGTTCACACAACATAAAGCTCGAAGAGGCGATAGGAAGTACAAATAAAAATATTTATCTATATTTAAAGATAGTTATATATGGTTTTTTACTTTTTGTCTTAGGTAGATATTTTTACAGGAGGATAACATCTAAATGAACAGTATGATAAAAAAAGAGAGAAACTATTGGCCTTATGGTATCATAGGAATGTTGATTTTTATTGTTTGTGTTTGTGTTTTACTAGTCAAGATTGCTGTAGCCAATCCACCGCAGATGGATAATTTTTATTTTAAAGATTATCAGCTTGTAGATGAAAATATAAATGATATACTAGAAAGACAAAAAATCTTTGAAGAGAATTTCGCACTCATATACAAAACAAAAAAATTTATAATAGGCGAAAAGAATAGCTTCAAGATGAGCATAAAAAATAAAACCAATCAAGCAGTAGTAAAAAATGCAAAGATTGAGCTGCTCGTAACAAGACCAGATACAAATAGCTACAACCAGAAGTTTACAATTGAGGGCACAAAAGATGGCATTTTTATATTTGATGGAATTGAAGTCGGGAAGCCTGGTAGGTGGAAGATACTGACAAAAATATATATTGACGATAAAAGTAGCTTCAATACTTATGAGGTTTTTGCCACAAATTAGTTAAGGGCACCTCTAGAGATAATATGAGCTACTAAAACTACTGCTTGGAGCTGTCTTTTGATAGAAATTTTTTCGACTACTAGGTGTGTTAGGGAGTTTTACTCTAGTTTTTTAGATAGAGATTGTATTTTACCTAGGGCTATGGGCATTGCTGAGTTTGAATCAAAAGCTACTATTGTTCCAAAAAAAAGTTTAGCTGATGAGGATGCTAGGGTTCTAGTTATGCAAAAAAGCTCAGAGTTTAAAAACTTTAGTGAGTTAAAAATAGAGCGAGAATTTCTCTCTTTTATCAAAAACTCATCCTATCTTTTTCGTTTTTTTGAAGAGTTAGCTTTAGAGGGAGTTCTCATAGAAGAGTTAGAGCTTGCTGATACTTATGCACAGTTTGAAGAGCATCTAGTCATCTTAAAAAAGCTACTTAAGAACTACAAGAGTTTGCTAAATCAAAAAAATCTATATGATAAAATCACACTACCTGAAGTTTATAAGCTCAATGAAGAGTTTTTAAAATCAAATGATGGCTTTTTAATTCACTTAGAGGGCTTTTTAAATAGGTTTGAGTTTAATCTGTTTATGCAAATCGCAAAGATAAAAGAGTTCAAAATCTCTCTACATGTAACAAAGTACAATCTCAAAATGGCACAGATGTTTGAGGAGCTTGGCATATCTCTACATGTAGATAACTCATATGTAGTAAATCTAAGCACAAAGAGCATAGAGAGTCAGAGTAAACTGCTCAAAAAAGAGCTAGATTGTGATGTGAGAAGCTTTAGTGTTCGCTCACTTCAGGCCTCATTTGTTTATGAAAAAATTGAAGAGTTTGTAAAGAGCGGTATAGAGCCTAAAAACATAGCAGTTATAGTTCCTGATGAGAGTTTTGCTATAACTCTAAAAGCTTATGATAGTTTTAAGAATCTCAATTTTGCTATGGGTGAGAGTTTTAGATGTAGTGAACTGTTTAAAAAACTTGATGCTGTTGATAGGCTTGTAAGAGTAAAAGATGAGGAGAGTAAGCATAGAGTTGATAGGCTAAAAATTGAGCAAGCCACCATAGAGAAGTTTCAAAAGAGTTGGAAAAAAAAGCTATATGCACAGGAGATTGTACTCTTTTTAAGACTGTTTTGTGAGAAGAGAGATGAGATTTATGAAGAGGAGCTTTTTAAGTTTGAAAGTCTTTTGAAAAACATAGGAGCAATTGAGCTTCAAGAGGCGATAAAGCTTTTCTTAAACAGACTCTCTAAGAGAACAAAAGATGATATCATGGGTGGGAAAGTGACTGTTATGGGACTTTTGGAGAGCCGTGGTATGAGTTATCAGGGTGTTATTGTAGTGGATTTTTCAGATGAGTTTGTACCAAAAAGAAGTCAAAAGGATATGTTTTTAAGCTCTAGTATAAGAGCACATGCTAAACTACCAAGCAGAATTGATAGAGAGAACTTGCAACGATACCTCTACTACAATCTTATGCAAAATGCAAAAAAAGTGGCAATTAGCTACACCAAAAATGATCAAAGTATGGGTTCTAGATTTTTAGATGAGCTGAGCTTACATGTTAAGAGTAGCTGTGATGAGACCTCTTACTTTTTACCACTTTTTTCATCTAGTACAATTCCGCCTCGCTACAATCCCTTAAAGCTAGAGGGTAGTTATGATGTAAAAGCTGGAACTCTTAGTGCTAGTAAGTTAAAAACTATCCTTACATGTAAGCGACTATTTTATTACAAATATATACTAAAAAGTAAAGAGGCAAAGATTCCAGATAGTGAGATAACACAGGCGGATATAGGCAACTTGTTACACCAAGCACTTTTTTATGTTTTAGAAAACTTAGACGAAGTAGATGAAGATATCTTGATGATAGAGTTAAGAAGATGGTTGCAGTATGAAGATAGAGGTATAGTTTGGGCTTTTCATGCAGATATATGGCTTGAGTATCTTAAGGAGTTTGCTAAACTAGAGGCAAAAAGATATAGTGAAGGATATAGAGTTTATTCGCTTGAGCAGCACTATAGCATTGAGTATAAAGGCTTTAAGTTAGAGGGCAGGATAGATAGAGTGGATATAAAAGATGGCAAACTAAGTGTCATAGACTACAAAAGTGGTAAAATACCCAAAACAACCATAAAAACACTAGACAAAGAGACTAACTTTCAGCTAGAGTTTTACTATTTGCTTGCAAGTCAGGAAAAAGAGGTGGAGGCTTTGTATTACTATGACTTAAAAAATGCGGAGTTAGTAAGAGAGAGTTTTTTTAATGAGAAGATGAAGAGGCTTGATGAAATTTTAAAAGAGCTTGAAGAGCCGATAGTGGATTTTGAGAAGTGCAACTCAAGCATGTCTTGTTCACATTGCGTGTTTGATAAGCTATGCGGTAAGGAGGTGTGATGTGATTGAGATATTGGGTGTATCTGTTGTTGTACTCTTTTTGTTAAGTGGGTATTTTTATAGCAAGTATTTTGGAGTTATGAGGCAAAATGATAGTTTAAAGAGCGGTTTAAATACCAAAGAGATCGAACTAGCTACTTTAAAAGAAAAGGCTATACATCTACAGAGTTTTCAAGAGGAGTTAAGACGAACTATAGTTGTGTTTGAGAGTGATAAAAAAGAGTTACAAGTAAAAGCCGTGAGAGATGGAGCAATAATATCGCAACTTCAAACTCAGCTTAAAGAACAGACTAGAACTATGAGCGAGAAACTAGAGTTTTTAAAGAGCAACGAAGAGAAACTAAAAGAGCAGTTTAAAAACCTTGCAACGGAGATTTTTGATAACAATAGTAAAAAGTTTACTCAGCAAAACCAAGAGAGCTTAGGGCTTATACTAAATCCTATGAAGCAACAACTAACAGAGTTTAAGAGAAAAGTTGAGGATGTGTATGATAAGGAGACTAAAGATAGAAATGCACTGTCGCATGAGCTAAAAACACTAAAAGAGCTAAATCAAAAAATGGCGATAGAGACGACTAATCTTACAAATGCACTAAAGCATGATAGCAAAACACAAGGCGGATGGGGCGAAATGGTACTTGATAAAGTTCTTGAGAGCTCAGGTCTTAGAGAGGGGCATGAGTTTATAAAGCAAGTGTCATTAAGAGATGATGAAAATAGGCTGTTTAAGCCAGATATTATAGTTAGTTTGCCTGACAATAGACACATAATCATAGATGCAAAAACATCACTTACGGCCTACAATGAGTATGTCTCCTCATGCGATGAAGAGTTGAAAAAATCACATTTAAAAAATCACATTAAATCTGTAAAAAATCACATAAAAGGTCTTTCAAATAAAAAATATGAAGACTTGAAAAGTGTAAATAGTTTAGATTTTATATTTATGTTTTTACCTATCGAGAGTGCTTTGCTTTTAGCACTAGAGAATGATGTAAATCTATATGATGAGGCATTTAGGCAAAAAATCATCTTAGTTAGCCCCACTACTTTGCTAGTCGCACTAAGAGCAGTAGAAAACACTTGGAGATATGAAAGACAGGCTCAAAACATAGCAGAAGTCTACAAAAGAGCAGAAGAGCTGTATAAAAAATTCAATGGCTTTGTAGAGGATTTAAAAAAAGTTGGCAAAGGGCTTGAGGTGGCAAATAACAGCTATGATGAAGCCTTTAGAAAACTAAGTACGGGAAGAGGAAATCTCATAAATCAAGCGGTTTTACTAAAAAAAGTATCAAGCATTAAGCCTAAAAAAGAGTTAGATGGTATTTTGGTTGATGGGGCTATGGTTGATGTTTTGGAAGACAAAGAGGAGCAAGAATAAAACAGTCTATGTCATTGTTGTGCTGAACACTTACTACACACTCCTTTGATGACGATAAAACTCTCTTCAATCTTAAAGCTTGAGCTATTTGCTATGCTATTGTGTAGAAGGCTCATATCTATACTTAAATCTTTAACACTATTGCAACTTTTGCACAAAAGATGAATATGAGGAGATTTTTTAATCTCATATTGCTGTTTTAATCCAGGCAGTTTTACCTCTTTTATTATAGATGATGCGATTAAATCATTTATGTTTCTATATAAAGTTGCTTTTGATAAAGAGGGCGATTTTTTTAGAAGTACTGTATAGAGAAAATCTATATCATTATGACCAAAATCATCTATACAGCCAAGTATAGAGAGTCTTTGATGGGTAGCTTTTAAATTATTTAGTTTAAGTATTTTTTGATATGTATTCATTTTAACTATCCTTATGCTTCCATTATATAAAACTAATATAAATAAGACATAAATTATCTTAATTAAAATTTCTTTTTTATGCACCCATTCTAAATGACCATGATAACTAAATATATA
>CAZLXQ010000016.1:0-18224 GCA_964563675.1 uncultured Sulfurospirillum sp.
TAAATTGTTCTAAACTCATCTTACCTTCCCCATAATAGTACTACACCAGTAACTAGCATATTGATAACTGCCAAAGGCATCAAAATCTTCCAGCATAACCACATCATCTGGTCTGGTCTAACATGCGGCCAAGCTGCTCTAACCCATAAAAATAAAAATATAAAAGCAGCTACCTTAATCAGTATCATAATGCCACCTGGAATAATCCAAAAAGAGTTGTATCCGCCTAAAAAGATAAGACTAACTAAAAATGCTACTGTTATCATGTTCGCATACTCGCCGATAAAAAAGAGTCCCCATCTCATGCCAGAGTAGTCAGTACCATACCCAGAAATTACCTCAGCTTCATGTTCAAGCAGATCAAACGGAGTTCTATTAGTCTCAGCAAAGCCCGCTATAACAAACAGTAAAAATGCTAATGGCTGAGACCAAATAAGCCAAGACGAAACTCCACCACTTTGAAAACTGTTTATATCTATAAGTGAGAGTGAGCCTACCATCATGATCGGAGCTAGCAGAGCAAAACCCGCTACAACCTCAAAAGAGAGCATCGCCATAACTGTTCTTGCTGCCCCTATTAAAGCCCACTTGTTAGAGCTGCTCATGCCTGCAAGAAGTGGAGCATACATACTAGTTGATGCTACACCTAAGATAAATAGAAGTGCTACATTTATATCAGCTACAATAGGTGTTATTGTGTGCCCAAAAACAGTAAATTCAGGGAAAAATGGTATAGCGGCCATTGCAGTAAAAGCAGCAACAGGGGCTATAACAGGAGCGATTTTAAAAATAGGTTTTATTGCATTTTGTGGAACTATATCCTCTTTTGTAAAAAGTTTAATTCCATCAGCTGCTAACTGTAAAATCCCGTGAGGACCTACATTCATAGGACCCAATCTTCGCTGCATAAAAGCTAGTACTTTTCTCTCTACAAATGTGGCAAAACCTGCTAAGCCCGCAACAACAGAGACAACAACAATAGCTTTTATGGCTGTTTCAATAATCATTTTACACCCCTTATACTAACATCTGCAAATCTATATCCATCAAGAAAAAATTGCTTTGTGTCAAGCTTTGTGTCAAATGTAGGTAGATATGGTATATCTCCACCTATTACAACATCAAGCTCTGTCCTAAGTGTTAGCTTTGCTCCATTATCTGCTTCAACTATCACCATATCACCGCTCTTCAATCCTCTTTTTTCCAAAAACTCACTTGAAGCATACAGAGCTCCCGCTTCACACAACTGATGAGCTCTATTTGTAAAAGCATTGAATTGATTGACTGGATTTGCTAGATAGATTGGTTTTTTCATCTGCTTTAGCTCACTTATCTCATCAACCTCATCACTGCATGTAGTAGTTTTTAAACTTAAGAGATAACCACGATTCTCTTTGCCCGCCCTTGTAAACTCATTTGGCAAATCATCAAATGATACTCTTTTAAAACCTCGCCTAACTGGAAGTTTTGATGTATAACCTATGGTAAACTCTTCATCAAGTCCAAGCTCATTTGCTAAATCATTTAAGCAGTAACCATCAAACGAAAGAGCCGCATTTGTAGGAACTATCCTTTTATTCATGCTAGTAAATGTTCCCTCTTGCTGGTTTAGTGCTGGCATATCCAAATCACCCCTCCCTAAAGCACTCAACGATATATCTCCTTTTACATTGTAGCCCAAAGTAAATTCGCCTTTTCTCTTGTTCAAATCACAAATTAGTGAAACTCCAAGAGTATTTGTCTGGCTCGGAATGATAACTACGCTAAAGCCTGTATATCTCTGTATAAGTCCTAAAAGTTTTGCTAGATTTTTGCTCTTTGGATGATTATATAGATCCTCACCAGCTATGAGAGAGAATCTATCTTTCTTAGCAAGCATTTTTTCTAGCTTTGCACTAAAATCCTCACCAACTCCTACCATCTCAAAAAGCAGATTTTTCTCAATTTCAACCTCTTTTGCCTCTTCACCCTCGCCAACTATCTGCTTGCTAGTAGTGTGAAAAGAGCCAAGATATGTAGCAATCTTGCTTGGCAAGTCTTTACCAAATAGGTCTAACATAAGATACAAAACAGCCTCTTGTGCTTCAATTTTGTGGTTTATGCAGAGTAGATTTTTAGAGTACCCATCTATAACCTTATCAGCTATAGGGTGAAAGTAGATACCTGCGCCTTTATTTATGCTAAGTGCATTATTGAATATATATCCGCTATTTGGGCTATCTGTTTTTAGTGCAGTCCCTATACTCACTACAAAATTACTTGCTTGAACTGTTTTTAAATCTCCGCTGTATAGATTTGTACCACTCGTTGATGCAAAATTCTCTAAAAATTTCTTGTACATGTAGGCATCATTGTTGACTAACTTGTAGCCATGTTTCTCTTTAAGCTTTTGCAGTATCAAAGCCTCTTCGTTTGTGATAAAACTATCAAACTCTATCGTATCTACTTTGGTTTTCATAAGATTTACAACTTTTTTAAATGCATTTTCATCTTTACATTCAACTACATTTTCAAAATCGTATCCATACCTTATCCCACCATGAATTGGTGCAAAACTGTAGTTATTGCTTACTCTAAAAATCCTATCACTAGAGTTTGACACACTATCATACCTAACATCATAATAGATAAGCGAACAGTCGCTACTATGAGGATTTGCAGCAGGGATTTTTTTAAGGTCCCAAGCATTTGCTTTGTACTGAAAATCACTACTCACTAAAGCTCCTACAGGACATACCGAACTACACTCTCCACAAGAGCTACAGCTCAGAACATTACTATCATCCACTGGCCCAATGATAGACTTTTGAAGCTTATTCCATGTAGCATATGCATCTTTAGGAACACTCTCTTTCCAGCTCTTATCAAGTGCGACCCCTCCTCGCTTGACTGTCTTTAAAGCAGACTCTCCTATCATATCTTTACACACTGTCACACAACGCTCACAAACTATACAAAGAGATGAATCATAATGAATTTTTCCCCAATT
Source organism: uncultured Sulfurospirillum sp. (assembly GCA_964563675.1). Classification (GTDB taxonomy): domain Bacteria; phylum Campylobacterota; class Campylobacteria; order Campylobacterales; family Sulfurospirillaceae; genus Sulfurospirillum_A. The sequence continues at coordinate 2,990 of CAZLXQ010000016.1, forward strand.
ATGTACAGGTCGAGAAGTGTCTGCTATAAAATATTTTTGGGTACTCACTTCCATATCTAAAGTGTAGTTTTGAAGTTCACACTCACCACTTTGATCGCAAACACCGCACTCTAAAGGGTGATTTACATCATAAACCTCCATGATAGCTCTTCTCTCTTTAGTTATATCCTCATTTTTAGTAACAATATTCATACCATCTTTTGCTTTTGCATTACAGGAGTATGCTCGCTTTCCATCAATCTCTACTAAGCATATTCTACAGGCCAAAGTTGGCGAACAGTTTGAGAGATAGCACAAAGTAGGTATAAAAATATCATTTGCTCTTGCTATATTGAGTACAAACTCTCCCTCTTTTGCCCTGCACTCAACACCATCTATTGTCACTAAAATATTGCCATTTAGATTAGAGCTACTCATGCTGCTTCTCTCTTTGTGATTTTTGCTACTTTATATCTATATGAGTTTTCACTTGTATCGCTTGGCATCAAGGCAATCATGCCCTTTAGACTCCTATCAAGCCTAAATTTTCTAGCCTGGCTTTTTATCTCTATAGTCTGTCCATCTTGAATCTTTGCCACAGTTGCAAATTGAGCTGAGCCTATCAAAAGCTCTCTGTTTGTGCTAGAGTTATACTCAAAAACAACAGTGCCGTTAAAACTTTGTAGCTCCTCTATCTCCTCAACTTGCAAACTGTCTGCTCTTGGTTTTACTAAACATCTTATCTCTATGCCACTATACTTAACCAAAAGATTGATAAATTTTGAGATATTTTTAACTCGATGATTTAAAAAAACATCTTTTCCAAAAACTATAAGTGGATTTGAAGCACTCTGTATCATGGCATGCAACTCCTCTATCTCCTCTTCTCCTATGTTGGTCTCGCCACTCAAATACCCCTCATCTAAATCATCAAAATACTCTCTTATATCTTTTGGCAAATCAATCTTTTCAAGCAACTCTTTTGCCAATATAGCCACCACTCCCTCTTCGCTTCCAGCCTCATACTGACTAAAAACCTCTACACTATCCATAAAACCACTATCTTCCATAACTGAAACTAAAACAATCCTAGAGTCCTCTATCTCTTTTAGCAACTTTTTATCATCATATGAAAGCATGGAGCCAACTACCACTACTAAATCACTCTTCATATTCTAGTTCCTTCTGTTTTTTTACGACTATTGTCCAGTCTACTTCGTTGAATTTCAATGAATTCATCAGAGTATATCCTGCCTCTTTTATGACATCTGCACTCTTCTGGACAGGCGTAAAGTCTCCGACTTCGAACATAAAAATTGCTACTTCACCCTCCTCTATACTCTCCATAAGCTCTAGCATTCTCTCGTAAAAACTATCCTTCAAGCCTCTTAAATCATATCTTTTCATCTTAATTTCTCCTTTTCAAAAAGCAAGCTTCTTGAAAATTCCTCTCACTAAAGCTTGTGCTTTGCACAGAGTGTTTCATCTTAATTTCTCCTACCTATCTATCTCGCCAAATACGATGTTGGTATTACCGATTATAGTAACCACATCAGCTAAATACTCCCCAGCTAGTATCTCTTGGAGTATACTTGTGTGCCAAAAGCTAGGAGCCCTTACTTTTAGCCTATATGGGTATGGGTCGCCTTGAGAGTTTATGTAAAAACCAAGCTCTCCCTTTGGAGATTCGCTCACAACATAAACTTCGCCCACAGGGGGTCTCATGCCTTGTGTTACAAGAACAAAGTGCTGCATTAAGGAGTAATTTTGAGTCATAATCTGCTCTTTTGGAGCTGAGATATACTTAGGAGCATCGCTCATTATCTCTGGTGAAGTTTCACTATACATTGATATGAGTTGCTTTAGTATCTTTAAAGATTCTCTCATCTCTTTCATATGAAGCTTATATCTTCCATAGCTATCACACCTATCGCTAACAGGCACATCAAACTCTACCTCATCATACAGCTCATAAGGCTCCTCTTTTCGTATATCCCAAGCTATCCCGCTTCCTCTTAACATAGGACCACTACAGCCCCAGCTTTGAGCCATCTCAGGAGAGATGATGCCAACATCTTCAAGTCTCATTTTCCAAATTCTATTTTGGTCAAGTAACCCCTCATAAGTTTTTATAGCTGCTGGCATATCGCTTATGAACTTCATCAAAGAGTCAGTCCACCCTTTTGGCAAATCAAGCGGAACCCCACCTATCCTCACTGCTGAGTGAGTTAGCCTAGCTCCACAATAATCCTCAAAAAGGTCCATCGCATACTCTCGCTCTCTAAATGTATATAAAAAAATCGACATCGCCCCAACATCAAGTGCATGTGTAGCTAACCAAAAAAGATGTGAAGTGATTCGGGAGAGCTCTAAAAGCATCATCCTTATGACTTTTGCTCGTCTTGGAACATCTAAGCCTATCAGCTCTTCAACCGCAAGTGCAAAACCATAGTTATTTGCAGTTGAAGCTATGTAGTCCATACGGTCAGTTACAGGCAGATACTCATTATATATCATGTTTTCTGCCATCTTCTCCATGCCTCGATGAAGATACCCAACATCAGGGGTAGCTTTAATTACCAGCTCGCCATCAAGCTCAAGTATGAGACGGAGTTGTCCGTGAGCACTAGGGTGCTGAGGTCCAAAGTTGATAATCATGTGATTATCTTCTCTTTCAAAAACTAGGTTTTCAAAAAATGGTTGTAGTCTATTTGGTTTTTGCATCATGGTCTCTTTTTTACTATCTTAGTGTCTGATTTTTTAATTTTTCTCACAAGTGGTACACCGCCATCCTCTTGATAATCATGCTCAATTGGTTTATCGCTATACTCTCCTCCAAAAGAAACCTCATGCCCAATTCTTGAAAATCTATAAGTATCTTTTTCAACAATTTTTGCATCATCTCTCTCTTCAGGACCTATGACTTCTCTATACTCTTTTCCAAAAATCTTATCTATCTCGTACCACTGTGCCTCTTCATCTCCTTGAAGTGGATAGGTTTTACGAAGTGGATAGTCATGCCAATCATCAGGCATAAGAATTCTTCTCATGTAGTGATGCCCTGTGATTTTAACTCCAAACATATCATACATCTCTCTCTCAGCCCAATCTGCACTTTTAAATATGGCTGTAACGCTTCTTATCTCCTCTTTCTCTTTGATAAAAAACTTGACTCTTGCCCTTTTTCTCTTACATGTAGAGAGCATTTGATAAAAAATCTCAAACTCACCACTCTTTGCTAGCCAATCAATAGCACTAAGTTCACTTAAAAAGTTATATTTCAGCACATCGCGCATAAATCTTATAACTTCTAAATTATCTTTTGCGTCTATATAGACTACAAGTTGCCCTTTTTGGATATATGCTTCTCCTATAGAGAAGGAGTTTTTTAGCTCACTCACATCCTCTTGAAAAATCTCATCTGTACTAATTTCCTCTTTTGGTATCTGAGGTGATACGAAAAATCTATCACTATAGTATGCTTTTTTTTGTAAATCTTTTCTGTTTACATACTTTCTCATCACACTAGCCTCTTAGGTTTTAACTTTTTTGAAGCACTCTCTTTTCTTATCTTTTTTTGAAGAAGCATAAGAGCATATTGAAGAGTTTCAGGACGAGGAGCGCAACCAGGAAGATAGATATCAACTGGTATGACTCTATCTGCTCCTTGAACTGTAGCATAAGTGTTAAACATGCCTCCAGTATTTGCACAGCTTCCCATGCTTATAACCCACTTTGGCTCACTCATTTGATCATAAAGTCTTCGCATGAAAGGGGCATGTTTTTTAGTTAAAGTTCCAGCTATTATAAGCACATCTGATTGCCTTGGGCTTGCTCTAAATATAGTTCCAAATCTATCAAAATCATACCTACTTGCACCCCCTGCCATCATCTCAATAGCACAACAGGCTAAACCATATGTCAAAGGCCACAAAGAGTTACTTCTACCCCACTGGACAAGCTTGTCTACTGTTGTAAGAGCGATAGGCAAACCCCCCTCACTAAGATACTCTATTTTATGCTGTGCCATTCAAGTGCTCCTTTTTTCCAGTCATACAAAAATCCAATTGTCAACAGTATGATAAATATAATAATCTGCACAAATCCAAACCAACCTAAAGTGTAAAAGTTGACTGCCCACGGATACATAAAGATAATCTCTATCTCAAAAACTATAAATAGTATTGCAAAAAGGTAAAAGTGTACTGAGATTTTATTTGGTTGTTTGCTGGCCTCTGGACCACACTCGTAGATAGTCAGCTTCAGCTTTTCAGTATCAGACCTTGCCATCCTTCTTGAAACAAATCTTGATAAAACTGTTATGCCGTAAAACAGAGCTGCACTGAAAAAGAGTATAAAAAATACTCCAAAATATGGGTGGGCAAAATCCATATGCGATAGTTGTGCCATAAAAAAATCCTTACTTTGATAATAAACCCTAAAATACTCTATGCCACTTTTAGAAAAGCTCTATAAAGTAACGAAAATAAAGTCTACCCTAATTAACATTAAAATATTTTTATTTTATTATGTTAGTTTAAAGCAAACCCCATAGACTTCTCCTCGCCAAAAACGCCTTTTTTCTCTCTTTTTATAGCTCCTATAAAGTCCTCCATGCAAAAGATTGGCTCCTCTTTTATCGCGACTCTTAATGCACAGTTTTTCAGAACTAGCTTTATCTGAGCTCCACTAAGCTCATGCTTTGCCAACTCCTCTATGCTGAAACTGTCCTCATATACCGCACTTTCAGGAAGAAGTTTTTGCCAAAGCTCCACTCTTTGCTTTAGTGTTGGCTTCTCAAATACTACCTTATAATCAAACCGTCTTGAGAATGCACTATCAATAGTTTCAAGTAAGTTTGTAGTGGCTATCAAGACTCCATCAAACTTCTCTATCTGCTCTAAAAATATATTTTGCATCTGATTGTGCATCTTATCAGCTCCCCCACCAACATCACTTAGTCGAGCACTTAAAAACTGGTCTGCTTCATTTAGTAACAAAACTGGCTCTGTTTTTGTTTTTTTTGACAACTCTTTGAATGTATCAAAAATAGCTCTTACATTTTGCTCACTTTCGCCTACATACTTTGAGAGTATCTTAGAGCAATCAAAACTAAGAACTCTTTTTTTCATAGACTTTGCCAATGAGTGTGCTGTCATAGTTTTTCCAGTACCAGGAGGTCCATAAAAAATGATTTTTGCATCTATCCCCCCTCTTCTCTCTTTCACTCCCCACTCTCTTAGAAGCTTCATAACGCCTCTGTCTATCTGCTTTAGAAGGTTGTCTAGCAACTCTCTTGTTTTTAAAGTTAGAACTACATCGTCTAGGGTTGTTTTAGGGTCAATTAGCTCAAAAATCTCCTGTTCGCCTATAAGCATATCTAGCTTTATCTTTTTTGCTTTTTTATCTTTATCTGGATGCATAACTCTTTGAAGTAGCTCTTCGCATATAAAAAAACTTCTTGAGACTCCTCCAAAACCATTTAACAACTCATCATAATCTATAATCTCACCCTCTATAAGCCTAGAGCCCTCCTCAAGCAAAGCTCTATTTTTCATCTTTTCATAATCATCAGCACTAATCAAATTTACAAGTGCACTCATATCTCTTAGAGACTCAAACTCACTTCCATACTCCTCTTTTAGTAGAGCTAGAAAAATTATCTGCTCTTTTTGATTTAGCTCAAACTCAACAAATATCTTCTCTATAGCTATCTCTATATCGCTTGAGCTTAAACGAGTTGCTATTCTTGACTCGAGTAGCTTAAGTTTTGCTGTTACTGAGTTTTGCTTATTTAAGCTTAGTTTTTGATACATCTCGATTCGCAAAAACTGATCTTTTAGGTACTCAAGATGATCTTTATAGGGCGTAATGTCAGGCAACTCTATCTCCAAAATCCCATCTTCTAAAAGTTTTAAAAATGAACTACTAAGAGTTACGGTAGAGTTTAAAAGCTCCAGGTTTGAGCTTTGCAAAGTCTTTATATTGACAAAAGCTCCAAGAGTTATCCAACCCTGATCAAGCAAGCTCTTGACTAAATGAAGTTGCTTGATATGACTATACTCTTTATCGCCAAATAGAGTCACAAGAGTTTCCAAAACAACAATCTCTACACTACCATTAATATACTGTTTTGTTATCTCCCTAAGAAGAGTAGCCTCTTGCTTGGTTGATTTGAGTTGTTCAAAAATTATGCTAAGCTCAACAGCCTCTATCTCTAAAAAATTTACCAAATACTGCAAAATACTCCTTTATGAGACCACTGCACAGTAGCAACCCCTAATCTACAGCAATTTTAAATATCATAAATCAATAATTTTCTTTTCATATTAGCTTTGGCTAGTATTTTAAAGAAAATTATCAATTTCTGACATCCAATATCACCATATCTTAGGGGTTGCTACTGTGCAGTGGTCTCTTTATCCCTGTCTAGTTGCTCTATGCCACAGTTTCTTATTTCTATAAAATTTAATTTTCAATCAAGCCGTACAAAAGCTCTATCTCTTGCTTCCATATGGTATCGTCGATTGTTTCAAGCACCATCGGTATATCATCAATTCTATCATCATTCATGATGAGTCTAAAAGGCTCAATTCCAAGCTTTCCCTCTCCTATGGAGTGGTGTCTATCTACTTTAGCTCCCAAGTCAGGCTTTGAATCATTTAAATGCATACCCATCAAATGCTCAAACCCTACTATACTATCAAATTTATCCATAGTTTCTTTATAGGTTTTTTCTGTTCGAAAGTCATAGCCAGAGACAAAAAGATGGCAAGTGTCGATACAGACACCTGTTCGCTCCTTGTCTATAGAGTTGTCTATTAAATAACCCAAGTGTTCCAATTTGTAACCTAAGTTACTACCTTGTCCTGCAGTGTTCTCTATAACAAGCTTTATGCCACTTGATTTACGCAAAGCTTCGTTCATAGACTCACTAACAAATTCCAAGCACCCCTCTTCACTTATAAGCTTTAGATGACTTCCAGGATGAAAGTTTAATCTATCAAGTCCAAGTTGCTCACATCGTTTTAACTCATCTATGAAAGCATTTAGTGATTTTTCTCTTTTTTGCTCATCAGGGTGTCCTAGGTTTATAAGGTAACTATCGTGTGGCAAGACATGCTTAGGAAGTATCTCAGATCTCTCTAGCTCCTCTTTAAATTTGGATATAACCCCATCTTCTAAGGGTTTTGCTGCCCACTGTCTTTGGTTTTTCACAAAAAGTGCAAACGCTTTTGCTCCAAGCTTTTTCGCATTGATAGGAGCATTAAAAACTCCACCGCTCGCACTCACATGTGCACCTAGATATTTCATCTTAATTCCTTTAATTTTATTAATATTCTGTTTTTTCTATCTCGAAAATAGAGATTTCCACTCTCGACTCTATATGTTATATCATAATCATCTGTTTTTATCTTTTGCTCAAATCCACTATCTGTTTTTATAAGATTTTTTTTATCATATATAGGCTTTAACCTAAACAACCCATCTATAAAGTACTCATAATGAGAGTAACCAAAAAACTCTCTATTAAAGTTTTTTCTTGATATACATGTATAGTCCAAACAGATAAGATTATCAATATGAAGATCGAGTATAGGAGTTGCAGCAGAAAAGAGTTGGAGGTTTATTCTGTTTTCATCTTTTTTTATAAAACCTGTAGCTGCAACTGACATTTGAGAGTTTTTTATAACTACAAAATATGACTTTGAGAATTGATAAGGCATCTTGTATGAGCACCCCATAAAAAAAAGAAGTGCAACCAAAAGTATCTTATTCATCTTCTACCTTTTTATGAGAATATTATCTTACCGTAAAATCCAAACTACTCAATCTAGCTGAACCTTATGCACTTTTTTCTCAAAAACTAGTGAAAAGTTTCTATGAAAAGTAGAACTTTTCGAGAAATAAGTGCTATAATATCTAAAATCTTACAAAACAAGATTAAGCTTATGAAGTTATATATAACCATTTTACTCTTTACCTCTTCACTATATGCAAACTTAGAGGTATCAGCCACTCCATCAGAAATTTTCAAAAGCTGTGCAAAGTGTCATGGGAAAGATGGAAAAAATAGTGCCTTTGGAAAAGCTAAGCCACTAACAGGTCAGTCTGCTGAAAATCTAATAAAAAGTATAAACTTTTTTAAAGATGGTGAGTTTGGCAAAAGAGGTGTTACTGCTGTTATGGCAAAACAGGTACAACACTTAAGCAAAAAGCAGATAGAAGAACTAGCAACTTTTATATCTAACTTGCCAAAATAGAGCCTACCGTATCTCTTTCACGCTCCAAGGCAGTATCTCACCAGCAAACATAGGAACTACATCTGTATAACTATCGACCACTCTAAAAGGCTCTTTTATCAACTCTACCTCTTTGTCTGATGGCTTATAACCATAAATCCTTTGAGCATTATCACTAACAAACTTTTGTAGATTCTCTAATGCACCATTTTTATCAAACAGTGAAGCAAGAGCTGCCAGTGCTATAGGAGCTGTAAATACACCTGCAGCACAACCGCAACACTCTTTTTTATGTGTAGGATGAGGAGCTGAATCACTTCCAAACATCACTTTTGGATGGGCACTTAAAGCGGTCTCTAAAAGAGCCTCTCTGTCTTCATATCTTTTAGCTATCGGCTTACAAAACAGATGAGGTTTTAACATGCCTCCAGCCACATCATCTAGTGTGATATAGAGATGATGAAGTGTTATAGTTGCATATAGGTTATCATACTTATCTAGCAAATCTACACTATTTTTTGTAGTAATATGCTCCATTATGATTTTAAGTTTTGGAAAATTTGTAGCAAACTCTTCAAAAACTAGACCAAACTCAGCCTCTCTATCCATAACAAACCCATCTGTTTCGCCATGAACACACAAAGGAATTTCAAGCTCACTCATAGCCTCAAAAACACTTCTCAACTCCTCTATATCCATGTTATTTACCCCTGATTCAGAGTTAGTTGTAATCCCTGATGGATAGAGTTTAACTGCACTTATATACTCTTTTGCCTCTTTTAAAAACTCGTAAGTGTAGTCGTTTCTAAAAAACAGAGTCATCAATGGCTCAAAATCCTCATCACCAATAGCCTCTTTGATTCTGCTTTTGTAGCTTTTTAGAGCCTCAATTGTAGTAACTGGAAGAACTAAGTTTGGCATGATAATTGCAGCACAAAAGCTTTGCGCACTAAGTGGTGCTACGATTTTTAGCATCTCTTCATCTCTTAGGTGAAGATGCATATCTAGTGGAGATTTTAAAGTTATAGTCATTATATAGCCTCCTCATCCTCTTCAGAAGTCCTGATTCTAATAACTCTTTCGACTTGCGATATAAAAATCTTTCCATCACCAATTTTGCCAGTTTTTGCTGAATCAATTATCGCCCTTATAGCAGTATCAACATCCTCCTCCTTCACAACAACATCTATCTTAATTTTTGGCAAAAAATCAACCACATACTCAGCTCCTCTATATAACTCTGAGTGTCCTTGCTGACGACCATAACCCTTTACTTCACTAACTGTCATGCCAGTTATCTCTATGGCAGTCAAAGCATCCTTTACATCTTCTAGCTTAAATGGCTTGATGATTGCTTCAATCTTTTTCATAACCTCTCCCAGTATTTTCTTGTAATTATATCTTTTTTCTAAAAATAATGTCATATAGAGTAGTATTATTTAACATATGCCTTTATGATTTTTATCTCTTTTGTTGGCTTATCTCTCACACCTACTTTTGTATTCCCAATAGCATTTACCACATCCAAGCCATCAACCACCTCTCCAAAGATAGTGTGTCTTCCGTTGAGCCAAGGTGTTGGTTTTGTTGTTATGAAAAATTGGCTTCCATTTGTGTTTCGCCCCGCATTTGCCATAGCTAGTATACCACTTCTATCAAACACAACTCCTGAACCAAACTCATCTTCAAAAGGCTCTCCCCAGAGTGAACTTCCACCTCGCCCTGTTCTCGTTGGGTCTCCCCCTTGAATCATAAAATTTTTGATAACCCTATGAAAAATAGTACCATCATAGTAGCCTTTTTTTGTTAGTCCGATAAAATTTTCTACCGCTTTTGGAGCTATCTGCGGAAAAAGCTTAAAAACTATATCCCCCTTAGTTGTCTCAAATACTACACTTTTTTCTGCACCAAACAGTAGTGTTGTAAAACCTATCAATACGAAAAAAATTATTTTTCTCATCTTAACTTGCATCCTTATGCCTCCTCTTTTATAAATTTTCTATTTTTAAAGCGATAAACTTTATTTTTTATCTTCTCTAAAATACCTGCTTGAATTAGCTGTTTGAACATGTTAACTACTGTTGGCTTGCTAACTCCTACATTGTCCATTATATCTTGATATGAGCCATAAAAAATCTGCTCTTTATCAAGACTATTAATAACATACTTCAAAATCTCAATCTTTTTCCCACCTATGAGGCTACTAAGAGCATCTACCATATAGAAGCACCCCTCAAGTTGCTCTTTTTGTACTCTTGGTAACATTACTACACAAAGAGAGTTTAACAAATCTTTTATGTTTATTGGCTTTGTTATAAACCCATCTACTTTTAGCCTAATAGCCTCCATTAGATACTCATTCTCACTAAAAGCTGTAGTTATGATAGCTGGTATCTCTCGCTTATGGGTCTCTTTTAACTCTTTTAACATATCTATGCCATTTTTATAAGGCATCATAATATCTGTTACAATAACATCAATATCGCCTTCAAGAGCCATCTTAAGACCTTGTTCGCCATCACTTGCTACCCTAACCTCTTTGACGAAATCATCAAGTATCATTTTAGTCTGATTGCGTACACTCTGCTCATCCTCCACATAGAGTATAATGCACTCTTTTAAACAGTTTAAGTCCATTTGTTCTCCTCTTTATTTATTGGCATCACAACTCTTATGCAAGCACACTTCTCATAAACCTCATCATTATCTAAAAATTTATGAGAAATATTTTTTGCATCTATTGAGCCGTTCATCTGCTTCTCTATAATCTCCTTTGACATGTGTAACCCTATCCCTGTTCCGCTACTTTGATGTTTTGTAGTAAAGTATGGATCAAATATCCTATCAATCACCTCAACAGGAACTCCTCCTGCATTGTCTATTACTGAAATCTTGCCTTCAGCTCCACTTTTGAGTATCTCTAGCACTACTTCTATATATTTTTTCTGATTCTCCTTTTCGTTTAAAGAATCTTTTGAGTTAGAAAAAAGGTTCATTATCACCTGAGAAAACTCATTTGGATAGCCTAAAACTTCAAAATCCTCCTCACACACTAAGCTAATTTTTATATCAAGATGATCATAATAGCTCTTGACTAAATCCATAGACTCCTCTAAAACTTTTTTTACACTAAAAATCTCCTCTTTCTTATTAGGTTTAAAAAAATCCCTAAAATCATCTATGGTTCTTGACATAGAAGTTGCTAGTCTCATGCCCTCATCGACTTGAGAGTCTATAAACTCATCATCAAGTTTTCCTACCATCTTTTTCATCTGAATACTTTGAATAACAAGAACTATTGCATTTAGTGGCTGTCTCCACTGATGAGCTATATTGCCAACCATCTCACCCATAGCCGCTAGCCTAGACTGCCTAAACATGATTTGATCTTTTTGCCTAGACTGCTCAACTTCAATAACAATCTTCTCCTCTAGGGCAATATTTAGCGATTGAAGCTCCTTTGTTTTCTTGTGAACCATCTTTGTCATCTGAGCATGTAGGCGTCTAATGTTTCGTAAAATTATAATTGCAAGAAGTGTAGCTACTAGTATAGTTCCTACAGTTGCGGCCACTATCCAAGCAAATGTATTCCTGTAGACTGCCTCTGTTTTTAGTTTTGCAATATTTGCGGCCTCTAGATTGAGACTTATGAGCTGAGTAAGATGGATGTTTATAGAGTTTACACTTGGATACAGATCCTCTTGAAGTCGACTAAAAGCCTCTTGCGAGTGATTTCTACCAAAGAGATTAAAAATATCTACCAATATAGAGTCAATTTGTCTAATCTTTTTCTCAATAGCCTCAATCATATCATCCTCTAGCGATAATTCAGTTGCAATCTCCGGTATTTCTGACCCCCTTATAGGTAGATATACACTAAACACCCAACCCGTCTCTTCAATCATAAGACTACTCTTATACTCGCTCCACTCTCGCCTAATAAGCTCTTGTGCTAGCAAAATTATACTCCTGCCGTCCACTTTAGATATATGATTACTCTCTACATCTCTTAGAGTGTCGAGTATATTGACTGTGTATATATCCTTAATCTTCTCTAGCCCAATAATTGGAACCATTCGTTTATCGTAAAGTATATCAAAATCACCCTTGATGCGATTTAGACTCAAATGAGCAAAACTTCCAAGAAAAAGCATTCCAACAACCATGTTGACAAACAAAAGAGTTGTCTTTTTAGCTATTGTCATATTGTCAATCCCGCTTATAATTCTCTTTAGCGGACTACTAATCTTTCTCATAAACATCCCAAAAAATCCCATCACTATAGTATGTTAAGTAGACATTGTTTAAGCACTGACAAAGTCGCATACTCTCATCAATACCAAAACCTCTTTCAATTTCCTCGTACAAGTGTGCTATCTCACCGATAAAATCCTCTTTCGTAAACTTTTTACCAACTCTTCTAAACAGCTCTACTGTCATCCTAGCTATAAAAAATCCCTCTAAAGATATATAGCTATACTCCTTTTGAGGATTAAATCTATCCATAAGCTCTCTATAGTACTCAACCTCTTTAGATGAAGAGCTCCAAGGCGATGGCACAACTTGTGAAAAAATTATATTTTCAGCTCTACCATCAAGAGTATTCAAAAGCATACGCGGACCTATAAAAGAGATTGTTCCATACTTTGCATCTTTTAGATTTTCATTCTCCCTTGCTCTTTGTATAAACTCTGCTGCTGGTTTTGTTACAGCTATCATGATGACCACTTGTGGTTTGCTTTGAGATATCTCATGAAGTGCATGTCCGATTGAGAGGGTATTTCTTTTATAGCTACCCTCTGCCACTAAGTGCATTCCTCTTTTTCTAAGCTCTTGTTTTACACTTATCAAGCCTGCACGACCAAAGCAGTCATTTTGATAAAAAATTGCTATGTCTTTATAGGCTCTCTTGTCGACAAAATACTCTATTAGGGCTTCGATCTCTTTAGAGTAACTTGTTCTTCCATTGAGAACAAGTGGATTTCTAGGTGTCTCTCTTAGAAACTGGGCTCCTGAAAGTGCTCCTATATGAGGAACTCTATACTCCATCGCAATCGGCAAAGCAACCCTATTGGAAGGTGTTCCTATAAATCCAACAAATGCAAATACTTTATCTTTTTTTATCAGCTTTAGTGCATTTTCAGATGCTATTTTTGGCTCATATCTATCATCTCTTGTGATAACTCTAAAAGTTCTACCATGCACCCCTCCTTGCTGATTGATGCTCTCAAAATAGAGATTCATCCCCATCAAAAGCTCACCACCAAGAGTATGCAAGCTTCCACTAAAGGGTCCACTCATACCAAGCTTGATCTCATTGCCCTGAAACTTAGGGCTAAAATTGATAAATGGTAAAGAAAAAAGTATTGCAATTAGGCAAATCACTACTATTTTATACATAAATGGTATAATAGCACTAAATAGCTTAATTAGTAAATAAATATTTACTATAATTTATGGAAAAGTGATGAAATGTAAAATATGTCATACACAAACTGTTAGTTTTGAAGATACTCAACAAAAAAAAGCTTATCTACACTGTCTCGCCTGCGAACTTATTTTTTTAGATAAAAATTTTTATGTCAACCTAGAAGATGAAAAAAAACAGTATGGCCATCACAACAATAGCTTTGAAGAGAGTGGTTATGTAGAGATGTTTGAGAGATTTTTAGACTATTTTTGGGAAGAGCTAAATCCTAAAACTGCACTAGATTTTGGATGCGGTCCTGGGCCAGTTTTATGCGAGATTATGAAAAAAAGAGGAGCAGCTACAGAGTGTTATGATAAGTTCTATCAAACTAAAGAGGTCTATAAAAACAAAAAGTATGACCTCATCACCTCAACAGAGGTTTTTGAACATCTAGCAAATCCAAAAGAGACTTTAGAACATCTAGCAAATCACCTAGCCCCAAACGGAGTTATCGCCATTATGACACTATTTCACACCAACAAACAAGATGAGTTTTTGAAGTGGTGGTACAGAAGAGATCCAACTCATATAACTTTTTTTACTCCTAAAAGCATAGGAGTCATGGCAAAAAAGTGTGGACTTAGAGTCATAAAACATGACTCTAAGAGAGTAGTAGTTTTAGCATCTACTACTTAAAGCATATCCTGCATAGTGATATTTTGATAAAAATAAATTTTAAGGTACAATAACTCTTTTTAGGATTAAAATGAATAAAATATTGTGTGGCATAGACGAAGCGGGTCGAGGATGTATCGCTGGTCCGCTAGTTGTAGTTGGAGTAGTTTTACAAAACATCATTGATGGTCTTGGCGACTCAAAGGCTCTTAGTGAGAGAAAAAGAGAGTTACTCTATAGCCCTCTCACGGAAAACTCTAAGCATAAGATACTTTTTTATGACAACGATATCATAGACGAAAAAGGTCTTAGTTTTTGTCTTGGAGATGCGATTTCGAGTATAAAAGAGTATTTTGAAGATTGTCATGTCCTTATGGACGGCAACAGCTCTTTTGGAGTAGATGAAGTGGAAACCATGATAAAAGCAGATGCAAAAATACCCGAAGTAAGTGCAGCGAGCATCTTAGCAAAAGTCAGCCGCGACCGCTACATGTACAGCATAGCCAAAGACTACGAGTCATACAGCTTCAAAAAACACAAAGGCTACGGAACAAGCCTACATGTAAGCGAGATAAAAGAGCACGGATACTCTAAGCTGCACAGAAAAAGTTTTAAAATAAAAAGCCTAAGAGAGTCTGCTCTTTTTTGAACTATAAAAGTGTAAAGCGTAACCCCGACTCTTTTTTTACTTGTGATACAATAGACTAAAAACAGGACATATCTAAGATGAACGAATTAGAAAAGTTTTATCGTACCACTCGCTTGATGATTTGGAAACTTACAGAAAACGCAACGACAATCATATAGCATTGTCTTCAAAACTGCTAAATAAAGATATAGCAGGAAGATACTACCAAATAAATGCTATCACTAAAATATACTACCCCAAGAAAACCAAACAACATTTTGAAACTTCTTATTTCAAATA
>CAZLXQ010000017.1:0-17269 GCA_964563675.1 uncultured Sulfurospirillum sp.
CCATAAATTATCTCCTTATTCTCTATTATACCAAAGTTTTTAAAATAATCTTTGCTAAGTCAAGTGCCTTTGAGCGGTGAGAAAGCTCTTTTTTTATACCCTCTTCTAGCTCCCCTAAAGTCCTATCAAATCCCTCAGGGATAAACGAAGGGTCATATCCAAATCCCTTATCTCCTCTCTTCTCGTCCACCACATCACCATACATCCAACCATGCACACAAAACTCACCTTTTTCACATACTATAGCGATAGCGGCGGTATAATAAGCTGCTGTTTTTTTTATATTTTTCTCTCTTAGGGTAGAGACTAGTTTATCCAAGTTTTCTGCCGAAGTTGCACCATCTCCAGCATATCTAGCACTATAGATACCGGGTTTATGGTTTAGTATATCCACACTTATCCCGCTATCATCTGAAACTACAACCATAGTACTATCTTCAAGTTTTTCATAGACTGCTCGTGCTTTTATAAGAGCATTCTCTTTAAAACTCTCTCCGCTCTCCACTATCTCAAAAGGCTCCATAACTTCACCAAACTCAAAAATCTCAACTCCATCCAAGCAAGACCTAAACTCTTCTATCTTGGCTCTATTTGATGATGCTAAAACTATCTTCACTACTCATTCTTTCTCTTCAACAGAGCCACTCTCTTCCTCTCCGCCCTCTTCTCCACCTTCTTCACCCTGCTCTTTAGGCTCACTAAGTCCTATCGTCTGCTTTGCCTCATCGATTGATTGCTGTATCATCCCTGATGCTGCACCTTTTGCTTCATCTACTTTTTCGCAACCCATAGTGCTTAAAACCACTAAAAAAGATGCTATCACTATTGAAAATCTACTTAATACGCTCATCTTACTTCTCCTTTTTTTATTTTACTTAACTTTCATACACTACAGCTATTTTACATACTGTAAGTACCTAAAATTAGGGCTTTTTGTGCTTAAGTTAGTGGCATTCAACCCTAACCCCTTTTTATGCAACTACTCTCTTAATATCATCAATTAATCTAAACAATATATCTAAGGGCTTACTCTGAGTAACTTCTGCAGTTTCATATTTATGAAATGCTCTAATTTCACCACCAAAAATTACTGCAGCCTCTTGTTGACTGATATGCAGTTTTTTTCTTATTCTTTTTAGTTCATCAGTTGTCAAAAAGTGGTCAATTTCTCTCTTAAAATTGGCTATTTCTAATTTTGTTGATTTTAAATCTCTGGGAAATAAAAAAGCTTCTTTGCATTCTAAACAATATTTACCTGATTGTTCAACCTCAATAGAGCGTTCTTTATATGTATATGCTATCAACTCAGTTTTATACTCAACTTTACCATTGCAAATTGGACAGTTTGCCATGTTCGCTCCTTGAAAGATATTACGATTGCTTTATCTGTTACTTAAAGTTTAATGTAGAGGTCAATATCATCAATAGTTCTATGATAAACATCTTGCCAAATTTTATTATCATTATAAGTTGTCATAGATTTATGTAGGTCTATATCTACTAGACTCATAATTATCTCTATAGCTTTATCATCATTAAAACCAAGAGCAAAATATCCTTGTCTTGCACTTTGAGCAACAAAATATTGGTTCTTTTATAAAGTCCAAATTATAGTGCGATACTCTTTATTTTCATTAAAATCTTTCTTGATTACAATAATAACCAAATAGGTTAAGCTTGTCAATATTTTGTATTAGTCCACAACATATGGCACTGAGGATTAGTTTCAATTAGATATTGTACCGGAGTTTTCATTTTTAAGATATAGTGAAGTATTTAATAGGAGTTTAAGGTGATAACTGAGCCCATTTTACTCTTTTTGACTGATTATATCATAAAAGCGCATAGTTTAACCCTGACCCTTTTTTATGAACTCTTTAAAAATTTAGAGTGCGAGCTTGAATCTTTAGCTATCTCTATGCAACTCTTTATAAAAATACTCACAAAAATCTCTGAAATTCAAAATGTTGTCAAGAGGATTAAAGATTTTTTCAGATTATCGCATTGTCCAGTGCTTATACACAAAAATAGTTGGGATTTATGTGCGAAAGTTAAGTGTTTTATAAAATTATCGTATCATTTCTCTCAGGACTAGTAGAGATTAACCCCACTTTTGTATTGGTTAGCTCTTCGATTCGCTTAACATAATCCTTTGCATTTTGAGGCAACTCATCATAGTTTGAGACTCCTTCTACTTTGTCCCAACCCTGAATCTCTTCATAAATCGGTGTTATATTGTCCAGGTCGCTTGGCATGTAATCGATTCTTTCTCCATCTACCTCATAAGCAACACAGATTTTGATACTCTTAAAGCCGTCAAGAACATCAAGCTTCATCAAGGCAAATTGATCACATCCATTTAGTCTTGAAGAGTGCTTAACCGCAACGGCGTCAAACCAACCACATCTTCTTCCTCGCCCAGTTGTTGTTCCTACCTCCTTGCCTACATCAGCCATGCGCTCTCCCTCGCTTCCAAAATCCTCTGTTGGGAAAGGACCGTGACCAACTCTTGTAGTGTATGCTTTTACTATACCCGTTACTAAGCCTATATCTTTTGGACTAATCCCAAGACCCGTACAAGCCCCAGCACTTACTGTTGAGGAGCTTGTAACAAATGGATAAGTTCCGTGGTCTATATCAAGCAGAGTTCCTTGAGCTCCCTCTAAAAGTATCTTTTTGTTGTTATCAAGTGCTTTCCATACCATGTTTGTTGTATTTGCTATAAAGGGTGCTAGTTTTTCTTTGTATATACTTAGCTCTTTTAGTAGCTCTTCACGACTTGGAGTCTCTACATGTAAGGCTTCATAAATCGGTCTATTTAGGGTAAATTCAGCCGTGATAGAATCACAAAGTTTCTGCACATGTAAAAGCTCCCCAACTCTATGACCCACTCTATTTATCTTATCAGAGTAAGCAGGACCGATGCCTTTTCCTGTAGTTCCTATCGCCTTATCGCCTTTTAGTTTTTCTCTAGCAATATCTATCAAAGAGTGGTATGTAAGATTTAGATGAGCTTTGTCGCTGATAAAAAGCCTGCCCTTTAAATCATCAAACTGCTTCATCTCTTTTATGATACTCTTAGGACTTAAAACAACACCATTGCCGATGATATTTATAGCTTTTTTATTTAAAACACCCGAAGGAATTAGATGAAGTGCATATCTAACACCATCTACCCATATAGTATGTCCTGCATTGTGTCCACCTTGAGACCTGCAAACCACATCATACTTTTGAGCCAACATATCTACTATCTTGCCTTTCCCTTCATCGCCCCACTGAATACCTACAATCAAATCTGCTTTACATTTCATCTTAATTCTCTCTCATTATATTTTCTATAAACGCATCCGTATAGAGTCCAAATCCTGTTGATTCTATCTCTTCACTCTTATAACTTCCACCCTTTGCCAATGTGTTGTTTTTCTCAATAAATCTAAAAAATAGCTCATCATAATATCTCATATTGACATAATATAGTGGTGAAAAATATATGTTTTTATACTCTATTTTTTCATAAAGATTTTTCATCTTCTCTAGCTCTATCTTGATGTTTTGCGGTACTATCTCTATAGCCTCATCTATCTCTTCTGGATTTTGTAGGCATGCGAGCTTCTCAAGCCAATCTACCTTTAAAGAGAGTATCTTTTGTAACTCTGCTCTTTCAAATATGGATAAATCAAGCTTTAGTTCTTGTGCGATTAGCTTTGGAATCTTGATATTGCTAATATGAACAAGTGGATTTAGATCAAATCTTTTAAACATATCACCACAAAGCTCAATACTCTGACTCAAGTCATCATTGCCAATAAACTCAGCACCTATCTGATTTATCTCTGTATTTGGGTACCTAAAAACTGGCTGAATATAGAACCATTTATTTTGCTTTATGCTACGCCCCAATCTTTTAGTCATCAGTCTCACCACATCAAGCGTACTATCAGCCCTAAGAGAGACTAGATTGTTCTGCTCATCTGAAAAACGAATAATCTCTTTTTCATCTAAGCTTTTATGCTGATGATAAGAGAAAAAAGGAGTTACTATCTCCTCAAAGCCATCTCCGCTCAAAAGCTCACTTGCAGTTGCTTCTATCTCTCTTTTTAACTTTGCACTTTTTCCAAAGTAAAGCTTACTTCCTGTTGGTATCTCATGTTCATCTATCATCTCACTATCCTACTCCACTCTTTTTGTATCTATAGTTTACCCAATAATAGCTTATGGAAACCTCTAATCAAACACCATTAATAGTAAGTAGTTTTGTCTTTCCAATCATAAGCTCAATCGTCATGCCGATTCTTTTAAAAACCGACTCTTGCCTATACTCTAAATTGTGTTTTTTACATATCTCTTTTACTATCGGTTGCATCTTCTGATAAAAACTATGAGGCTTATCAGGAAAAAGATGGTGCTCTATCTGATAGTTTAAAAAACCGTGTGAAAAATCTATCAAATCTGAGCCAGTGTTGTAGTTTACACTACCCATAATCTGACGAAGATAGTACTCCCCTTGAGTTTTATGAGGTGTGCTAAACTGATATATATCTTCTGCTGAGTGATTTGGAACTATCACTAAAAACGACCACAGATTTGCTACAATCTCACTTAAAAGTAAAATTACAAACACAATCACTACAGCACTCATACCAAACGGTAAAAATAGTGCTGGTAAAAAAACAAACTTAAGCAGACCATAAGGCAAAATATAATCTCTCCAAAGAAGATAGCCATTTTTCTTAAAAGGACTTACCTCAAAACTTGTCGTAGGCTTTAGTTTTTTCTTAATTCTGTCTTTATTTTCAAGTATTCTCAGTGTATTTGGTGCATGATATTGTGCTCAAAAATCCAAGCATCAGGAGCAATCCAGTCAATCCAATCAATATATCGTCGCCAACCAGATGCAAAACCCCTTTTTGTATATCTTTTTGGTATATTTGGAACTTTATCATAAGCTCCATGCAAGATAGGATGAGCCACATTTGCCCATCTTCCTACATTGCCAATAGCGATAAAAAAAGCAGAAAGTATAGCTAAGCTTCAAAACAAAAATAGATTTAATTCAAAAATAGCCAAAACAACTACAAGAGAAAAGCCAAACAAAGCCGCCCCTTTCCCCCATCTCTTTAATTTTAACAGATGATGAAAATCCTCTTGTGTAGGATCTCCTATAGTTACTTTAATCTCATCAATATCTCTTCGCAACTGCTCTTTGTCCACATCCTCATATCTTGCATACTCTTTTTTCAAACCCACTCCTTTTAGTTTATTGAACCCTCTGAATTTTTCTTAAAGCCATAACTAAAAAACTGAAAGCAAAATCAAGCCTAGTATAAGTCTATATATAACAAACGGCAACATTGAAGTTTTTGAGATGATTTTTAAAAACAGATATATACAGATATAAGCACTTATAGCTGATAAAGCTACTCCTAAAAAAAGCTCGCTCCATACTACAGATATCTTGCTCTGCACTAGTTTTACACTCTCAAGTCCACCTGCAAGAAGTATAACAGGGATTGAGAGCAAAAAAGAGAACCTCGCAGACGCTACTCTCGAAAAACCTAAAAACAGAGCGGCTGTCATGGTAATACCAGAGCGAGAAGTTCCCGGTATCAAAGCGACTGCTTGAGCAATCCCGATAACAGTCGCATACCAAATTGTCATATCTAACTCACTTCTTTGACCCTCTTTTCTATCTGCAAAAAATAGAGCCAAACCAAATATAAGAGTTGTAGCAGCTATCACATGCGGACTTCTTAGATTGTCGCCTATAAAATCATTAAAGCTAAGTCCAGCAAGTCCAACTGGCACGGTTCCTATCAATACAGCCCAGCCTAGCGTACTCTCCCCTACTTTTTCTCTAAGTTTAAAACTCTTTAAAAGATCTTTAGATAACCCAACCACCTCAACCCTAAAGTAATATAAAACAGCAACTAGAGTTCCTACATGCAAAGCAACATCAAAGGCTAAACCCTGATCATCCCAGTCAAAAAGCTTTGGTACAAGTATGAGATGAGCCGAAGATGAGATAGGTAAAAACTCAGTAAAGCCTTGAACAATACTTAGAAAAAATATCTGAATAAAGTCCAAACTTACACCTTGCTACTTAAGAGCTTTATGATATCGATCGGATTTTTAGCTATATAAGTTGCGCCATGCTCAACTAGCTCGCTCTCTTCTCTAAAGCCCCACAATACCCCGATGGAGTCCATATTTGCATTTTTAGCTGTTATCATATCTGTTTTAGTATCGCCTACAAATATAGCTTCGCTCGACTCAACTTGCAACTCTTTTAGTATCTCCACAACACCCTCTTTGCTAGGCTTCCTCTCAATGCCATCTCTAATGCCATAGACGGCATCAAACTTCCAGCTTCTTAGGTATTTTAAAGTGCATTTTTTAGTAAAAAAATTTGGCTTATTTGACAAAATTGTCATCTTTATGCCTTTTACTTGAAAAAAGGTCAACACCTTGCTTATGCCCTCATACATTTTTGTATTTTTATCAAACTGTTTTGCATAGTGTTTTTCAAAAACCGCTAAACCCTCACTTTGCTCCTCTAAAGTAAGCTCAGGCAGTAGGTCTTTAAAGAGTTGAGGTGCTCCGTGTCCAACTAAAAGATTGTACTTTTTTATAGCAAGAGGGGGTTTATCAAAGTGCTTTAAAACAAAGTTACAACTTATAGCTATATCCTCAATAGTATCAAGCAAAGTGCCATCTAAATCAAAAACTACCGCCTTATACATATTTTAACAATTGCCGCTATTTCTATACTCTACTCCAGCTAATTCACAAGCTTTTTTAGCTATATTCTCCTGAGTAAATCCAAACTTTTTAAAGAGTCTGTCTGCTGGACTTGAAGCACCAAAGCTAGTCATACAAATAACTTCATCAGCAAACCGATACCACTCGATGCCTGCTCCAGCCTCAACAGCAAGAACTTTTGTAGTTGGAATTATGATTGAATCAATATACTCTTTTGTCTGCTTTGTTAACAAATCAAAGCAAGGAACACTAACAACATTGGCCTTAATCCCTATCTTATCTAGCGAACAAGCCGCTTTAAGAGTTGGATAAACTTCACTACCACTTGCTAAAAGTGTCAACACTGCACCCTCTCTCTTTACAAGCAAATAACCACCATTTTCAACATCTCCTACAGCTCTCTCATCTTTTAAAACAGTCAGCTTTTGACGCGAACACACAAATGCCGCAGGAGCATTCATACTAAGTGCTTTTTTCCATGCTTTTACATTTTCACTAGCATCTGCTGGACGATATGTATAGAAGTTTGGCAAAGCTCTATACTGACTTAGCTGCTCTATAGGTTGATGAGTTGGTCCATCTTCTCCTACTCCTATACTATCATGCGTCCAAACATAAAAGGTTTGAAGACTCATAAGTGCACTCAACCTCGCAGCTGGTTTAAGATAATCACTAAATATAAAAAATGTAGCACTAAATGGAACAAAAAGCCCATAAAGAGCAAACGAGTTAGCGATAGCCGCCATAGAGTGCTCACGAATGCCAAAGTGAATGTTTCTACCATAAGGAAAACTTCCCATTCCTTTTAGCTCACTCTTGTTTGATGGTCCAAGGTCTGCACTGCCGCCTATAAATCCAGGTAGTGTTTTTGCAATCGCATTTAAAATCTCTCCATTACTATCACGAGTTGCAACACTACTTTGTGTTTCATATGAAGGGTACTCTATTTTTGAGATTGGAGGATTTAAAAGAGTCTCTAAAAGAGATTTCTGCTCCCTATTGAGCCTGTTTTCTATAGTTTTATTCCATCTTGATTGTGCTAAGCTACCCTCTTCAATAGCCTGTTCAAATCTTTGTTTTACATCTTTTGCAATATAAAACTCTCTATCACTAAAAAATCCAGCCTTTAGTTTAGATTTTGCTATCTCCTCTTCACCTAAAGGTGCACCATGTGAGTGATGACTCCCCTCAAGCTCACAAGCTCCCTTTGCTATGACCGTATAAGCTATGATGAGCAGTGGCTTTGTCTGCTCTTTGGAGTTCTGCAAAACCTCATTTATCTCATCAAAGCTGTGCCCATCTATACGAACTACTTGCCACCCTTGTGCCTCAAATCTCTGCTTTACATCTTCACTCCAAGCGATATCCGTACTTCCCTCTATGGTTATCTCATTAGAGTCATATATAACCACTAAATTGTCAAGATTTAAATGTCCTGCAAATGCGCATGCCTCATAACTAATCCCCTCTTGCAAATCACCATCCCCGCAAAGACAATAGACTTTATGATCTATGATAGTGGCTTTATCACTATTTAGTATATTGCCGGCATACTTTGCAGCCATCGCAAACCCTATTGCATTTGCAACCCCTTGCCCCAACGGTCCTGTTGTCACTTCAACTCCTGGAACATCGCCATACTCTGGATGTCCAGGAGTTTTACTGCCAAGTTGCCTAAACTCTTTTAAATCTTCCAAGCTCAAATCATAGCCACTAAGATGTAAAAATGAGTAAACCAAAGATGATGCATGCCCGCCACTAAAGACTAGCCTGTCTCTATTTAGCCACTTTGTATCTTTTGGGTTGTGTTTAAGATGATAACTAAGGACTGTTACAATATCAGCTAAGCCCATAGGAGCTCCTGGATGTCCGCTATTTGCTTTTTGCACCATGTCTGCACATAAAAATCTAATCGTATCAGACTGTTTTTGCAACATCAACTTATCATCCATAAAAATACTCCTTTATAATCCTCTTTAAACACTCCGCTAAATCATCGCCAAGACAACTTATATCGACCTCTAGCTCATTTAAAAGCCTACTCTTCTCTTTATTTGCTCCATCAAGTCCAAGCAAATTCACAAAAGAGTTTTTATGTTTGTCGTTACTAGTTGGCTTCCCTGCTTCTTTACTGCTTTGTGTTGCATCTATGATGTCATCTTGAACCTGAAACAAAAGCCCAAGCTTCAAGCCAAAATCATAAACTATTTTTTGTCTCTCTTCACTAAGCCCACCTATAACTGCTCCCATAAGCAAAGATGCTGCTATGAGTTTTGCTGTTTTGTTTATGTGCAAAAACTCTAATTGCTCTAACGTAAGCCTTCTATCTTCAAACTCACAATCAATAGCTTGACCAATTATCATCCCACTAATCCCGCCATCTCTTGCTAAAATCGAGACTAGCTTTATCTTTATCTCATCACTTAAAGGTGCACTTGCTATCATATAGAAAGCATGAGTATTTAAAGCATCCCCAACAAGTACAGCAGTCACTTCATCATACACCACATGAAGTGTTGATTGCCCACGACGAAGAGGTGCATTATCCATAACTGGCAAGTCATCATGGATAAGTGAGTAGGTGTGAAGCATCTCAACTGCTAGAGCTATGGGCATCGCATTTGGAACTAGTAGAGGTGCTGAATTTTGCACCACACTAAGAAGTAGCAGTGGGCGAAATCTCTTTGCTTTTGCATTAAGCATTTGAGCTAAGGCTTGATTAAAATTAGGATGAAAACTCTCTACAGTTGGGAGATTATTTTTTAAAAACTTTTCAAACTCGTTTAACATCAAAACTCTATTTTTACAAAAAACTGAAAGTTAGCTCTATCAAAAAGTAGATGCGTCTCTTTTGAGCTTAAGCTTGAGAAATACTCTTTTATATCATTTTGACTCTTTACTGTTTTACGATCTATCTGCATAAGCCTATCGCCTACATGTAGTCCACTTAGCTCTGCAAAACTACCTTTTTTAATATCTACTATCTTCAAGTCTTTATCTAAAAAAATACCTCTATTCTCTAAAAATGTATCACTCAAATATCCTCCGCCAACTCTTGAACGAACCACTAAGCTTTTTTTAAGTTTTTTACCATCTCTTAGTATCTCTAGTTCTATTAAACTTTTTGGTTTTGAGAAGAGTATGGCTTGGTTAAGATGCTTTAATGATTTTGGTTTATTTGCATTTACTTTTAAAACTCTATCTCCAACCCGAAGAGGCTGATTGGGGTAAAAAGGATCTACACTCTCAACCATAAAAACTCCCGCTTTTCTCTCAAATCTAGCACCAATATCTCCATAATGGAGATACTCATTTGCTATAAATCTTTTGATATACTCGCTACCTATAAAGTAGCCTGCACCCACACTTAAGCCATACATCTCGCAACACAAACAAGCTATGATACTGTTGGGCTCTAGCTTTGCATTTTGCAAATGAAAACTTCCTAAAAGCTCTTCACTTCTAGCAAAATTACCTATAAACAGTGAGTTCTCATCCATACCAGCTATCCATTCGCCTAATTTTAGATAGTGTGTACTTCTCAGCTTTACTGGCTTTAGACTTTTTTTAGAGCGAAATAGGTACAGATTTAAAAAAGGGTCAAATTTTACATAGTCCACTTCTGGTCTATTTTTTGAGTATGCAACTGCTAAGTTTTTTGTAATAGCAACTGCTCTATTATCTCCAAAATAGACAAATGATTGGCTAAGTTTTTTATGGCACTGCTTAAAATCTGGGTATGTAAAACTCACAGAATTTGCAATCTGAAAAATCAAAAAAAGTAAAATAACAGCTCTTAGCACAATCTCATCCTTGTTTGCCGAAGCCTCCCACGCCTTGGAGCATCTGGGTTGCTATATGTTTTTTTCCATCTTCAACCATCTTAATTGCATCATTTGTAGCACTCATAAGCAAAATCTGCAAAGACTCTTTATCTTCTAAAAGAGAGTCATCTATAGTTATATCAGTCACTTCGCCCTCTCCATCAATACTAATACTCACCATGCCACCGCCACTTTTTGCAGTATAAACTCTGTTTTTTGCATCCTCTTGCATCTTTTGAGCATTTTTTTGCACCTCTTGGAACATCTCACCCATCTTGGAAAAGTCCATATTCTCAAACATAATCTCTTATCTCGTCTATATTGTTATTTTCATCCACTAAAACCACATGTGGCTTAAACTTGCTTCTCTCCTTCTCTCCCATGCTAGCATAAGCAATAATGATAACCCTATCACCAATCTCAGCTTTTCTAGCAGCCGCTCCGTTTAAGCAAATATCTCTCTTGCCTCGTTCACCCTCAATTATATAGGTGCTAAATCTTTCGCTATTGTTGATATTTACTATCTCTACCTTTTGACCTACTACTAACTTTGAAGCCTCCATAAGTTCGCTATCCACCGTGATAGAGCCTACATAGTTCAAATTTGCATCTGTTACTGTTGCTCTATGAATTTTCCCATATAACATCTCAAATTTCATTCAATTTCCTTCTGCATTATACTGGCCCCATCATTTTTGAGGGACTTATCGCCTCATCCCAGTAATCAGTAGATATGATATGCTCCTTCACAGGATTACCCTTAAGTATATGCTCATCTATGATTGTATCTATTTTCTCCTTAGTAAGTCCAGCATACATATGGTGTCCAGGCTCGACTAGCATCACAGGCCCCATCTGACAACGCCCCAAACAGGCTGTTCTTACTGGAAGTACTGTTGTTGTAATCCCCATCATCATGAGCTTGTTTGACATATACTGATATAAATCACTCGTTATTTCGTTGACACAACTCGGCTTTGGCATACCCGCAGGCGAGCTTTGTTCGCACTTAAATATATAAAATGCTGGTTGTGGAAATCCCATACTGACACCTTTTCTCTTTTTTTTAGAATTGTATCAAAAAGAGATAGTTTTTAGCTGAAATTATCTACTCAACAACTCTCTAACTATCTGTCTATCATCAAAAGGGATTTTTTTACCCATTATCTCTTGATAGGTCTCATCACCTTTGCCTAGTATGACTACTATCTCATTTTCTACTCTTACTTTTAAGGCATACTCTATCGCCTCTCTCCTATCAACTTCAATATATAGACTGCTCTTATCTCTGATGCCAGCAACTATCTCCTTTATGATTGAGTCTGGATTTTCGCTTCTTGGATTATCGCTCGTTACTATCACTTTTTTTGCATATCTACTTGCAATAGCCCCCATTTTTGGTCTTTTAGCTCTATCTCTATCCCCACCTGCCCCAAAAACTACTATGATATTTTTATCTTTTAAAGCATCTAAAATTTTATCCATAGCATCTGGAGTGTGTGCAAAGTCTACGATAACAACAGGGTCGCTACTAACAACCTCCATACGCCCCTCAACTCCACCAAAGCTCTCTACTGCCCTGCAAATATCCTCCATAGGAGCAACTTTAAGCATATCAATAGCACCGATAGTTGCTACTAGATTGTATAGATTGAAAAACCCATGCAAAGGGGAGTAAAAATCGTACCTTTTGTCAAGTTTTTGTATCACAGCACTTATCCCATCTCTTAAGGAGTAAGTAGCAACTTTATAAGTAGAGGGCTTGTCTACTCCATATGTCATGCAGTTTTTTCTATTGAATCTTATCTTATTGTCATCTTTGTTTATAAGCTTCAGGGACTCATCTTCAAAAAACCTGCTCTTTACAGCCACATATGCATCAAAAGTTCCATGATAATCAAGATGGTCTTGGGTTATATTGGTAAAGATTTTTAGTGCAAACTCCAAGCCCTCTATGCGTTCTTGGTCAATAGCATGCGAGCTAACTTCCATCATAAAGTATTCACACTCCTCTTCTACTGCTAGCTTTATATTTGCCATGCTTTGAAGCATTGAGGGTGTTGTTAAGCCCTTCTCTTCATATCTTTTGTCATTTATAAAAAAACCTCTTGTTCCTTGAAAAGCAACTTTTTTATCTAAGTCTAAAAGGGTTGAGTAGATTGCTGCTGCGGTTGTAGTTTTACCATTTGTTCCTGTTATGCCTATAATTTTAATCTTGCCATCTATACCTAAAATCTCTGAGCATTCGACTGGAGTTAAAACTCTACATGTAGCACTATTTTTAACATCGCTTAGATATCTCTTGTTTTGGTGAGTTAAGACAAAAGCTACTGTTTTATTGCACCTCCTAGAGTCATCTGTGATTGCGGTAAAATCATCTCTACCTTTAAGCTCTAGTATCATGGGACTTCTTCGCAAGATTTCGTAGTTTTTCATCATGAGGATAGAGCAAAACAGCACTCTCAAAATAGTTTATGGAGAGCTCCTTAAAACCATTGTCAATAAGTTTTTCTAAAAAGTCAATAAAATCCTCTTTTTTGTGTATGATAACCTTAGTTGAAAACATGATATCTTCAAAAGCCTCTTTAAAGCTACCCTTGTCCTCTATAAAAGCATTAAAATCGTCGTAAGCGATACCACTCTCTTCATCTATCCTGTTCTCTAGCTCTAGCTGCAAAAAGAGGCTCTCTAAAGTAAAATCAACAGAGTCCACAATCTCCTCTATCATCTCTTCACAATTCTCAACCCCACTATCTTTACTCACAAGATAGTACTCATAAAGAGCAAGTGCCTCACTCTCTTTCTCTATGGCAAGCTCAGCCAATATCACACTGATTCTTGCCTCTTTTGAGCTTGGCACCTCTTTTAAGGCCAACGAAAAGTAAAGAAGTGCCTCTTTAAAACTCTTTTTATAGAAGTTTGATACTCCTCTTTTTAAATATTTATCCAAAACTAAACCTAATCAAAATTTTTGATCATATCTTCCATGCCAGGTGCTATATTGATAACCTCTAACTCTGGATGTATGTCCATTCTAAGCTGCCTTTCAATACCAAACTTAAGAGTCTGATCACTTGCAGCACAACCTACACAAGCTCCTTGAAGCTGTATAAGAACTTTTCCACTCTTTATTGCAAGCAGCTCCATACCACCACCATCAAGTGCCAACATGGGCTTTACTTTCTCTAGTGATTTTTCAACTGCTGGCAATAGCTCTTCATCTGTAAAAGGTATCATTATATCTCCAATATATTTAGGTTATCTCTAGCAGTAAGTATCCTTATATGCAATTATACTATAAATGTGTAAAAAAAAGTTTAAATCTAAAAAATTATGTTAGATTTGCTTTTGCTTTGTTATTTGGTTAAAATCAGCAAAAACTATCTGGAGAGAGAATGAAAAGAGCTATAAACTTTGGAGCAGGTCCGTCTGCAATTCCCTATGAGGTGCTTAAAGAAGCACAAAGAGATCTTTTAGACTTTAATGCGGAGGGGCTCTCTATCATGGAGGTTTCTCATAGATCAGACATGTACAGCGAGATACATATAGAGGCTATCTCTTTGATAAAAGAGTTGTATAAAGTGCCAGATGATTATGAAGTTATTTTTATGCAAGGTGGGGCATCTTTTCAGTTTGCTATGGTTCCTATGAATCTGTATAGATGCGGTAGAGTGCAGTTTGTGAATACTGGCACTTGGGCATCAAAAGCTATAAGAGAGGCTATGATACAGCAAGTGAGATGCGATATAGTGGCGGATTCAAAAGAGTCTAACTATGACCATATTCCAAAAAATATAGAGTTTGATGATAATGCAGATTATGTCTACATAGCATCAAACAATACGATTTATGGAACACAGTTTAGAGAATTCCCTATCACAAAAGCACCTTTGGTAGTAGATGCTTCAAGTGATATTTTCTCTTATGAGGTTGACTGGTCTAGGGTTGATATGATATTTGCAGGAGCTCAAAAAAATGCTGGCTTATCAGGAGTAACGATAGCTATCATAAAAAAAGAGCTCATTGATAGCTCTCCAAAAGACCTGCCAAGTATGCTTCAGTATAGAACATATAGTCAAAACAACTCTCTATACAACACACCGCCAACATTTGGTATCTATATAGTCTGCTTAACTATGAGGTGGCTAAAATCAAAAGGAGGCATCAAGGAGATACAAAAACTCAATAAGCAAAAGGCGGATATTCTCTATAATTATATTGATAAGAGCGACGGATTTTATATAGGTCATGCACAAAAAGACTCAAGATCTTTGATGAATGTAACTTTTAACATCAAAAACAGAGAGCTTGAGGCTAAGCTCATAGAGGAAGCGACAAAAGCGAGGATGATAGGCTTAAAAGGGCATCGTTCTGTGGGTGGACTAAGAGCCTCTATCTATAATGCTATGAGCAAAGAGGGTGTTGAGAAGCTTGTAGACTTGATGAAAAGATTTGCAAAAGAGAACTCTCTTAAGAGCTAGTCTCTTAAAGCCCAATCCCAAAAGGGGATGATGGAGCATTTTATGTTTTTTAACCAAAACTCCCCCTCGTTTCCTACTGTTATTATCTCTATTTTTTTGATGCCTAGCTCCTTTACATGTAGGAGAATTTTTTGAAGTTTTAGCTTTATCATCTCTTGTGGTAAAAATGGTATACAAAGAATGCAGTAGTTTTTTTGAGGTATATAGAGGTCTATAAGGTTGCTGTAGTATATCTTGTAATCTTTTTTCATAAGCTCTAAAAAGACCATATTTTCAAACCTTTTTAGAAAATCTTTTTTAAACGAAAGTGCATTTTTGAGTGCAAAGTCTATGAGAAATAGTTTTTTGTTTGATTTTGGTGAGCCATACTTCTCTACGAAAAAGAGCATCTTCTCATCTTCAAGCTTTTTCACTTTTTTGTATAGAGAGTCTTTTGAGATTTGCATTCTGCTTTTTAGCTGATTATATACTTGAAACAGAGATATTTTTGTACTTTGAGCTTCGCTAAATTTTTTAAATATCTCAAACTCTGTTTTGTCATCTATCATGACATGTAGCATCTCTTGCATCGACCAGTGAACACTGTTTGATGAGTTTAGGATGACTTGTGGATATGAGCCAGTGTTGGCATATAGCTGGAAGATATGCTCTATTGAGAAGTGTTTTGTGCCAAAAGAGATAAACTCTTCAAAATCTAGCGGATAGAGTGTTAGTGTTTCAAATCCGCTTATACTATCTCTACATGTAAGTATAATCTCCTCAACTTGCGGTAGCTCAAATGAGTTGTCAAAGTTTTCAATTACAATGATTTTTATTGGATTTTTTTGAATAAACTGTTTTAAATCTTTTGCAATCTTTTTTTTGTCAACTCTTGTATCTTTTAGGTCTATGTATAGAGTCTCTTCTTGAGAGAAGTTTTGCAGATAATCTATAATCAAAGAGGTCTTTCCACTCTTTTTTACACCATTGATAAGGGTTTTTTTGTTTTGAATTGATAATTTTCTATTAAAATAGTGGTTATTTTTATGTCTGATATCGTAAAGATTTTCTAATTGTTCCATAAGAGTATTGTATTCTTTTCCTTTTTAAAAGGAAATAAAATAGGATAAAAATAGACAAAACTCCCTGCATAGTTGACTTTTAAGAAAAATTTTAGTAGAATCTCGTTCCTTATAAAGTCATAACTTAGCTGTGTTTTTGTTATAAATCTTGCTCGATTTAAAGAAAGACAGTTTAGGTAAATGTGGCAAGTTCTTTTTGGGGGAGTAAATTATGGAAAAAATTAGACTTAAACTCAAGGCATACGACCATAGAGTTTTAGATAGATCTGTTGCAGCGATTATTGAAGCTGTTAAGCGAACTGGAGCTGAGATTAGAGGCCCAATTCCTATGCCTACGAAGATAAAACGCTATACAGTGCTTAAATCGCCACATGTAAACAAAACTTCAAGAGAGCAGTTTGAGATGAGAATTCATAGCCGCATGATAGATATCGTATCTGCTACAACTGACACAATTGACTCACTTATGAAACTTGACTTAGCACCTGAGGTGAATGTTGAAGTTAGAGCTATGGGCAAATAGGGAGTATAAATATGGAATATATAGTAGAAAAAATCGGAGCGAGCAGAACCATCACGGTACCAAGTGTTCTTGTTACTCTTTTAAAAGTAATAGAGACAAAAGTTTGTGAGGTTGATAGCTCAAAACGAGCAATAGTCGCATATGCAAGAGGTAAAAAAATCAATAGAGCGATAGTAGGTCAGCAAAAAAAGTATAGCTTAAGTGGGGAGTTTAATCGTTTTGCTACTATGAGTGTTGCAAATACAGAAGCTGGAACACTAGATATCGCGCCATTGGGTGAAGCAAAAAAATTGAGAGTCTCTTTCAAGTCTAAAGGTAGAGGTTTTGCTGGTGTTATAAAAAGACATGGTATGAAGGGCGGACCTGCAAGTCATGGTAGCCGCTTTCATAGAACAGGTGGCTCAATCGGTAATGCAGAGTGGCCAGGTCGTGTTCAAAAAGGCAAAAAGATGCCAGGACAGATGGGCAATGTAAAAGTTACAGTCAAAAACGAGATAGTCTCTTTTGATGCACAAAATAGCATTTTAGCAGTCAAGGGAGCAGTTCCTGGAGCAAATGGTGCTATAGGCAGAGTAAGGATTGTTAAATGAGTAGAGCAATAGTACTTAATGATAAGTT
>CAZLXQ010000018.1:0-17176 GCA_964563675.1 uncultured Sulfurospirillum sp.
ACATAATGCCCCTAAAAATCAAGACAACATTCTAAAAAATCTAACTTCATCTTCAGTAGTTCCAGATAATTTAAAAAGTGCCATCATTTCCAATATTATCAAACATCTTCAAAAGAGTCGCACAGAGCTCTTCAGCGAGTTTGATGCCCCATATCTCAATCCTCTCTCTCAAAACAGCTATGTCTATAAGCAGTTTAAAATTGCACGAGTAAATCAAGACTACTACATAACATTAGAAAAGTGTAACTACTCAGTACCTGCAAAAAACGGAGCAAATCGGACACCCATGACAGTTTCATTCGGACAGTGATGACAGAAATGATTCGGACACTTTAGTCTAAAAACCGTCAACTTATATTGGCTTAAGAAAGAGATATTTTCTAAATTTAAATACACTGATAGTAAATTTATTTACAAAGGTGTTAGAGTAAGGATTATATCTATGAAACAAGTACGAGATATTGTAAAGCTGCATAGTGATATGGGCTTCTCAATCAGAAAGATTCAAGGTGCTACAGGAGTAGCTAAAAGTACAGTTGCAGATTATATAATTTGTAAGATAATTAAAAAGTGTAGAGTGTAACCCTCGTATCTACTAGAGATGTTTTTATCTATTTTATCAAAATATTGTTATAATTACTTATGGCATTTAAAAAATTTCATAAGCAGTTTGTACATCTTGATATTCAAGAAGCTATAGAGTTTTACTCTGTCTTTGATGGTTATCCATTTTTAGATTCTTTAAAGCTTGATGATGATCTTAGCACATGTATGCAAAAATATATCATAGATAGGGCGGATGAGCTAAAAGTATACTTTGTTTATGATGAGAGTATGGAGTTTCAAAAAGATTTAGAATCTATTCTTACTCGTATTGCGATTGGAGATAGAAAAAACTATACAGTCTATAAAAAAGAGAATATTTCTCAGCTCAGAGGTCGCTCTTTGTATAGATCTCTCTTTGAGAAGAGTGTGATAAAAAAAGAGATAAGTCGAGAAAAACCGTTAAGAGAGTTTAAGGCTCAACGCATTAAAAAATCTCTTAGGCGATATAAGGTGCAAGATAAGATTCGTTTTTGTAACAATTTTACCCGTTTTTGGTTTACTTATATCGCTCCGAATTATGACAAGCCCCTACATGTACAGAAGATTATGCAAAAAATTGAGCAACATGTGAGTCTTAGTTTTGAAGAGCTTAGTGATGAGCTTGTCGTTCATAGATGTAAAGATGAGACTATTTTGAGTTGTGGTAGCTACTGGGATAAAGATATTGAGATTGACCTGTTAGTTGAAACAAAAAGTGGTATAATTCTTGCAGGTGAGTCTAAGTGGAAAAATCACAAAGTGTGTAAAAACATACTCAAATCATTGCAAAAAAAGTGTGAAAGAGCGAAGTTAAAGGTTGATTGTTTTGTGCTGTGCTCTAAGAGTGGCTTTAGTAAAGAGCTTATGAGTATAAAAAGTGATAGGATAATGTTAGTGAATTTAAAAGATTTTGAGGAGTTGTATTGATAGATGAGAACCTGCTAAACACTCTTAGCAATAGCGAAAAAGAGATATTTAAAAAAGGATTAGAAGATTTAATAGAGCAAACTTATGTTATAGAGGGCGAGTATAAAAAGCTAAATGAGTCTTATGTGTCATTGCAAGATTTCATAGCTCAAATCATCGAAGTTCAGCCAAATGCTCTTTGGATTTTGGATAAAGATGGAGAGATATTTTTACAAAACAGTGAAGCAAAAAAGATTTGTGAGCTTTTAGAGCATATAGTTGATAACTCTAGAAGTGAGATAGAGATAGAGCATGATGGAAGTTTTTATCTTGTAAAAGTTGTTTTTCAAAAGGAGAAGAGTATCATAAGTGCTACCGATATAACTCAAGAGAAAAGGCGAGAGAGATTGGCCTCTATGGGGCAAGTTGCGGCTCATCTTTCTCACGAGATAAGAAACCCTATAGGCTCTGTCTCTCTCTTGGCTTCAACTCTTTTGAAAAAAGTTGACACAAAAAGCAAACCTCTTGTTTTTGAGATACAAAAGGCTATTTATAGAGTGGAGCGCATCATAAAGGCGACTCTTCTTTTTACAAAAGGGGTTCAGCCAAACTTTCAACACTTCTATCTTGATAGTTTTGTATACGAGTGTGAGTTAGCAGTGGAGCAGTATGCATACTCAAAAGATATAGATTTTAAGTTTGATTTTCCACATATACAAGTAAGGGGAGATTTTGAGCTTCTTGTTTTAGTGTTGCAAAACTTTATATTTAATGCTATTGATGCCATAGAAGAGGATGGTGGTGAGTGTGGGAAGGTAGGTGTAGTTTACAAAGACAACCTTATCTACATTACCGATACAGGAAAAGAGATAGAGAATAAAAATATACTTTTTGAACCATTTAAAACCACAAAAACAAAAGGGCATGGTTTAGGATTAGCCCTTTCTCTTCAAATCGTAGAGGCTCACAATGGCACTATAGAACTCTTAAGAAACTCAAAAGGGTTTAAGTTAGATATGCCACTTAGAGGTCATCTATCTTAAGAGTTAATCCCTTGAGATGATAGATTGGGTGGGAGTAGGCTATGCCGTCTCCTTCGCCGATTATGTCTAAATCTTGCATGATTTTTTTTATTATTTTGTCAGATTTTTTACTCAATACAATAAACATAAGATTTACATCAGTGCTCTCACCATGAAGTCTGCTATAGAAGTTTGTCATCTCCTTAAGCCCCATGCCATGTGCCTCGGTGATAGTCACACCAGTAGCTCCCGCATCTTTGGCTGCAAGCAGTGCTTTCTCCTCTCTCTCTTTAGGGACTATCACATGTACAGCGGAAAATTGTGCTCTATAAGAGTGTCTTTTGTCTGTTTGATGTATCTTAATGGTTGAGAGCTTCATGTTGTTTGCATCTGCTAAAGCATAGCGAAGTTCGCTTAGTTTGATGTCTAAAATCTCTTGTTTACCCTTGATTCCAATTTTGTCAACTATAATACCGTATGTCATGACCGTGATTATAGGGAGCAAAGAGGCAAAAGCGATTAAACCAAAGCCATCTATAAGTGGATCTCTTCCATCTATATTTGTTGCAAGTCCTATACCAAGAGCAGCGACTAGAGGAACGGTAATAGTAGAGGTTGTAACACCACCACTATCATAAGCTATGGGAACTATATACTTAGGTGCCATAAATGTTAAAACTATCACAAATAGATACCCAGATATGATATAGTAGACAATCTCGCCACCACTAACAATACGAAATGCACCAAGTGCTATGCCAATAGCAACTCCAAATGCAACAAAAATACGAAGCACAAAATCATTTATCCTCTCATCACTAATCTCTCTAGCTTTTTTAGCAATTGCCATCAATGGAGGTTCTGCCATTGTTGTTGAAAACCCTATTGCAAAGGCAAAAATATAGATTATGAGGTTGCTATCTGTCTGAGTTAACTGAAGTGCCATAGATGCACCTAGAGGAAACAGTCCCATCTCTAGCCCTACTACAAAAGCATTAAGTCCAATTATAACTAGTCCAAAGCCAACAAGAACCTCTTTTAGGTTTTTTATCCTTTTTTTAAGTACAATATACTGAAAAAATAGTATTATTCCTAAAATCGGCAATACATCTAAAGCGATATCAATAAAACCTTTTACTAAAGAGAGGAGATTGAAATCAAAAGTTTTAACAACCTCTTCAACTCTATCAACAGCAGGAGCAACACTCTGAGCGGCATCAACAAACTGATAAACATAGAGTCCATAAATCTGAACAAAAATCATAGGAGTAAGAGCAGCAAAAGCTATCAATCCAAAGCCGTCTAGTATGGGATTTCTACCCTCTATGGTTGATGCAAGACCGATGCCAAGAGCTGCAACAAGAGGAACTGTGATAGTTGAGGTTGTGACTCCGCCTAAGTCATAAGCAAGACCCACTATCTCCTTTGGAGCAAATGCAGTAGCTATGACAACTAGTATATATCCAGCGATGATGTAGTAGTGAATTGGATGACCTTTTATGATTCTCCAAACACCAAGCACAAGAGCAAATCCAACAGAAAAAGCAACAACTAGCCTAAGAGTAAGAGCATCTATGCGTCCCTCGCTTACGATGGATGCTTTCTCAGCAATAACCAAAAGAGCAGGCTCTGCTACGGCGGTTCCAAAACCAATCATAAAAGCAAAAAGAACAATCCAAGCAGTAGAGCCTTTTCTTGCAAAATCACCCGCAAGCCCCTCTCCCACTGGAAAAATCCCAGTCTCAAGACCCAAAAGAAATACAGCAAGACCAATACCAACTATCAATAAACCTATAGCAGTACCAAGCCACCCATCAGGAACACTTTGGATGATAGCTAGCTGAAAAAACATTATTACTAGTATGATAGGCAGTAAATCCCTAAAAGATTCTTTAGTAAGCTTGAAAAATGAAGTTAAATTTAACACTATTTTAAAATCTCAATCAATGAGTATTTTAGGTTTTTATCACACTTTTCACCCATCTTGTCTTGTTCTCTTAGTAGCCACTCCAAATAGCCCCTATCTGAATGCAGTACATTTTCAAGACTCACTCCCTTGTGTTTGCCAAATGTAAACATTTTTACTTTAACTGGCTTACTTGAAAGCTCAACCAATTTATCCATAACTTTTGAATTTTCCAAATCAAACTCTTTTTTTACTTTTAAAAACAGTGCTTTTAAAAACAGTTTTAAAATCAAAACATCACCTATAGCGTCGTGAGCTTTTATATCAACACCATATTTTTTTGCTTCTAGCTCCTCTAACTCTCTTGAGAAAAGCTTATATCTGAAAGTTTGTAGCTTGTAGTTGGGGACTATATTGTTGCAACTATCTCTTAGCTCCTCCTCAATCAAGTCAATCTGTCCATGTCCAGCATTTGCATGAGGAACTTTTATCTCATACAAATGCATAGCACACTTTAGTGTATCTATCAGTTGGTAGCTGTTTTTAAATTTATGCTTCTCTAGCATACTTAAATCAAATGGTAAGTTATGTGCAATAAGATAGTTTTGTTCCGAGTTTAGCTCGTTTAGGTCATACCAAAACTCTGTTTTATTGAAAGATTTTTTCTCCTCAAGCTCCTTGTCTCTTATACCATGAGTGCTCATAGCTTGAAGCTTTATAGGGATATTTGTTGCACAAAGTTCGTCATAAACACCTTTTTTATACAGCCCACCTTGAGTATCTGTTATGATAGCTCCTATCTGAATTATCTGATCTTCAGCCTCTATACCTGTTGTTTCAGTATCAAAAAATATATTGTATGCCATTAGGCTTCTCCTTGTGATTTGGAATTATATCTTTATTTTTCTAAAAAGATTAATCCCTACCTAATTAAATTCATTGTAAAATCATTTTTATGAAGATAATAGTCACAAATGAGAAGCTAAAGCAGATAAAATATGTGGGTTTGGTGTGCAAACCAAATGATAGAAGTTTAACCCATCACTATATAAAGATAAAAAATGCACTTTTAAAGCATAAAGTAGAGCTTGTTGTGGAGCAAAAAAGCTCAGAGCTTCTTGGGTGTGATGGTGTCTGTTTTAAAGAGATGTGCAAGCGAAGTGATTTTCTTATCTCTTTAGGTGGAGACGGGACTCTTATCTCGCTTTGTAGAAATAGTTTTCATTTTAAAAAACCTGTTTTGGGGGTTTATGCTGGTCAGCTTGGTTTTTTAACGGATATCAGATCTAAGGATATTGATAGTTTTATAGATAAAATTTTTAGTGAAGAGTATAGGATAGATACAAGAATGATGCTTGAGTTGTCTCTTTGTACTACTAGTAGTACAAAGAAGTTTGTAGCTTTTAATGACATAGTTTTTTCTCGACAAAAACTCTCTAGTATGGCAAAGATAGAAGCCTACATAAATGACAAGCATATAAACTCTTATCATGGAGATGGCTTGATAGTCTCTACTCCAACTGGCTCAACTGCTTACAATCTCTCAGCTGGTGGTCCTGTTATTTATCCTCTTACGAAAGCACTCATACTTACTCCTGTTTGCCCTCACTCTTTAACTCAAAGACCGCTTGTTCTCCCTGTGAATTTTGAAGTTGAGTTTAGAAGTTCAAATAGAGATGTTCAAATCATAGTTGATGGTCAAGATAGTTATAGTATGAGTGATTTTGACTGTGTTCGTATTAAGATAGCTGATAATGGAGCAAAACTAATTCATAGGGTTGATAGAAACTACTTTGAGGTTTTAAAAGAGAAGCTCAATTGGGGTCAAAAATGATAAAGCATCTACATGTAAAGAATCAACTCTCATTTAAGAAGATAGATGTTAACTTTGGAGGTGGACTTATAGCTTTTACAGGACCTAGCGGAGCTGGCAAGTCTGTTTTTATGCGAGCGATTTTGTCTGTATTTGGGCAGAGCGACGGAAGTGCTAGTAGTATTGAGGCTGTGGTAAGTGATAGACTGGAGTTAGAGGAGTTTGGCTTAGAGAGTGATGAGATTAATATCTTTAAATATATAAAAGAGAAATCAGCGAGATACTTTGTCAATAATCAAAGTGTCTCAAAGAAGAGCATAGCCCAAATCTCCAAAAGTTTTTTAAATTCGCTTGCAGTAAGAGATAGTGAAGAGTTTGAAAATAATAGATTGATAACTCTGCTTGATGCATTTATAGGAAAAAAAATAGCTTCACATGTAAAAGAGGTTTCTGAGTTTGAGAGAGAGTTTTTGCAGTTTAGAGAGCTAAAAAATAGACTTGAGGATATTGAAGCAAAAGAGAGAAAACTAGAGGAGCTAAAGGAGTTTGCACTGTTTGAAATTTCAAAGATTGATAGTGTTGATCCAAAAGTGGGAGAGGATGAAAAGCTTATGAGTTTTAAGCGCTCCTTATCAAAAAAAGAGAAGATACAAGAGAGGCTAGAAAAAGCAAATACTATTTTTGACTCTCAAAGTGATGTGAGTGAGTTTTTAAGTCTAATAGAAAAAGATAGTAGTTTTTTTGATGAGTCCATAAATGAGCTTAGGGTTATTTTAGAAGATGAGAGAGATAGACTAAGTGAGCTTGAGGAGCAAGATATAGAGACTCTTTTAGAGAGGATTGAGAAGATATCCTCTCTAAAGAGCAGATATGGCTCTATTGAAGATATACTAGAGTATCGTAAGAAGAAGCAAAAAGAGTTAGAGGGGTATGAAAACATAAGCTTTGAAAAGCAGAAGCTTATCTCTGCATGTATGACAAAACTTGATGCTTTAAAATCAAAATCTAAAGTTCTCTCACAAAGAAGAGCGCAGCACTTAGAGACTTTAAATGCAAGGATTAATTGGTATCTTAAAATGCTCTATATGCCAAAGGTAAATATAGAGATAGCTCAAATCCAGCTTTATGAGAAAGGTTCTGACTCTCTTGGGGTTGAGTTAGGAGATGTCAATATAAAAAGAATAAGCTCAGGCGAATATAATAGACTTCGCTTAGCTTTTATAGCGACTACTAGCGAGTATCTTTTAGGTGCTGGTGGAGTTCTTATGCTTGATGAGATAGATGCTAATTTGAGCGGAAAAGAGTCTATGAGTGTGGCAAAAGTGTTAAAGATGCTCTCTAAAAAGTATCAGATATTTGCTATATCCCATCAGCCTCAACTCTCCTCTCAAGCAGACTCTCACTTTTTGATTACAAAAGATGAGAGTGGTAGTAGAGTTAGGTTGCTTGATTATGATGAGAGAGTGGTGGAACTAGCTCGCATGGTTAGTGGGGAAGAGGTGAGTAGCGAGGCTACAGATTTTGCAAAAGCTCTTATGGAAAAGGTTT
Source organism: uncultured Sulfurospirillum sp. (assembly GCA_964563675.1). Lineage (GTDB taxonomy): Bacteria > Campylobacterota > Campylobacteria > Campylobacterales > Sulfurospirillaceae > Sulfurospirillum_A. The sequence goes on from CAZLXQ010000018.1 coordinate 7,781, forward strand.
AAAATTGGAAAAACAAAAAATACTCTTGGTTGAAGATAACAAAGCACTATCAAAGTTGATAGCTAGAAAAATAGCAAACAATACAGAGTTTGAAGTTGATATAGCATATACTCTCAAAGAGGCACAGACTTTAGTTGGCAACAGTAGCTACTTTATGGCTCTTTTAGACCTCAATTTGCCAGATGCTCCAAATGGAGAAGTGGTTGATTATATGCTCTCAAAAAAGATACCCTCTATAGTTTTAACTGCAAATGTTGATAAGAAAACAAGGAAAAAGGTGCTAAAAAAAGATATTATTGATTATATTTTTAAGGGCAATATGGATGATGTAAACTATATATTTCAGCTTATAAAAAGACTCTCTAAAAACAGGGAGTATAAAGTGATGGTTGTAGATGACTCAATAGTCTCAAGAAATGAAATAAAAAAGATGTTGAAGCTACAGATGTACAGAGTTTTTAGTGCAGCTCATGGAGAAGAGGCTCTTGTCTACATAAAAGATAATCCTGATATGAAGCTAGTTTTAACTGACTATAACATGCCAGTAATTGATGGATTTGAGTTGACAAAAACTCTTCGTGAGGAGTATACTAAAATGCAGATGAGCATTATAGGGATTACAGCTAGTAGTGATGAGATGGTCTCTTCAAAGTTTTTAAAAGTAGGTGCAAATGACTTTATAAACAAACCTTTTACAAAAGAGGAGCTAGTTTGTAGAGTAAATAATGCGGTTGAACTACTAGAGTATATCGAAACTATAAGCGATATGGCAAATAGGGATTTTTTAACAGGAGCAAGAAATAGAAGAAGCTTTTTTAAAGAGATAAATCAGTATGTAGATGAGTGTGGGCATAGTGATGAAGAGTTTGCAGTTGCTATGATAGATATAGATAAGTTTAAAAATATAAATGATACCTATGGTCATGATACGGGCGATATCGCTATAAAAGAGTTAGTTAGGCTTATAACTGACAGTATAAAAGGCTCAGACATGGTTGCTAGATTTGGTGGAGAGGAGTTTTGTGTACTTCTTAAGGATATAGATAAAAGTAGTGCAGTGGAGCTTTTGGTGCGTCTTAGGCTAAAGGTTGCTAACAATAGAATCTCTATCAACTCCAATGAGATAAAATATACCGTTTCCATAGGGGTTGCATTTGATAGTGAAGATGGCATAGAGGAGATGATAAATCAGGCTGATATGGCACTCTATAAAGCAAAAAATAGCGGACGAAATAGAGTAGAGTTAGCATAGTGATAATAGACACACATGCACATCTTGATGATGAGAGATATAGAGATGATTTAGATGAGGTTATAAAGAGTGCAAAACAGCACGGAGTTGACGGGGTTTTGATTCCTGGAGCTGATATAGATGACTTGGAGCATGCAAGAGAGATAGCTAATAGTTATGAAAATATATATTTTGCAGCAGGAGTTCATCCATATCATCGTGAACAGTATGATGAGAAGAGATTAAGAGAATTTTTAGAGGATGAGAAGTGCATAGCTGTTGGGGAGTGTGGGCTTGATTACTATAGGCTTCTTGATGATGAAGATGAGAAGATGGCTGAAAAATTAGCTCAGCAAGAGGTTTTTAGAGCTCATATTGAGTTGGCAAAGAGTGTTAAAAAGCCTCTGATAGTCCATATACGCAGTGCAAATAGAGACAGTAAAACTATCCTAGTTGAGAGTGGGGCAAAGGAGGTAGGGGGAGTTTTGCATTGTTATAATGCAAGTGAGCATCTTCTTGATTTGGCTGATGATGGGTTTTATTTTGGAATTGGCGGTGTTTTAACATTTAAAAATGCTAAAAGCTTAGTAGGGATATTGTCTAAAATTCCGCTAGATAAGATAGTGGTAGAGACTGATGCCCCATATCTATCGCCACACCCCTACAGAGGAAAAAGGAATGAACCAGCTTATACTAAATTTGTTGTAGAAAAAATCGCAGAGATATTGAAAAAAGATATAAAAGAGATAGAAAATTTAACTACAAATAATGCTAAAAGACTTTTTAAAGCATTTGCAAAGTGAAATTGAGATATCATCATTTTATTTATGAAGGGGAGGTTTGATGTTGTTTAAAATTTTACTATTGACTTTTGTGTTAATTCAGAGTGCAAATGCTTTTTTCAGCACAGGTTCAAACTACCAAGAGCAAGCAAAAGTTTTAAAGAGTCTTGATATTAGCCCAACTTTTATGACTGACCTTGTTTTTATAAACATGAAAGAGAACTCTGATAGATATAGAACAAAACACTTTTTAAGAGTGCTAGAGAATGGCAATAGGTTTATACCAGTTATAAGAAGTATGTTAAATGAGGCAGGTGTTCCTGATGCATTTTTGTATCTTGCTATGGCGGAGTCAAATTTTAAACCAAAAGCTTACTCAAGTGCAAGTGCAGTTGGTATATGGCAGTTTATGCCAGCAACTGCAAAGAAGCTTGGCTTGAGGATTGATATATATGTTGATGAGAGGCGAGACCCTATAAAGTCAACTGCTGCAGCTATAAAGTATCTACAACATCTCCATGATAGGTTTGGTAAGTGGTATCTTGCTGCTATTGCGTATAACTGTGGTCAAGGAAGATTAAGCAGAGCTATTAAAAGAGCTGGTACTGATGATTTAGCAGTATTGCTTGATAGAGATAAGATGTATATCCCAAAAGAGAGTAGAATTTACATAAGAAAAATCATGATGATGCAGTATTTGTCTAACAATACTGACTTTATAGTTGGACATGGCGCGGGACATCTTATGAATAGTGGCTCAACTCATACATTTTCAAGAGTAGAAGTGAGAGGTGGCACTACACTAGCTCATGTAGCAGACAGTGTAGGTATGTCATACAAGGAGCTAAAGTCATACAATCCTCATCTAAACTACGGTTTTATTCCTCCGAAAAAAGAGTTTTATCATCTCTATCTGCCTTATGGAAAGCAGATACAGTTTGCACACAACTTTAATCCCGAAAAAGATAGCGGAAGATTTTTTGTTCATAAAGTTAAGAGAGGCGATTCTCTCTACTCTATAGGAAAAAAGTATGGGGTATCTTATAGGGTGATAAAAGACTTCAATAGACTAAAGTCAAATACTCTAAGAGTGAATAAGAAGCTTATTGTTCCTGTTTTAAAGCCAAAAACAAGGAGCTATACAATAAGAGCAGGAGATACAATAGGAGAGATATCTAAAAGATTCAATGTAGCAATAAGTGCTATCAAGATAGCCAATAACAAAAAAAGTTCATTAATTAGAGTGGGCGAGAGGATTGATATACCTTATGTATATTAGAGGCTTTATAATTTTACTAGCTATTTTACTATTTAGTGGATGCTCTACTAAGCAGAGGTATGTTCATATCGGCTTGGATGAGCCATCAGCACAGATGAAGAACTCTAAAAATATGCATAGAGCAACAATGAGACCATACACGGTTATGGGCAAGAGATACTATCCAACGATGGTAAGTATGGGCGACTCTTTTAGCGGTATGGCGAGTTGGTATGGACCAAACTTTCATGGCAAGCTGACATCAAATGGTGAGCGATACAACATGTATGCTATGACAGCAGCCCACAAAACACTACCTATGAATACCATGCTAAGAGTAACAAATCTTAAAAATGGAAAAGTTATAGTTGTAAGGATAAATGATAGAGGACCTTTTGTAAAAGAGAGAATCATAGACCTCTCCAAAGAGGGAGCTCGTAGGGTTGATATGATAAGAGATGGTACCGCTCCAGTACGCATTGATGTAATTGGTTTCAATGGGGTTGTTGGAAAGCAAAAAGGAGCAGTACAAAGTGTAGTTATGGGCAACTATGCGATTCAAATTGGTGCTTTTAAAAGCAAAGATGGAGCATATAGGTATGCAAAAAGATATAGAGACAGGGGTGGTAGGTATAGCTCAAAAGTTACAACTAGTCGCAAAGATGGGGTGTTGCTCTATAGAGTCTTATTGACAGGATTTAGAAGTGAAAATGAAGCTAGGGACTATAAAGAGAGTGATGGAATTAGCGGATCATTCATAGTAAGAGAGTAACAAAATGATAAAAATAGATAGAAAAACAGAAGAGACAGATATACATATAGAGTTAGAATTATATGGTACAGGAGTATCAAGTATCTCAACAGGGATTGGTTTTTTTGATCACATGTTAGAGGCTTTTTCAAAACACTCTTTGGTTGATTTGAGTGTTACATGTAGAGGCGATACACATATAGATTTTCACCATAGTGTGGAGGATGTAGGCATAGTCCTAGGACAAGCTTTAAAAGAGGCAATTTATCCAGTCAAGAGTGTAGAGAGATACTCAAATGTTATTGTTGTTATGGATGAAGCTGCTGTAGAGAGTAGTTTGGACTTGAGTAATCGTGCTTATCTTGTTTATGATGTTGATATATGTGGAAAAGTTGGAGAGTTTGATGTTGAGCTAGCAGAAGAGTTTTTTAGAGCTGTTGTAAATAGTGCTGGCTTGACTCTTCATATTGAGTGTAAGCGAGGTAAGAATAGGCACCATATACTTGAGGCGGTTTTTAAATCATTTGCTGTTGCACTTCGTCGTTCAATCTTAAAGAATGATAGAGTGGGAGTTCCTAGTACAAAGGGTGTGTTATGATAAAGCTCTTAGTATTTGATGTTGATGGCTGTTTGACAGATGGTAGTATCGTTTATGGAAGCAAGCAAGATGAGTTTAAAGCATTTAATGTGAAAGATGGCTTAGCAATCGCCTCTTGGAGTAGGCTTGGACTAAAGAGTGCTATCATCACAGGAAGAGCTTCAAAGATAGTAGCTAGACGGGCAAAAGAGCTCAACATAACTCATCTTCATCAAGGAATCAAAGACAAAAAAAGAGTTTTAGAAGAGATTATAAAAGAGGAAGGCTTAGCTTGGAAAAATGTTGCTGCTATTGGCGATGACTTGAATGATTTGATGATGCTTAAAAGTGCTGGATGGTCATTTGCTCCAAATGATGGAGCAGAGCTTATAAAGCAGAGTGTCAAAACTCTACTAAGTGCCAATGGAGGAAAAGGTGCGGTAAGAGAGATGATAGAGATGATAGTACAAAAAGAGGGGCTTGAAGAGGAGTTTTTGAAGCTTTGGCAATAAAACTACTATACTACTTTATAACTCTATTTATCGCCGTAACGGTTTTTTTATTGTATCAAGAGCCTTATGTTTTAGGGGCAAGTAAAACAAACATGAACAAGCCAAATATAGAGATGGTTGGTGTAGTGAACTACTCTATATCAGAAGATGGAGTTTCGTACATAGCAAAAGCTACAAAAGTTTTAAGATTTTCAAACTATGATAAGTTTTACACTATAGATATCACTAGAAGGTCAGAGGACAATATGTTTGAAAACCTTAAAGCAGATAGTGGAAAGTTAGTAAAAGATGATTTGACTCTTAAGGGAGATGTTCGCTACAGCAATAGCAATAGTATAAATTTTAAAACAGAACAAATAGAGTACAATTTAAAAACAGAGGTGGCAAAAACCAATACTGAATTTATACTAAAAGACAATAGATCAGTTACTAGTGGAGCCTCTTTGGTTTATAAAAGCATTGAGGGCAAGATATTTGCGAAGAGCATCAAAACAGTTATAAAAAAGGAAGAGTGAAAATGAGATTAATATTGACTATGTTTAGCTTGGCTTGTCTCTTAAGTGCACAGAGTGTTGAAATAGTTGCTGATAAGTTTTTTGCTGATGAGAGAGAGAGTATTACTGAGTTTACGGGAAATGTAGTTGTGACTAAAGATGAAGACAGATTGGTTGCAGATAGGGTTGTTATAACTTTTGACAAAAATAGACAGCCATTAAAATATAGAGCATTTGGTGGTGTAAAAATAGATTTGATAATGGAAGATAGAGTATATTTTGGTTCAGCTCAAACCATGATTTATAATCCCCTTGAAGATCAATATACTCTTATTGGAGATGCTTTTTTGCATGAAAAAGTGACAAATAAAAAGGTTCACGGCGATAGAATTTTTATAGACCAAATAGCGGGTCGCTACAAGGTTGAGAGTAATGGAAAAGAGCCTGTAAAATTTATATTTAAAGTTGATGAGAAGAGATAGAGATGACTATAATAAAAGAGGCAACTTTTGTAAAATCAGCCCAAACTGTAGAGCAAGTTTTAGCTGAAAATACTAGTGAAGTAGCTTTTATAGGGCGTAGCAATGTTGGTAAAAGCTCTATCATAAATGCATTGACTTCGAGAAAAAATTTAGCAAAAAGTTCGTCAACTCCTGGAAAAACTAGACTTATAAACTTTTTTGATATAAAATTCAAAAAAGATGACAAAGACTATAGTGCAAGACTTGTAGACCTTCCTGGTTTTGGATATGCTAGAGTTTCGAAGTCTATAAAACATGAATGGCAGAGAAATTTAACTCAATTCATAAAAGAGAGAGTTTCAATCAGGCTTTTTGTTCATCTTATAGATTCTCGCCACCCATCTCTTGAGATAGATAAAGAGGTTTCAAACTATCTTCATCAGATATGTAGGGCTGATCAGAAAATTTTAGTTATATTTACTAAATCAGATAAACTAAAACAAAAAGATTTAAGTGCTTTAAAAAAGATATATCCGAACTGCTTAACAGTATCAAGCTCAAAAGGGAAAGGAGTGCAAAAAGTAATTGATGAGATATTTGATGCTCTGTTTGGAGCATAGAGTTGATACTTTATACAAAAGCAAAACTAAGCGACATAGTAGTGATGCAAAATTTAGTTGAAAATGAGGTCAAAAAAGGCACAATTCTTTTTAGAAGCTCTGATGAGATGGCAACAAATATACGCTCTTATGTTATAGCAAAAAAAGAGGAGACTATAGTAGGTTTTGGGGCTCTTCATTTTCATGCATATGACTTGGGAGAGATAAGAAGTCTTGTTGTATCTGAGCAGTGTCGAGGCAAAGGAGTTGGTAAAGGTATGGTGCAAGCTATGCTAGAGGATGGTAGAGACTTAAATGTTAAAAAGATTTTTACTCTTACTTATGAACAGGGTTTTTTTGAGTCAATCGGCTTCAAAGAGATTCCAAAAGAGTCGCTACCAGATCACAAGATTTGGGCTGACTGTATTAAATGTAAACACTTTCCAGTATGCGACGAAATAGCACTAATCAAAACCATCTAAGATTAACTCTTATATGCCTATTTTTGGTATTTTACCAAGTCTTAAGTTCACTCTACACTTTTTTGCCTCTTTTTGTTGGGGTATTTTTTGCATATATAGTTATAAATTTTAAAGATAAAAAACATAGGCTTTATGTCTATCTTAGCTTTATATATCTAAGTATATATGATTTAGACAAAGGCTTTTATCTCTTCTCTTCAATTCTATTTTTTATGATTTTTTACTATCTTTTTGTGAATAAAATAAGAAATATCCTTACATGTAGAAGTTGCATAATTATTATATATGTAGCCTCAGCCTATTTGGGGCATTTTTTACTAAATTCATTTATAGCGTATATTTTACAACAAGATGCTCCTACCTTTTTGTTACAAGCCTATCTCTATTATATACTTATAGATGTTATACTTGCTATTATCATTCTTAGGAGCAAAGCATGAGGATAAAATTTCTATTATTAATTTTTGCAGTTTTTTGGCTTGTGTTGCTTGCAAGAGTATATTACATAAGTATAAAATCAAATATCTATTATGAGGAGTTGGCTCAGCAAAATGCAATCAAAACTGAAGATTTAGCACCACTTCGTGGCTCGATATTTGATATAAATGCAAAGCCACTTGCTGTAAATAAACTAGGCTTTAGTATAGCTATAAAGCCACAACTAAGCTCAAAAAGAAAAAAAGATATTTTAGATGCAGAGATAGATTTTATAGTTAAAAAACTTGATACTCTTGAAGCAGAAAAGCTAAAAAAACTTTATATAAGACGAGATTCTCCCTACTCTCATGAGTTTGTAAAGGTTGTTGATTTTATCTCACATGACGATATTATAGGAGTATTTTCAAAACTCTCACTAAGGGAGAATTTAAAAATCAAAATTGCCTCAAGACGCTACTATCCTCATGACAAACTAGCTTCACATGTAATCGGATATGTAGCAAGAACAAATGCAAAAGAGGAGCAAGTAAATGAAGTTGCAAAGCTTACAGGATTTATAGGAAGAAGTGGTATTGAGAGATACTATAATGCAGTTTTGCAAGGTGAAAAAGGAGTCAAAAAGACAAAAGTGACTGCTTTTAATGTTGAACTAGAGATTATAGATAAAAAACTTCCAACGAGTAGTGATATAAAGCTCAACTTAGACTTAGAGTTACAGAAGTATATAACAAAACTATTTGGTCAAAGAAGTGGAAGTGTTATAGTGATGAATGCTAAAAATGGCAAGATATTAGCAGCTGGTAGTTTTCCAGAATTTAGCCTAAACAAGTTTGTAAGTGGTATTACTCATAAAGACTGGGAGGAGCTGACAACTGATCTTAGAAAGCCATTTACAAATAAACTTATCAACGGACTATATCCCCCCGCTTCGGTTATTAAGATGGGAGTCGGGTTGGCATTTTTAGACTCTGGACTAATTACACCTAAAACTAGTTTTTACTGCACTGGCTCTATGGAGCTTGGTGGGAGAAATTTTAGATGCTGGAAGAGAACGGGTCATCTTGAGACAAATCTAAAAAAAGCTATAAGAGAGAGTTGTGATGACTACTTTTATAAAGGAAGCCTAAGAGTTGGTATAGATAGAATTTCACCAGCCCTGAGAGATTTCGGATTTGGTGTAAAAACAGGAGTAGATTTACCCCGTGAGTTTATAGGCTCAGTTCCTGGGAGAGCTTGGAAGATGCAGAGGTATCAACAGCCTTGGTTTAAGGGTGAAACACTAATCACCTCAATAGGACAGGGGTTTTTTTTAGCAACACCTATGCAAGTAGCAAAACATATGGCTTTGATGGCAACTGGCTATAGTGTTACACCGCACTTTATAAAAAGTATCGATGGCGTAGATATCAACTATGAAAAAAAGCAAACTTTAAGCTTAACACAAAAGAGAAATCTTCCGCTTATAAAAGAAGCTATGAGAGAGGTTGTTTCACACCCTAGAGGAACAGCATATGCACATATCAATTCCAAGGTAGAGATAGCAGGCAAGACTGGAACGGCTCAAGTTGTTAGTATTCCTCAAGATCAGGAGGAGCGCATGGACCCTAGTGAAGTAGAGTACTATCGCCGTTCACATGCTTGGTTTGCAACTTATGGACCATATGATAATCCTCAGTATATTGTTAGTGTTATGATTGAGCACGGCGGAAGTGGAGGAGCGGCAACAGGGGGAATTATCTCCAAAATCTATGATAAGCTTTTGGAGATGGGGTATATAAAAGAGTAACTCCTACATAAAAGCTTGTGAACTA
>CAZLXQ010000019.1:0-16907 GCA_964563675.1 uncultured Sulfurospirillum sp.
AAAATTCCTCGCGACTGAAGCACGAAGTAGAAACTTCTGTAGGATGTTTTACTGTCCTTGTTTTACTTGCTATTTTTTTAGATAGGTATTTCACTAGTGCTCCTGTTGTTTTTTGTATTGTAGCTTTACTTTCATAAGACATTTATAAATTTTATGGTATTATCTCAAATTACACACAGAACAGCTTGTGTAGTATTTTATAAAAATTCAAGGAAATTGATTATGGCAAGAAGATGTGCGATTACGGGCAAGGGTCCGATGAGTGGAAACAATGTAAGCCACGCTAAAAACAGAACAAAAAGAAAATTTCTTCCGAACCTAAGGACTGTAAGAGTTACTTTAGAAGACGGAACAACAAAAAAAATCAAAGTTGCAGCTTCAACACTAAGAACAATGAAAAAGAATGCTTAAATTAGATATCAATAGAATACTGTAAAAGTTCGTGCTTCAGTCGCGAGGAATTTTTGCTGGACTTGTTCAGTAAAAAGGGGACAGTAAAGATATACAGAAGCTCCTGCTTCGTGCTTCAGTCGCGAGGAATTTTTAAGGGGCTTCGCTCCTTGAAAAGGGGATAGTAAAGGTGAAGCTAAAAAAACTTTTAAACTGGTCAGTTAGATCAACTCCTCATGTTGATTTAAACACAAAACTATATCAACAGCTAAAACCATTTCGTCTACCTTTTATACTTGTAGTTATCATGATGATGATCGGAACTCTTGGGTATGTTGCTATAGACGACTTTACTTTGATTGATGCGATATATCAAGCAGGTATAACTTTTACCACAGTAGGCTTTGGAGAGATTTCTCCTATATCATCAGCTGGAAGACTGTTTACTATAGCCCTTATCATCTTAGGATTTGGGCTCTTTACATTCTCCATAGGTGTACTGGTTGAAGTTCTAAACAAAGGTCAACTTATAAGCACTATCAAGGAGCGACGAATGCTATATAAAATCGCTAGATTAAAAAATCATTTTGTTATTTGTCATCACAACGAGATTACGATAGAGCTCTCTAAGCAGTTTCGTGAAAATCATATACCTTTTGTTGTTATTGACCCTAGAGTTGATATGGAAAAAATTGCAATGCAGCATAAATATCCATACTTCATAAAAGAGGATCCTCACACCGAGATAGCTCTTCAAAAAGCATATCTCTCAAGTGCAAAAGGGCTTATAACCCTTAGTGAAAATAGTGCTGATAATATAGCCCAAATAGCATCAACAAGACTCTATGAAAAAGAGCTCAAATTAAAACGCCCCTACTACATCATAGCTAGTGCGATCAATGACAACGACATGACAAAGCTTAAAAAACTTGGAGCCGATAGAGTGATTAGTGCTACAAAACTCATGGCTGAAAGACTTCGCTCAATGAGCCTTAGACCTGATATGGAAAATATGCTCGAAAATCTCCTCTACAGAAAAGATGTTCCAATTGACATGGAGGAGATTAAAGTTCCTAACCACTCTTGGATGAGATTTAAGAAGCTAAAAGAGGCTCGCTTAAGAGATATAACCAATGTTAGTATAGTTGGAATTAGAGATGCAAATGATATATTTTTTCCTATGCCAAAAGGTGATGTTTTGGTTGGTACTGGCTCAAAACTACTTGTTATTGGGACTGGGGAGAGCATCAGAGCCACTAAAAGAATTGTTAGAAAGAGACATAAGCCCGAAGAATTGAAATATGTTTGATATTTTTTCTATCAAAAATGGACTTGAAAATGTAAATGGTTTTTTTTGTGGTGGTGTAAGTTCTGGAGTAAAGCCTAACAATCAAATTGATTTGGGCTTTATAAGAGGTGATGAACTTTTTGAGGTTTCAGCTCTCTTTACTAAAAATAGCTTCAAAGCTGCTCCTCTTATGCACTTTTTAAACTATAACAAAAACTTTAAAACTAACTTTCTTCTGTTAAACTCCAAAAATGCAAATGCTATGACTGGCTTAAAAGGTATCGAGGATATAGAGAAGATATTTGATAAACTCAAAGAGAAGCTACCAAACATACAAAACCCCATCATGAGCTCAACGGGAGTTATAGGATACAGGCTAAATATAGAAAAAATCTCTACTGCTTTTGATAAATTTGATTTCAACTCATCTGATTCAAATAAAACTACTCAAGCTATCATGACAACTGATGCTTTTAAAAAAGAGTTATGTTTCAAAGTTGAGCTTGAAGATGGCAACTCTTTTCATATAGCTGCAATTTGCAAAGGAGCTGGTATGATAAATCCAGCTATGGCAACTATGCTATGCTTTATCCTTACAGATGCAAATATACCGAAAAATGACATGGATGAGCTTTTAAAAATCGCTATTGAGAGCTCTTTTAACACTATAAGTGTGGATGGGGACACCTCTACCAATGATACTGTTATGCTACTCTCATCTGCCAAAAGCAAAGCATACAATAGAGATGCTTTTAGCGAAGCACTAAATCGACTAACAAAGCATCTCTCTCTTGAGATATTGAGAGATGGTGAAGGCTCAAACAAAGTAGTAGCTTTTGAAGTCAAAAATGCACTCAATATAGAAGAGGCAAAAAAGGCAAGTAGGGCTCTAAGTAACTCTCTTTTAGTAAAAACTGCACTCTTTGGAGAGGATCCAAACTGGGGAAGGATAGCTTCGACTATTGGAGCTAGCAGAGTTACATGCAAAGAGGAGGATTTGGTTATCTCTTATGATAGTGTAGTGGTCTACTCAAGAGAGAATCCAAGTCTTGATAAGAGGACGGAGCAAAAAGCGCTTAAAGTGATGAAGCAAGACTCTTATAGAGTTACATGTAACCTAAATGCAGGAAGTGCATCCTATGTATCTTATGGATGTGATTTGAGCTATGAGTATGTTAAAATAAATGCAGAATATAGAACATAAACTTATCTTTAATTAATCGCTTTTTTGATGCAATAAATTTTAGATAGACAAAAAGGGAAAAAATGCTACATGAATACAGAGATACAATCTCGGAACTAAAAGTAAACAATGCTCACTTTGTTAAAATTTTTGAAAAACACAATAGTCTAGATCAGCAAATAATCAACATCGAAGAGGGGCGAGAGCATATGGGGAAGATGGCACTTGAGACTCTTAAAAAAGAGAAGCTTAAACTAAAAGATGAAGCATATGCTATAATTATAGCATACAAAAAAGAGCAAAAATCAACATAAGTTTCTAAGGAGGGTATTTTGTTTTTCAAAAGACTACTACATCCCACCAATTCATTTATGAATAGGCTCTCTTTTAAGCATAAGATTGTCCTGTCTATTAGTGTCATGTTTACTCTTCTTATTGCTCCTTCTGTTATCATAACTACCAATTTTATTGCAAAAAACAGCATATATGAAAAACAGCTTGTTGGTCTTTTGTATAGTAAACATATCAGTGCTCTTATCACTTCAATTCAGATTCATAGAGGAGCTTTTAATAGCTACCTAAGTGGAAATGTAGATTTTATAAACCTCATAAAAGAGGCACAAGTTGATATAGAAGAGAGTTTATCTAGCCTGCTCCAGCTTAACCACCGCCACTCTATACTAGAAAAAAGGGAGTTTTATTTTATAAAGAAGAGTTTAGAGGATATTAGGTTTGACAATATAGCAACACAAAAAAGCAGTAGTTACATCTTTATTATGCACTCCAATATCATATCTGAGCTTATGTCTCTACTAAAAATATCCTCTTTTGAAACAAAGTTCCTTATTAGCTCTGAGCCTATCCTTGACTATGTTGGCACAATGTTGACTATAGATGTGCCAAGTCTTAAGGAGTATAGTGGTCAACTAAGAGGAGAAGCTGTTGTGTTTCTTGCGGATAGCAGTACAACGAAACTAGAGAGAGAAAAGCTCTCTTCTCTTAAAAATTCTATAGAGTTACACTTAAACAGCATAGTTGAAAATTCTAAGCTATACCGCACTAAACTCATAAATAAACAATTGAGCAGTATAGTATATGCAACAAAAGAGATGCTAGATACTCTAGAATCATCTATCATATCGACAAAAAAAACTATCTTTAACCAAATACTTTTTTTTGAACAAGCTACTGCACTTATAGATAAGCAGCTAAAGCTAGAAGAGATACTTTTCGCAAAGTATGAGCTTAAGATTGAAAAACTTAAAAAGGAGATGCTCTTTGGGTTTATCTTTTTGTTGATTATTTTTATAGCAATACTCTTTATCTCTATTTATCTCTCTAGCTTCTTATATGTGAGCACTCTGTTTAGTTTGCAAAAACTCTCAAGTGCCTCTAAAAGAATTGAAAATGGAGAGACTGACATACAGATAAAGGTTGATTTAAAGGATGAGATAGGCGAAGCGTTATTGGCATTTAATAGCATGAGCCATAGACTAGCTGAAAATATCACTTTTTTGGATATATACAAAATGGCAATAGATGAGATAAGTATAGTATCTAAGGCAGATACAAATGGGGATATTACCTATGTAAACAGGAAGTTTTGTGACATCTATGGCTATACCGAAGAGGAGCTAATAGGTAAACCTCATAATATACTTAGGCATCCTGATATGTCAAAAAAAACCTTTAAAGAGTTGTGGAGTACTGTAGAGAAAGGGAAGATATGGAAAGGAGTAGTTAAAAACAGATCTAAAGATGGAGATACCTACATATCTGAAACGACGATTCTGCCTATAGTAGATACTCAAGGTAGCATAGTAGAGTATATTGCTATAAGGCATGATATAACTGAGCTTGAAAAATTTAAAAAAGAGCTTGAAGAGCACAATATTGACCTACTAACAAACCTACCAAATAGAAACAAATTGATAGAGGAGCTACCACTCATCAATAAGGCTAGCTTGATATATCTAAACATCAACAATTTTAGTGGCTTGAACCAATTTTATGGTAGTAAAATTGCTGATAGTGTATTGATCGGACTCTCTATTCATCTAAAAGAGATATCTCAAAAGCTTAAGTGTAGAGTATACAGATTGCGCTCTGATGACTTTTTACTACTTTTTGATGGAAACTGTCTATCTAAGGAGAATTATGAAAAGGTAGTTAAGGAGATTATAGATGACATAGAGTCAAAAGAGGTGGACTCTATCTTTGCTGGTGGTATAAGTATCAATGTTTATGCTGGTGTAGCTTTTTATAAAGAGGGTGAAAAAACTGAAAATTTACTTGAGTGTGTTGATATAGCAAGAAAGATTGCTAAATCTGAAAATAAAAAATGGCTACTATACAGAAGTAGCATGGCAAATCATACAGACTATCAAGGCAACATAGAGCGTATCAACGAGATAAAACATGCAATTAAACACGATCAAATCGAGGTGCACTATCAACCAATAATAGACAATATAGACAATAAAATAGTAAAATATGAGGCATTAGTTAGACTTGTAAGAGATGATGGAAAGATTTTATCTCCATTTTTCTTTTTAGATATCGCCATAAAAGCTAATCTATATCCAAAAATTACAGAAATAGTCATCAATAAAGCATTTAAAAGATTTGAAAACCTGCCACAATACGACCTCTCTATAAATCTTAACATAGAAGATATAACCAATAAAAATACAGTCTCTTTTATCCTAAACAAGCTTAAGCAATTTCCAAATCCAAATCGCATAATCTTTGAGATTGTAGAGTCTCAAAAGATTAAAGACTATAAGTTTATAGCTAAATTTATAGAAAAGATTAAAAAGCTCGATGCTAAAATTGCTATAGATGATTTTGGTACTGGCTACTCAAACTTTGACCATGTCATCAACTTAGGTGCAGATTTTATAAAAATTGATGGTAGTTTGATTAAAAATATAGATAGCGATAGAAACTCTCAAATACTTGTAAAATCTATCATAGGTCTCTCCAAAAATCTTAAAGCTAAAAGTGTTGCTGAGTTTGTCCACTCAAAAGAGATAGCCCAGATAGTCAAAAAAATGGGGGCTGATTTTTCTCAAGGCTACTATCTAGGAGAGCCTAAAGAGGAGATAATCCAAAAATAGTTATATCTATATCTTTTCCTTGCCTATTTTCTTTGCAAAACTCAACTATTTTGCCATGAAATCTAGCATAAACTACATGTAGAGGAACCTCTTTGCCATAAAGCTTGTTTATCTTTTTTTGATTACTCTCAACCCCATAAACCAACCACTCTTGTAGCTCGGTATAACTCTCAAACTCATACCCAAATTTTTGCAAAAGCCTATTGGTATAGCTATCAACCACCATAACCTCTCTTTTGCAAGCATAACACAAGATACTATCACAACTCTCTTCGCCGATACCTTTTTGTGCAAGTAACCAATCTCTGCCTACATGTAAAGCAAACTCTTCAAAGCTCCCAAACTCTTGAGATATATTTTGACAAAGTTTTTTCAGATTTTTTGCTTTTGTATTATAGAATCCACTTGGCTTTATAAGTAATGACAGCTCTTTAACATCAAGTTTTGCAATTGACTCTAAGTCTAGCAACTTTTTTTCTCTTAAGTTAGTCAAGCTACTTTCTACTTTTTCCCATCTTGTCTGTTGAGTTAAAATTGTCCCAACAACAACCTCAAACGAGCCGCTCTTTGGCCACCAAAGCTCTTCTCTCTCCTTTTTTGGATACCCTTTTTTATGCAACGCCTCTAGCAAGTCATAACTATCCATCTTTTACCTTTTTTCTTAGATATACCAATACTGTATCTAAAATATCATCATCATCTTTACTTCTAGATTTTAGATAACTCTTTTTCTCACTCTGACTTTTTAAAGTTATATTTTGTCCAAAACTTGAGATATGGACTATGTCGACTTGAGTTGCTAAAATTTTGATAGTTATGATATCTAAAAACTGTTTTGTATTGACATCAAGCTTGCCAAATCTATCGATCATCTCCTCCTCAATATCAAGCACATCTCTAACACTTTTACACTTACTAAGGCGACGATAAATCTCTAGTCTAATCCTATCCTCACTAATGCACTCACAGCTTATAAAGGCATTTACGCAGAGTTTTATCTCCATATCTTTTTTTTGAACTGGAGTATTATTTAGAAGAGTATTGATAGCATCTTCGAGCATTTTTAGATATAAGGAGTAGCCTATATTTTTTATATGTCCACTTTGTGCCTCGCCTATAATATTTCCTCCACCCCTTATCTCTAAATCATGATAAGCTAAAACAGAACCACTACCTAAAAATGAGTTAGACTCAAGTGCAACCAGTCTTTTTTTAGACTGTTGCGTGAGTTGTGATTTGTCTTTAACTAAAAAGTAGCAATAGCCCTCTCTTTTTGCTCTTCCTACCCTTCCTCTTAACTGATGAAGGTCTGCAATTCCAAAGTTTTCACTTTCATCTACTATGATTGTATTGACATTTGGCATGTGAATTCCTGATTCAATGATAGAGGTTGAAAGAAGCAGGTCATACTCTTTGTTTTCAAATCTTATCATCTCTTTTTCTGTTATCGTTGCACCTATCTTTGAGTGCAGTACCAAAATCTTTAGCTTTGGAAGTAGCTCTTGAAGCTCCTCTTTTTTGCTCTGTATGCTTGCGATTCTATTGTGTACAAAAAACAGCTGCCCTCCTCTTCTAATCTCACGATTAATAGCCTCCTTTAAAGACTTGTGCTCATACTCCTTTACAAAAGTTCTTATATCCTCTCTATCATCTGGAGGGGTTAGTATCTGAGAGTACTGCTTGATAGAGCTAAGAGCCATATTGAGACTTCTTGGGATTGGAGTTGCACTCATGCTTAGTACATGTATATCCTCTCTCATCTGCCTTAGTTTCTCTTTTTGCTTTACTCCAAACTTGTGCTCTTCATCAAGCACGATTAGTGCTGGATTTTTAAGCTCAACCCCTAAAAGAGAGTGAGTTCCAACACAAACTTTTAGCTCTCCACTTTTTAAATCTGCTAAAATCTTGGTCTTTGATTTAGCAGATGTAAATCTATCAAGCTTTTCTATTCGAATATCATACTTTTTAAACCTCTTATTTAACGACTTAAAGTGCTGGGAGCTTAGGAGTGTAGTTGGGGCTAGCATAATGCTTTGATAGCCATTAATCGCACTTAAAAATATAGCATTCATAGCGACTTCAGTTTTACCAAAACCAACATCGCCACTCAAAAGCCTATCCATTATCTTAGAGGAGTTTAAATCTTCAAATATCTCATCAATAGATTTTTTTTGATCTTCGGTATACTTAAAACCTGCATCTCTTTGAAAATCCTCTACTTTAGCCTGAGTATGCAAGACTATAGCCTCTACCATCTCTTTTTTTGCTGCAACAGCTATAATCTCGCTAGCAATCTCAAGAAGCTTAGCTCTTGTTTTTGCTTTTAGTTTAGTAAAGCTACCTTTTCCAAGCCTATCAACTACTGCGAGATGCCCACCATCACTGACATATCTATCAACAACATCAAGATTCTCTACAGGCAAAAGAAGCTTATCTCCTCCTTGATACTCAATCACAACAAAATCTCTAGTGCTTCCTAGAACCATTGTGTTTTGAAGCCCTTTAAAAAGACCTACCCCATAGTTTTCATGAACAACTAAAACACCGATTTTTAACTCATCTAAAACGATAGAGGCCTTTTTTATTCTTCGCTTCTTAGAGTCTTTATTTAGCGAAATGATAACTTCGTTTGAGCTGATGATATTTACAATCAAATCACTCTTTTTAAAATCAAAGCTTGAGTCTATACCCTCTTGCCTTAAAAGTATCTCACTCTTTGCTAAAATAGTAACTTTTTTCTCTTTGTGAAAATCTAAAAATGTATTGGTTATAGCAACATTTAGTGGCTTAAACTTTTTTGCAGTAGGGATTACATGTAGAGAGTTAAGCTGTTCCGCTCTATTTGCACTAAAAAGCCCGATCTCCTCTATCTCCTCCTCAAGTCCATCTAACAGATATATATCGAACTCATCAAAATAGCTCTTACACATATCACCCAAAGCCCAAAGTCCTAAGGAGTGTATATCTTTGAGAAAACTATCGCTCTTGATACTCTGTATCTTTTGAACTACCTCATCATACTCTTTGGTATCTAGTGAAAAAAGAGCAGGAGTTATCTCAAAAAAATCCAACTCATCCTTGAGGCTTTTTTGTGTTTCACACTCAAAATATCTCATGCTCTCTATCTCATCATCAAAAAGGGATACTCTAAGAGCAAGTTTTGAGTCTATGGGAAATATGTCTATAATATCGCCACGAAAAGATACTTCACCTTTTGATTCAACAATATCTACAAAAACATAACCCCAATTTAACATGCACTCTTTAAAGTCATCAAGCTTTATAGTATCACCAAGCTCTATGGAGCGTGTATTAAAAAGAGTTTTTGAAGGAAGTGGAGTAAAAAGTGTTCTTATGGGAGAGATAAGAACTTTTTTTGTTGATTTGTCTTTGTAATAGCACCCTAGAGTGGTTAAAAGCTGCTGAAGCTCATCGCTAAAAGAGAGCAAATCATCACCAAAATCTGCCCTTAAGTCTGGTAACTTATATGCCTTTTTTCCTGCATACTCTACTACTTGAGATACTAAAAAAGCATCTTTTTCATTGGCAACACCAATTAGGCCGGCATCGCCTCCATTTTTAAAAAATTCATAAACTGAGGGTTGCAAATCTACTTAACCTTTATATCTTTAGCCTTTATATCAACTCTCTTTTGTGGAGATACACTATCTACTTTTATCTTACTCTCACCCTCAAACTGAGCTTTTGCCTCTATGATAAGCTCTTTTGATAAAGCTTTACCTGAGAATTTTCCGCCTGTTAAAACTTCAATCCCATCACAATCTGCACTCCCTTCAAATAGACCATTTACAATGAGTCTATTTGCTACTACATCTCCGTTGATTTTTCCACCTTTTCCTATGGTGACTATGCTTTTTGAGTGAATCTCTCCTGAGATTTCACCATCTACATGTAGACGAGATGTGCAGTTAAAAACTCCATCTATTTTTGCACCACTTGCTACTATTGTTGTTTCGCTAGAAGAGGGTGACTTTGTACTAGATTTATCAAAGATTGCCATGAAACTCTTTTCTCCTTTTTGAATATTTCCTCAAAATTTGAGCTATCCCATTTTATGAAATTGATAGGATCTAAAGGCCTTGTTAAAAACCTTACCTCGTAGTGAAGATGTGGGCCCGATGAGAGGCCGCTATTGCCTGTGTAAGCGATAAGATCTCCTTTTCTAACAAAAGTACCTGTTTTAACAGGAAACTTTTTACTAAGATGTGCATAACTTGTTCTAAATCCAAAATTATGGTCTATTATAACCAAATTTCCTAAGCCACTACCTTTATGATACCCTGAAAACTCAACAACACCATTTGCTGGGGCATAAACTGGAGTCATTATTTTTGCTCTATAGTCAATTCCTTTATGAAAATCTCTTTTTTTTAAAACTGGATGCTCCCTCCAGCCAAATTTACTAGTAAAGCCATTGTATTTTAAAACATGTCCGTTTGGGATATTGTCAAAAAATACTCTTTGTTGGGCTGATGTTAGCTTGATGTTTTCTAATCTAGCATCAATTTGTGTCTCTAAAGGTGTTGTTACCCCTATAAGCATCTCTATCTCTGCTACCTTCTCTTTTATGGTGTATAGCTCTTTGCTCTTCTTGTCTATATCTTGAGTTAAGCTCTCTGTTTTAATATTTAGCTCTTTTTGCTGCTCAGTCATTGTGCTCTTTTTGAACTCAAGAGATGTAACTTCGTCCATCAAAAATGTGATTAAAAGTGAGCCAGAAATGATAATAGCAATCAAGAATAGTGTAAAATATAGGACAAATCTTTTAATTATCTGATGAAGTAGATAGTGTTTTGAGCCATTTATGTCTGAGATAGTTATTGTAAATTTATTCCTCATAGAGATAAGCTCATAAATCTCTGCACAACAGAAAAAGAGCCAAAAACTAGGTACTCCTCCTCTTTTTGAGTTTTATTGAATATAGAATATTTTATATCTTGCTCCTCTAAAACTGATTTCAAGTTTGCTCTTGAAACTTCCCTATCACTCTCTATGTTGATTATTTGAACCTCTTTTATGACTGGTTTTAAAATCTGTAAAACCACACTATACTCTTTATCATCATAGCTATTATAGATTAAAATCACTTTTTTATCACTAAAGTGCTCTTTGAGTGCAGTTGCTGCTAAGGGATTATGACCAACATCAATAGTGATGTTTGGGGCAATCTTCTGACATCTACCAAATAGGTTCAAGCTATCAAGTATATCAATCTGTGCTTCATATCCTAAAAGCTTAGCTGCACAAAATGCTGTTGAAAAGTTATCAATAAAAAAAGATGGATAGGTTTTTTCTTTAGCCCAGACCTCTAAATCATGATAAAAACTACTTTTTAAATAGCTCTGTGCTAAGTATAAGCGTCCTCCCACCTCTTCAACTCTTTTACTAGCAATCTTATAAACCTCCTCTTCATGCTGTTTTGCTAAAAGCAAGTCTTTGCTTACACTTCTAATTTTTGTTGTCGCAATCTTTTGTATGGTTGAGCCTAAAAGTGCTTGATGATCAAAACCAACAAGAGTGACTATACTCAACTTTTTTTCAAAAACATTGGTTGCATCAAACTCTCCTCCAACCCCAGCCTCTAAAACTACATACTCACATCTTTCGCAAAAAATCAGCATAGCTAGAAGTGTAGTATACTCAAAATACGAAAGTGTATTGCTTTGCTCTTTTGAGAGTATGGTTTGAAGTTTCTGATGAGCATCCTCAAGCACTCCATCATCAACATCTTCACCATCTACCCAAATCCTCTCATTGAATTTTACTATATGAGGTGAGCTATAGTGCCCCACACTAAGACCCTTTTTATACAGTATATGAGCTAAAGCTCGACCAGTTGAACCCTTTGCATTTGTTCCTACGATATGCACTATCTTAGGAGGCTTAAAACTGTTTTTTATTCTGTTGTAGATATTTGGAAATCTAGCATAATCAATTTTTGCATAGTAAAGTGGCTTATCTTGCAAAAGTTTTTCTAGTCTCATTTGACTTTTGGCATTGCTTGATTTCTACCGCCCTGTTTTGCCTCATATAACATCTTATCGGCCATCACGAGTGTATCTTTTTCAGATTTACACAATAAGCGTTGAGCTACACCACAACTTATCTTTATATCAATTCGTTCATTTTTATAGATAAACTTATAGTTCTCTATTATCTCTATTATCTTATTTGCAAAGTGTACTCCATGATTTAAATCTGTACTTGGAAGTATTGCTAAAAACTCCTCTCCACCGTACCTTCCAACAAAATCTACCTCTCTTAGATATCTTTTTAGTATCTTTCCAAGGGTAGCGAGTATAACATCACCCGCATCATGTCCATATGTATCATTGACTACCTTAAAGTGGTCTATATCTAAAAAACACAAAGCATAGTCAGTCCCATATCTCTTAAATGCCTCCTCCGCTCTTTTTAGTTCACTATTTAGTGCTCTTTTTGTGGCTACACTTGTTAAAAAATCCTCTTTACTCTCTTTTCTTGCAATCAATAGGGCATTTTCTAATTTTTTAACTCTTGAATGAAGTGAAGTGATAGTTTTATGATTGTCTATCATCTTTTGACTAAACCCTTGTGTTTTATGCTCTAAAGAGGTTGCAATATTAAGAAGCTTCTCTTTGACGGACTCAAAACTACCATCTTTTAAACTTATATTTGTTAAGTCATTTTTAATAATTCTTACTTGTTCTCCCGTTATATTGCTACTATCAATAAACTTGAATATCTTTTTGTTTATACTGTTAAGTATCTTATCAAGAGTTGAGATTTTGATTTCTACCTCTGCTTTATCAAGCTCAACTCTTTTTTTGATGAAGTGTCTTATGTCCTTTTGCATTGCTGCTGAAGCGATTGATTCTGGAGAACTTCTAAGCTCATAACTAATAGTCGCTAAATCATCATTCATACTTGATGCAATTGATGGAGCAAGTGCTGCAACGATAAGAGGGGCAACTGTCTTATATATCTCATCACTATCATCACGCCCTAGTATCTTAGTTATATCAAAAACCATCTTTTCGACATCATCTTTACTAGTTTTTCCATATTTATCAAGTTTTTTTAAAAATGAATCATCATAACTAGATACAAAATCAAACCACTTGCCCCTGATAGTCTCTATAGAGTTTAAGTCTTGTTTCATATCCAATCTATCTAAAGAGGCATTTGCAAGGGTTGTTGCTTTTTTGTTATGCAAAAGAGAGATAGCCTGAAGTACTCGTTTTGAGAGAAGAGTAAGCGATGCTATAAGCTGTTCGCTCTGCTCTGAGCTACTCCTATTTAGTCTAGTTACTAAAAAAGTAAGAAGTTGATCTATCGAAGAAGCATTTAGTTTTTTTACTTCATTAGCCAGCTTATTGTCTAGTTTATTTATATATTTTGTAACTTTTTGACAATCTTCAACTACAACCCCTCTACTTTTTGCAACTTGACAAAAAATCTTACTGTAGTTATCGGGCGTAAATGCCAGATGCTCTTCTCTTAGCTTCTCAAAACTCTCTTTAATTATCTCATTTATAGTGCTCGACATATATCCTCTTCTTTCTTAGTTCTTTATACCTCTAAGTGCCAAGCTAGACACAAACTCATTTAGTGCATCTAGCGATGCTAGCTTAATAGCCTCAAATCTCTTAGCATCAGAGATCACACTATTTGTTGTCCCATCTGGATTTTCAGCTACAGGAAAATCATGCTCTCCTGTTGGAGAAAAACTCCCACTCTTGCCATCTATGGTAGCATATTTTATACTAAGCGACACTTTTGCTTTATAGGCGGTAACAAAACCATCTCTATTGTACAGTATAGGCGTAAAGGTCGTTGTGCCGATCTTAACAAGAAGCTCACTATTTGCCATCTCTTTTGAGCTTAGTCTACCCCCTAGTCTTGTTATAACCGATTCATTAACCGCATCTTTTATCAAAACACTATTTCTTGGGTCTTGTCTGCTTATAGTAACATCAACATAAATACGCTCACCCAAAATCTCTCTAGTTTGATGTGATGCTGGTTTATATCCACATGCTACTAAAAAAAGTATTATCAAAAAAAAGCTAAGATGTCTCATTTTACCACCAAATTTACCAATTTACTTTGAACATAAATCTCTTTTACTATACTCTTGCCCTCTAGCCATCTATTTGCAGCATTTTTAGCTTGTGCAAAAATATCCTCTTTTGAGCTATCTTTTTCTACCTCTATCTCGCACCTTCTCTTGCCGTTTATTGTAACACTAAGCACCATGACAGTCTCTTCAAAAACCTCTTCTAAAATCTTAAGCTTAGTAAAATTTTTAAGTCCAAAAAGATTTTCACTCAACTCCCAGCAAGTGTGTGGGATGATAGGCTCTAGCAAGTTTGATAAAACAAAATAACCCTCAGTCCAAACATCTGCATTTTTTTGCACACTAAGAGCATTTAAAGCCTCCATGCAAGCTGCGATTAAAGTATTAAAAGAGTATCCGCTTGCAAATATATCATCTGACTTCTTTAGTGCTTCATAAACCTTTTTTCTTGCAAATTGAGACTCTTTTGAAAGCTTTAAATGCTCAATTTTTGGCATCTCTTTAGCACAATTAGCATTAGAGCTTCTATCACTAAACTTTTTGATAAACCTATAAGCGCCCTCAACCGCATTTGAGTTCCACTCTAGCTCTTTATAGGGAGGGGCAGCAAAGAGTATAAACAGCCTCGCTGTATCTGCTCCATACTTCTGTATAATAGCGTCAGGTTCAACTGTATTGCCCTTTGACTTACTCATCTTTGAGCCATCTTTTAAAACCATACCTTGTGTTAAAAGATTAGCAAATGGCTCATCACAAGAGCTATAACCCATATCCCTTAAAACTTTTGTAAAAAATCTAGAGTATAGAAGGTGCAAGATTGCATGCTCTATGCCACCCACATACTGATCTACACTCATCCAATAATCACTGCTTTTTCTATCAAACATCCCCTCTTCCCACTTAGAGTTATCGGTTGTAAATCTCATAAAATACCAACTAGACTGAAAAAAAGTATCCATAGTATCTGTTTCGCGAATAGCATCAGCTCCACATGTTGGGCATTTTGTATATTTCCAAGTTGGATGAGTATCAAGAGGATTGCCCTCTCCTTTTATCTCTATATCTTCAGGAAGTGCCACTGGTAAACTCTCTACTGCTTCGTGAACTAATCCGCACTTAGGACAATGAACCATAGGTATCGGAGCACCCCAATATCTTTGACGACTTATTCCCCAATCTCTAAGTTTATAGTTTATAACTTTTTTACCAAGCCCGCTCTTCTCAAAGTCATAGATGATCGCTTTTTGTGCTTTTTTGGAGCTCATTCCTGTATATTTGTCTGAATTCACAAGCTCTCCATGCTCTATGGTAGCTCCGCTTCCATCAAAACTATTTTTCTCACTCTTGATAACTTGTGTGATAGGTAAACTATACTTAGTTGCAAACTCAAAATCCCTCTCATCATGAGCAGGAACTGCCATAACAGCCCCGCCCCCATACTCTATAAGAACAAAATTAGCAACCCAGATAGGTATCTTTTTGCCTGTCAAGGGATGGATAACATCTATATCAAGAGAGATTCCCTCTTTGTCGTTTTGAGCTCTTTGACGCGAACCAACCGCTTGCATCTCTTTGATTTTTTTGATTTTCTCATCGCTTAAGAGCCTATTTTCACAAAGATATCTAACGATACTATGCTCAAGAGCAAGTGCTGTATAGGTAACACCAAAAATTGTATCGGGACGAGTTGTGAAAACACTATATCTATCAAACTTGTCATTTAGTTTTATTTTTGTCTCATCGCTTAAAACAAAATCGAACTCCAATCCCTCACTTCTTCCTATCCAATTCTCTTGCATTCTTAGGACTTGACTCGGCCAACCTTTTTCTAGCTTTTCAATATCATCTAAAAGTTCCTGCACATAATCAGTTATCTTTAGATAGTATCCTGGCATATCTCGCTGCTCTACCTCTTGAGCACATCTCCAACAGCACCCCTCCTCTACCTGCTCATTTGCCAAAACAGTATGGCAAGTTTCACACCAATTTAAAATTGAGCTTTTTTGGTAAACTAAGCCCTTTTTATACATCTCTATAAAGATATACTGCTCATGCTTTGTGTAGAGCGGATCACTAGTAGCAAACTCTCTAGTTTTACAAAAAGAGAGACCAAGAGCACTTAGCTCTTTTTTCATATAGTCTATATTTTCATAAGTCCATTTTTTTGGATGAACCTTATGTTTGATAGCCGCATTCTCTGCTGGCATACCAAAAGAGTCCCACCCAATAGGATGAAGAACATTGAAATTTTGCTTCCTAAAGTTACGAGCTATGGCATCACCAATAGTATAGTTTCTCACATGCCCCATATGAATTCGTCCACTTGGGTATGGAAACATGCTAAGTATATATTTTTTCTCTTTTGTAAAATCATCTAAGGGTTCGAAAGAGTTATTTCTACTCCAATAATCTTGCCATTTTTTCTCTATAACTACTGGACTATACTCCATCTTTTTCCTTAAAACTCTTCTCTAGTTTTTAGTGCCTCTATCAGTACGAGCGATAGAGAAAATATATTTGCAACAATTGCACCAATTGCTAACGAAATTGCCACATGAACATTGCCTGCAAGCACCATAAATAAAAATGCTGGAATAAGATGAAGATCCGCAACCAGCGAACTTGCAAAAAGCTCTGCTGAGAGTATGTTTTTAACCCCAATCTTTAGAAGTGTAGAGATTAGATTAACACCAGCTGCGATAAAAAGTGTAACCTCGTTTTGCTCATAAAGAAACCCTACTGTTGTAGTCAAGCTCATCAGAGCAAAAAAGATATATATTACTTTTCCCCAATTCATTTTACTGTCCCCTTTTTACTGAACAAGTCCAGTAAAAATTCCTCGCGACT
>CAZLXQ010000020.1:0-14897 GCA_964563675.1 uncultured Sulfurospirillum sp.
CAGTTGCAACAAAAAGATACAAAGAGTAGTCCTCTATACTCATCAATCCCTTTATATCTCTTAGCTCTTCCACTCTACTAGCCTCACTCCACAATCTTTAAGATAACTAGCAAATTTCAAATCAGCTTTTTTTATACCTTTTTTATACCTTTTTACACTAGCTGAACTAAAATTGACCTCTCTTATTTTTCCACTACTTGGGTCTATAACACTAAGCTCTCCGATACTCGTTGGACTTATCTCAAACCTATCCCTAACTCTCACAGCTACCACTTCATGCTTTTTGCTCAATGCTTTTAGCTTAGGCATCTCTAAAAAATCCCCAACCAAAAATAGATATGAGCGTTTTTTTATCCCATTAAGAGCATATTGAACCAAGTTGTCATAATCAATAGTTTTATTTAAAACATCAACTTGAAGAGCTTTTTGAACCGCATCTATAACCCCGCTCTCTTTTTTGGTGGGCTTTGTTCTCTCTAGTAGCTTATCGCTAAAGATAGATAGAGTAAATCTATCTGAGTTTTTTACCGTACTAAACCCAAGAGCTGAGATGACCTCTGCTACACTCTCTTGCTTAAGCTCTTTCGTACCAAAAAACAGACTTCCGCTCATAAGAGCTATAACCTCTACATCCACTTCCCTGCTCTCATAAAAATTCCTTAGATAGAGCTCACCCGTTTTAGCAGTTGCAAACGGATCAACTCTGCGAATATTCTCGCCATACTCATAAGGTCTTATTTTTGCAAAATCATAACCATCACCAATCTGTTTTGAGTTATGCTCTCCCAAAAGCTCGCCATAGATATACTTTTTGCTTTTTGCAACTATCCTCTTAAGAGTTATCACGGTATAGGTAGTGCTTCTACGATCTTATCAAGTATATTGTCAGTTGTTATATCTTGTGCCTCTGCTTCGTATCCCAAGATAATTCTATGACGCAAAATCTCTTTAGAGACAAACACAACATCAACAGGAGTAACAAAATCCCGTCCTGCAAGAAGTGCATGGGCTCTGCTCGCTTTGCGAAGATCTATAGTTCCTCGTGGACTTGCCCCAAATCTTATGAGTGGCTTTAACTCTCCAAGTCCATACTCTTCAGGCACACGAGTTGCAAAGATGATATCAGCCATATACTCCTCTATCTGCCTATCTACATGTATATCATCAAGCCTAGACTTTATCTCTTCAAGCTTATCTGCACTCATAACTTTTTCTATTTTTATGCTTGATTTATATGTTACCCGTCTTGCTATCTCTATCTCTTCCTCTTTGGTGTTATACTGCACACTTATCTTCATTATAAAGCGGTCAAGTTGGGCTTCAGGAAGAGCATATGTTCCTTCTGATTCAAGTGGATTTTGAGTAGCTAAAACAAAAAATGGATAGGGAAGCTTAAGTGAGTTCTCACCAATAGTCACTTGTCTCTCCTGCATAGCCTCAAGCAGAGCAGACTGTACTTTGGCAGGAGCTCTATTTATCTCATCAGCTAAAAGTAGATTTGTAAATACAGGACCCTGTTTTATCTCAAACTGACTCTCTTTGGGGTTATAGATCTGAGCTCCAACTATATCCGAAGGGAGCAGATCTGGAGTAAACTGCACTCTGCCAAACTCAAGCCCAAGGGTTTTTGCTAGAGTATTTATGATAGTTGTTTTTGCAAGCCCAGGAACCCCCTCAAGAAGGACATGCCCCTCGCAGATAAGAGCTACAAGTAGCGAGTCTATGACACTAGTCTGACCAACTATGAGTTTTGAAATTTCATCTTTTATATCTTTTAAAGCTATATTCATAATCACCTCTCTTTAGTAAGAGGTGATTATACCAAACAGAAGTAAATAGACCTCTTACAAAACTACAAAAGATTTATAGTTTTAAGCTTTATAGCTATTGAGTAGATTTGAAAGTTTAACACTCATCTGTGCCATATGGTCAGCAGCACTTGCTATCTCCTCTACACTTCTTGCATTGTCGCTTGAGAGAAGGTTTACTTTCTCTATCTCTTTGATGATACTGTTAGCTGAGTCTGCATTTTCTACATAGCCGCCTATTATCCTCTCTATATCTCTTATGGAGTCTTGTACCTTATTGACACTCTGATCTATATCTTGTCCAACTTTGCTTGAGCTGTCAGCTAGTAGAGTAGCTTTTTTTGCATTTTTGCTCATCTCTTCTGCTGTATCGCCTATGGCTTGAACTATCACATTTATGGTTGCATTAATTTCCGCTAAGCTTTTTTGTGTCCGCTCAGCCAATTTTCTTACTTCATCCGCAACTACCGCAAAACCTCTTCCATGCTCACCAGCTCTTGCAGCCTCAATTGCAGCATTGAGTGCAAGTAGGTTTGTCTGATCTGCAATATCTGCTATGACAGTAAGCACATCTTTGACTTGCGAGGCATCACTGTTGAGCTGCTGTAGCTTATCTGCCATATGTGCATTGTCTACTGAGCTATCATATACCTCGCTTGATAGTTCAGTAATCTTTATCTTTGCCTCCTCTAAGCTCTCTCCTGTTTTAGCGATGCTCTCTTTCGTCTCTTTTGCCTCAGATATAGAGCTAACTAGCACACTTTGTAACTCTGCTCCTTTCTTTGTAGCATTTTGGACTATTTCAGCCTCTTGCTCAGCTTTTTTGCCTATCTGTAGAGATGTTTGAGACAACTCCTCTGCGATTGAGCTATTTTCACTACTACTTGATTTTGCCTCTTTTATAGTTATCTGAACCTTTTCGATAAATGCATTGATGTATCTGCTCACCCTTGCAATCTCATCATCTCCATTGACAACAAGTCTTCCAGTCAAATCACCCTCTCCTTCGGATATCTCTTTTGTCATATCCTCTAAAAGTTTCATGGGCTTTACAAGTATGCTATTTAGTATAAAAAATGAAACAAACAACACAACAATAAAAACAATTACTAAAATCATTAAAATTGCATCTCTAAGACTATTTGACAACTCCATAACTTCATCTTTATCAATCTCAGAGATAATCGCCCACCCCAAATCTTCTCCTATTTGCAACTTTCTAAAAGAGGATAAAACCAAATCTCCATTATGATCTATCACTAGCCTCGTATCTTCTTTTCCAGCCAATGCTTCTCTTACTGCTTCTGTATCTACTCTTGTTTTATTCTTATACGAAGCTCTTAAGGAGTGAGTTTTAGGACTTAAAAAACTATCGCTTCTCATAAGCTTATCAGCTCCAACCAGAAAACTCTCTTGCGTCTCTCCATAACCCTCTCTAAAATTCATAATTCTACTTGTAATTCTATCGTCAATCTTAAGGACTAAAATAGCCTTTGTTTCTCCGTCTATGGTTATAGGAGTTCCTAGAAACATTGTTGGTTCGTTATTGTTTGCCTCATATGGTCTTAAGTCTGTAAAAACTGGTCGTTGTAACTCTTTTGCTTTTTTCCAAACTTCATTTAAGCCACTATCTTTAAGATTTCCAGTGCGTATATTTGCTCCTTTATCACTGTTTCTTGACTGAGAATACATGACATGCCCATGTTTTGTGCAGATGACAAGTATATCAAGATAACCATAACTCTTCGCAAATTTTTTAAAATAGGAATCATACTGTAAAGTCACCTCTTTTACCATGTGGTTATCTACAGGAAATGGCTCGCTACCCCCTACATCTAACGCATCATGTACATATATAAGCCCATCTACTAGATTTTTCAAATTTTCACTATATGATAATACAGAAATTTCAACTATTTTTTTATCAAAAAAAGCCTCTAGTTGAGTCTTTTTTATACTGCTTGCATAGCTTATACTGCTATGAGCTTGCTCTAGTAAAGCACTACTAGTCTTTGTTGTTGCTTTATATACAATAGCAACACCCAAAACAAACATCGCCCCAAACAGAAGTATCAATACTTTTGTTTTTATTGTCATGCTAGATTTATTCATAATTCAACCTTTTATAAAAATACTGTGCTATTGTAACTTTTTTTTAAAAATGGTAGCTTAATTTATTTTTTAAGCCATAAAATGATAAAATAAATCATAAAGGAAAAATACCATGGAAATTGATGATAAAAGAAAAAAAGCACTAGACTTAGCGATAAAACAGATAGACAAGGTTTTTGGCAAGGGTACTTTGGTTCGTTTAGGCGAGAAAAATATCGAGCCAATAGCTTCAATCAGTACAGGTTCGCTTGGACTCGATATAGCTCTAGGGATAGATGGTGTTCCTCGTGGACGGATTATGGAGATTTATGGGCCTGAGAGTTCTGGAAAGACTACTTTAGCTTTGCATGTAGTGGCTCAAGCTCAAGCTGAGGGGAGCATATGTGCATTTGTTGATGCAGAGCATGCTCTTGATGTTAAATATGCTAACAACTTGGGAGTTGACACTGACAATCTTTTGGTTTCTCAGCCAGATTTTGGCGAGCAAGCCTTGGATGTTGTTGAAACTCTTACTCGTAGTGGGGCAGTTGATTTGATAGTGATAGATTCTGTGGCAGCTCTTACTCCAAAAACGGAGATAGAGGGTGATATGGGAGATGCACATGTAGGACTTCAAGCAAGGCTTATGAGTCAAGCTCTTAGAAAACTTACAGGGATTATTCACAAGATGGGAACTACTATCATCTTTATCAATCAAATTCGTATGAAGATAGGGACTATGGGGTACGGCTCTCCTGAAACTACAACAGGTGGAAATGCTTTGAAGTTTTACTCATCTGTTAGGATTGATATAAGAAAGATAGCGACTCTTAAGCAAGGAGATGAGGTCATAGGAAACAGAACTAGAGCAAAAGTCATAAAAAACAAGGTTGCTCCCCCTTTTCATCAAGCAGAGTTTGATATAATGTTCGGTGAAGGCATAAGTAAAGAGGGTGAACTTGTTGATTATGCTGTAAAGCTTGATATCATAGACAAAAGCGGTTCTTGGTTTAGTTATGGCGAGACGAGATTGGGGCAGGGGCGTGAAAATGTTAAGGCACTTTTAAAAGAGAAATCTGAGCTTGCTTTAGAGATAGAGAATAAGATAAAAGAGCAGATGGGAATGGGCGAAGAGGTTGAGTCAAAAGAGCAGGTTTAATTTTTACTTGCATATAACTATAGGAATTAAAATGGTATTTATAGACGATATTTTTGCAGATGAGGTACTTGATAGCAGAGGAAATCCAACAGTAAGAGCGACTGTAGAGTTGAGTGATGGAACAGTTGCAAGTGCTATCGTTCCTAGCGGAGCTAGTACGGGAAAAAGAGAGGCTTTAGAGCTAAGAGATGGTGGTGAGCGATATATGGGAAAGGGAGTATTGAGAGCATGTGAAAATATCAATACCGATATAACAGATGGCTTGATAGGGTTGAGTCCTTATGATCAAGGCATGATTGATAAGACCATAAAAGAGATAGATGGTACTGAAAACTATAGCAACTTAGGAGCAAATGCGGCTCTTGGAGTTAGTATGGCGGTGGCTCGTGCATCAGCTAAGAGCTTGGGAGTTCCTCTATATAGATACTTAGGCGGCTCAAATGCTCTTGTTATTCCAGCCCCTATGTTCAATATCATCAATGGCGGAAGTCATGCAAACAATAGTGTAGATTTTCAAGAGTATATGATAATGCCGTTAAATTTTGATACTTTTAGTGAAGCTTTAAGAGCAGCAACTGAAGTTTATCACAATCTAAGCAGGATAATCGCAGAGCTAGGAGAGAGTACAGCTTTGGGCGATGAGGGTGGATTTGCTCCCAATTTAAAAGATAACGAAGAGCCTTTAAAGGTAATCATGCAAGCGATAAAAAGTGCTGGCTATATAGCAGGTGAGGATTTTGGAATCGCTTTAGATACAGCTAGTAGTGAGTTTGCGGTAGAGGGTGGCTATAGACTTAAGAGTGAAAATAGGACTCTAAGTAGCTCTGAGCTTGTTGAGTATTTTGTTGATATGTGTGAGAAGTACCCTATAGTTTCTATCGAAGATGGACTTAGTGAAGATGACTGGGAGGGCTGGAAGCTGATGACTCAGAAGCTTGGGGATAAGATTCAGATTGTAGGAGATGATCTGTTTGTTACAAATGAGAAGATTTTAACAAGAGGTATAAACGAAAGTACGGCAAATGCGATTCTTATTAAGCCAAATCAGATAGGAAGTGTGAGTGAGACTATGAGAACCGTTCGTTTAGCTCAAAGAAACAATTATAAGTGTGTTATGAGTCATAGAAGCGGGGAGAGTGAAGATACTTTTATCGCTGATTTTGCCGTTGCCTTGAATTGTGGCGAGATAAAGACAGGTGCGACAGCTAGAAGTGAGAGGACTGCAAAGTATAATCGTCTTTTAGAGATAGAGATGGAGTTAAGCGGAAGTGAGTATTTGGGGAAAACTCTGTTTAAGCGATGAGTCAAATACTAGAGGAGTTTAAAGATATAGCACAAAAACGAGACTCAAGCAAGACTTCGTTTTATCTAAAAATCTTCTCTCTTGTGGTGATTGTTGTTGGTTTTGGTATCTATGTAGGGGATGTATTGTTTGGAAAGAGCTCTTTGGATGTACTGCTAGACTTAGAGTCGCAAAAACAGGCTTTAGAGTTAAGTGTAGATACTTTGAAAAATCAAAATGCTATTTTACAAAAAGAGTATTTTGAGCTTAGGGGATTAGAACCAAACAGTAAAGGATTTTGATGAGATATATTTTTATAGTTTCTGTCCTGCTTGTAGTTTTATTGACTGCAAGAGATAATCCCTTTAAACCTATAGTCTCTTTGCCTCAAGCAGGAAAAATGGTAGATAAGAAAGAGACCAAAGAGAGCTTTACTAGTGTAGAAACAAAACTGCCAAGTAGTGCTAGAGTACTAAAAAGTGTTGAGTTTCATTTTCAAAACCTAGATGGCTCTATGCAAAGCAAAAAGGTAGAAGTAGGCAAAGATATAAATTGGCATGATGGGCTAATAGTTAAAAAACTTACCAACAATATATCTCCACGAACTACTACTGCCCCAACACTCCCAAAAAAGATTGAGTCAAAAACAGAAGAGATTAACTTTAAGGATATAACACGACTCATCATAAGCGATAACTCAATTCACATAAAAACAGAAGATAAAATAATAAGAGATTTTTTAGTAACAAATCCGCACAAGATAGTAGTTGATTTTGAAAGAGAGATATCTTTTTTTACAGAAGTTCATACCTTGGACTTAAGATATTTCAAGTTAATTACAATAGGAAAACATAGTGGCTTTTACAGAATTGCTATAGAGCTTGACGGCAAATATCTCTATACTAAACAAAAAACAGAAGATGGATATTTGATTAGATTAAGATAGCCTACATGTATAAATCCGAATTATGCAATAGAGTTGCATAATTCGGGTTGAAAGAGTGGCAGTTAGCTTAGCTCATCTCTTACGATTTGTACTGCTTTTACCATGTTGATTAAAGCTAGTTTTGTCTCTTCCCATTTTCTTGTTTTTAGTCCACAATCTGGATTTATCCATA
This sequence comes from uncultured Sulfurospirillum sp., assembly GCA_964563675.1. GTDB lineage: Bacteria > Campylobacterota > Campylobacteria > Campylobacterales > Sulfurospirillaceae > Sulfurospirillum_A. Next base: position 7,459 of record CAZLXQ010000020.1, read on the forward strand.
ACTGCTCTTTTGGTAACACTTCAAGCAGAAGTTTTATCTGGTCTACTATCTCTTGCACGCTCGGAACTCTTGGAGAGTGTATATCATAAACACCAGGTCCTACCTCTTGCTTATAACCAACACTTGCAAAAATTTTAAGAAGTTCGTTGCCACTTCTCGCTGTCTCTATAGTGATAACATCTGCATCCATCGCTTCGATAGTTTTTATGATGTCATTGAACTCGCTATAACACATGTGAGTATGGATTTGTGTCTGCTCATAGGCTTTACTTGCACAAATCTTAAAGTCTCTTACTGCCCAACTCTCATACTCTTTTATATTTTTATCTCTTAGAGGATACCCCTCTTTGAAAGCTGCCTCATCTACTTGGATGATTTTTATACCAGCCTTTTGCAAGTCATCAACCTCATCACTCAAAGCCACTGCAATCTGCTTTGAGACTTCGCTTCTTGCCTTATCATCTCTAACAAATGACCAGTTTAGTATAGTAACGGGACCTGTAAGCATACCTTTCATAATCTTATCAGTCTTGCTTTGAGCATACTTCATCCACTCCACTGTCATAGGCTCTGGTCTGCTTATATCTCCATATATAAATGGTGGCTTCACACAACGACTTCCATAGCTCTGCACCCAGCCGTTTTGACTAAAGCCATACCCTTTTAGCTGCTCCCCAAAGTACTCTACCATATCATTTCTCTCAGGCTCACCATGAACTAAAACCTCAAGTCCTATCTCCTCTTGGATGGCGATACACTCATCTATATAGCCCTTCATCTCTTCTAAATAAACATATTCAGAGATAGTTGAGTTTTTATAATCCCTTCTAGCTGCCCTTACTTCAGGAGTTTGAGGAAATGACCCGATAGTTGTTGTCGCCAAATCTTCATATCCCAAAAGCTCTTTTTGGACTTTGATTCTATCCTCATAAGCCTCATCTCTCTCTACTTTTGCTAGACTTTCTACTCTCTTAGCTACACAAGCATCATGAATCAGCGAAGAGTTTTTTCTACTCTCATTCGCTTTTTTATTCTCTTCAAGCTCTTTTGACTCAACTATCTCGGCAAAAAACTTCTTTGAGATTATAGATACCTCATCAAGCTTCTCAACAGCATAGCTTAGCCAGTTTTTTATCTCACTATTTTGCTTATCTTCATACTTTAAAGCAAAAGGCACATGTAAAAGCGAGCAAGATGAGCCAACTAAAATATCATCTTTTTTTACAACTTTAGCAACAGTATTTAGAAGATTTAGGCTAGCTTGAAAGTCATTTTTCCAGATATTTCTTCCATCAACCACACCAGCAATAAGCTTTTTACCGCTCTTAGCTACAATCTCAAGCGACTCCAAGTTCTCTTTCCCATGTAAAAAATCCAAACCAATAGCCCAAACAGGAGTGTGAACCAATACGCTTGTAGCCTCATTTGAGTGCTCAAAGTAGGTAACAACAGCAATCTTATTGTTTTTTGCTAGCTTGTCATAAGTAGGCTTTATCAAACTAAGCACTTTTGTATCTAAATCTTTAACAAAAATCGGCTCATCAAACTGCACCAAAATATCGCTATCAAGCTCGCCAATTTTCCCCAAAAGCTCCTCATAAAGAGGCAATATCTTTCCAAGTAATTCATAACAATCTCCACCATCTACTCTTTTAGAGAGTCCTAGATAAGTTATGGGTCCAATTAGATTTATCTTTGTCTTAACTCCAAGCCTCTTAGCCTCTTGATACTCATCTATAACTTTTGAGAAGTCTAGTGTATACTCATCATCCAAAGATAGCTCAGGCACAATATAGTGGTAGTTTGTATTAAACCACTTTGTCATTTCACAAGCAGTAGCCTCTTTGTTGCCTCTAGCCATAGCAAAGTACAGCTCTTCATCTTTTAACTCTCTAAATCTCTTCGGGACTGCTCCTAGCATAAAAGATGTATCTAGGACTGTATCATACAAAGAGAAGTCATTTGAGCTTATATGCTCTATGCCAGCCTCTTTTTGATAATCCCAATGTCGTTTTTTAAGCTCACCTGCAACCCTCTTTACTTCACTATATGAGCACTTTTTTGCCCAAAACTCTTCTAGAACTTTTTTTAGCTCTCTTTGTTCCCCAATTCTTGGAAAACCTACTATGAAATTTTTTGACATTTTACATCCTTTGTGTTTATATTTGTGTGAGAAGATATCAATATATAGGAGGATGTACACCCGTACGCCTAAAGGCAAAGTAGGCATTATAGTATGGGCATCTTGGAATAAAATGATAAAGAAGAGTTGCTAATTTTGTTTTAAGCCTGTAAAAACATTTTTTATCTCTCAAGCAATCAAACCTCACAACACACCCCTGATTTTGTATGTTGCAATTATATACATTTTAAGCTCTTAAGTCAATATTTTTACCTCTTTTTCTCTAAGATAGACCAGATAAGCCGATACTTTTTTATCACTTATTTTGCTCAAAGCTTTTTCGTAAAGCCCTATCTGTGCTAAGTGGGAATCGTTTACATGTAGAGAGGTTTTATAATCTACAACTATAACCTTATCATCTTTTTCGATTAACAAGTCTATCTGTTTTCTTTCGCCATTAAATACGATAGGTTGCTCTTTATATAATTTTGCACCACTAGTAAGAGACAAAAACTCTTTGTTACCTATAAGCATCTTCACTCTTTCATAGATTGAGGTTAAGTCTTTATCACTTAAAACAGCTGCATATCTATTGCTCGTAGAGATAAATGCCTGCTCTAAAGAACTATGCGTAAACTCACTCATCATCTCAAGACAAAAGTGTACAGCAAGTCCATAGGTGATAGCAAAATGGTCTGATTTGCTAACTTTGTCTTTTTTAACACTCTCTTGAGTTCCATAGCTTTGTAGAGTTTGACTCATCACATGTAGCGACTTATCTTTGCATATAACACTCTGCTTTAACTCAATCTTTCCTTTTTTTATCTCATCTAAAGCTAAATGCTCATAAGCACTACTCTTCTGTTTTGCACACACTATCAAAGAGCTTTTAGCCCTTGTAAAGGCTACATAGTGCATATTTAGAGTATCCTCTTTTTTTAGTATGTCCTCTTTCTCTTTGGCCTTTTTGTACTTTTCATCTAAAAATTCTCGCTGACTTACTCTTTGGTAGATATTAACTAAGTCTATATTTTCATACTCATAAAGAAGAGTCTGGACTCTATTGTTTTTACCACCAAGTCTGTCAATCACTATAACATGCTCAAACTCTAAGCCTTTTGATTTGTGGATAGTTAGTATCTTTATGCCATCATTTTGCTCACTCTTTGCATCTTCACTAAAGCTATCACACTCAAACAAAAATGACTCCATATCCTCATATCGACCACTAAGCTCAACTAGCTTGATGATGTCCATATCATCTGCAAACATCTCATATCGCCTTACTATAGATATAATCACAGCCATAGGAGTTTTGTTTAAATCAAGCCAACCTACATCAAGACTCTCATGCCAACTAAAACCCATAACTACCAAAAAATTGTGTCTATATATCTCATCTTTAAAGTAAGCATACTTCATCAAGTCCAAAACTGCACCAATAATAGGCACACTTATAAGACTTATCGTTGCCTCTGTCTGTATCTTTATACCCTCAATCTCACAAAGCAGTCTATCCTTAATACTCTTTGCATCCATATTTTTATGGGTAAGCAGAGCTATATCTTTAGGCTCTACCCCGCTATCAAGCAGAAACTTTACCTTCTCTAAAACCATCTTTTCGACCTCATCGCCAAAGCAAACCTCTATAAACCCACTTTTTTCACTCTTTACAAGCTGTCTTTCATACTCATCAATAGTTTGCTCAAAAGTATTATTGACAAACTCTACTACATTTTTAGAGCTTCGATAGTTTGCATCAAGTCTTTGAGTCTGTACCCCAAACTCTTGTTTAGCATGTCTAAAAAGCTCTTTTGCTCCCCCTCTAAAACGGTAAATCGACTGTTTTATATCGCCTACAAAAAAGAGGGTTTTAAATTCGCTTGAGCCAACTCCTGAGACTATCTCACTCATAAGAGGTGCTAAGATTTTATACTGCATTATGTTGGTATCTTGAAACTCATCTATGAGTATGTGCTCTATTTTACCATCAAGCCTAAAGTATAAAAACTCCCTTGAGATTTCATCCTCTAAAAGTGTATATAGAGCATTAGTAACATCTGAAAAGCTCAAAACTGAAAACTCTCTGTTTGTACTACGAATTGCAGACTTGTAGATATAAAAAAGCTCACTCAACTCTCCAAGAAGATAGCTCTCTCTTTGATTTAGATAGCTCGCTAAACTCTCCTTTAGCTCCCCAAAAAGCTCCCCTATAGTGGGTGTAACATGCTTTTTATACTGCCAATACTCTAAACTATCTTTTGCAATATAACCTTTTTTCATCACTTCAACTATACTACTAGCTTCAAAAGTCTTTAAAACACTCTGCTTTGCCCCCTCTTTTTCAAACAAATCTTTAAGATTGTCTAGTATGACTAGTATCTTCTTAAGATCCGCATATGGAGATTTTTGAAATCTCTTGGGATTAAACTCACTCTCTTTGTCATAAAACTCATCTAGCAAACTAAAGATATCGCAGAGTTTTCTGCTTTGATGAATACTAAACTTTAAAAGAGTCTCATACCTCTTCTCTTGCTTACACCGCCTCAAAAACCTCTCTAGTACCTCTGTAGGTAAAGAGTCATTCTCTATCTTAAAATCAGGCATAAACCCAGCATTGAGTGCAAACTTGCGAAGAGTCTTTGCAAAAAAGGAGTCGATAGTAGAGATAAGCAAATCCTCTTTTAAAAATCGCTCTAAAACCACATCTTTTCTATCTAGTAACTCTTTGGGTGTAAGTCCTATCTGCTCGCTTATGGCTTCAAGCTCACTTCTGTCTTTCAGATTTTTTAAAACTTCACATATTCGACTCTTCATTTCAGATGCCGCTTTGTTTGTAAAAGTAAGAGTAAGTATCTTAGACGGACTCGCCCCCATATACAGAAGTGAGATATAACGAACACTAAGAGCATAAGTCTTCCCACTTCCCGCACTAGCCTCTAAAGCGAGGTATGGCTCAAAACTACTCATAGCTATTTTTTACTTTTTCTCTTATTTTGTTTGCCGTCATGATAGAGTCAGGTACTAAAGTTTTTACCTGCAAATTTTACTAGTGCACTACCCCAAGTAAAGCCGCCACCAAAAGCATCAAGCAGCATTAAATCACCATACTTGATTCTACCACTCTCATACATCTCATTCATAGCCATAGGGATTGAAGCTGAAGATGTGTTTCCATGTTTTGCTACTGTAAGAGCTGTTTTTTCTAAAGGAAAGTTTAGCTTAGCACGAACTGCTTCGATTATGCGATAGTTTGCTTGATGAGGTATGAACATATCGACCTCGCTTGCATCGATTTTGTTTTTCTTTAAAATCTCTATTACATTACTTGTAAGAGTTTTAATTGCAACTTTAAAGACTTCATTCCCTGACATTTGCATGTATTGAAGTTTTTGGTTGACATTATCCTCTCTGATAGGATTTTTTGAGCCACAGCCAGGAGTGATAAGCAGATCCCCATAACTACCGTCTGCACTTGCCAATACATCTATGATAGCCTCATTTTTCTCAAAAGTTTGTCCTACGATAGCCGCCCCTGCACCATCTCCAAAAAGTATACAAACTGAGCGGTCTTCATAATCCATAACACTACTAGTCTTCTCAGCTCCTACGATAAGTATGTTTCTCTTTGCGCCTGATTCTATAAATGCTTTTGCAAGAGATATAAGATATATAAAGCCAGTACAGGCCGCACTTATATCAAATGCCATTACATTTTTTATACCAAGTTTTTTTGAAATCATAGTAGCAGTTGAAGGCATAGTTAGATAATCAGGACTCAAGGTGGCACAGATAACCATATCTATCTCATCTATAGCTATATCTGTTCTACCTATAGCTTGAAGTGCTGCTTTGTATCCCAAATCACTTGAAGCCTCATCATCACTTGCAACTCTTCTCTCTTTTATGCCCGTTCGTTTGGTTATCCACTCATCGCTAGTGTCTACTCTCATCGCTAGCTCATGATTTGTCAATACTTTTTCAGGCAAATAGCTGCCTATAGATCTAAATGCCGCATACACTATAAGCCCTTTAGCTTAGATATTCCTATGCAAATATCTTCATTTATGTTTGAGTTTGAGAATGTAATAGCTTGAAATATCGCATTTTTAACAGCTTTTGCATTACTCTTTCCATGTCCGATAATCGCACACCCTTTTATACCCAAAAGTGGTGCCCCTCCATACTCTGCATAATCAACCTGTTTTTTTAGACTTCCAAACACTCTTCTCATCAAAAGTGCCCCCGCTATCGCCAAAGGAGACTTTCGGACATTGTTTTTTATTATTTTTCTTATAGATTCCGCTACACCTTCGCTTGTTTTAAGAAGTATGTTTCCTACAAAACCATCACAAACGACAACATCAACAACTCTAGAAAAGATATCATTGCCCTCTATGTTGCCATAAAAGCTATCCATTCCCTCCAATAGTTCATATGCACTCTTCGTTACTTCATTGCCCTTGCTCTTCTCTTCGCCATTTGAGAGCAGACCAACTTGCGGATTTTTTACCCTTAAAATACCTCTAACATAAGCTTCGCCCATCACAGCAAACTGAACTAAATGCTCAGCCTTGCAGTCCACATTGGCTCCAACATCTAAAACTAAAGTTGGAGTTCCCACAGGTCTTGGCATAAAAGTTGCGATTGCTGGTCTCAAAACACCATCAAGACGACCAATTCTCAATGTTGCTAAGCTCATTGTAGCTCCACTATGACCGACTGAAACTACCGCGTCAGCCTCTTTTTGACGCACTAAATTAACCGCTTTATATATAGATGTCTCTTTTCTTCTTAATGCATCAGCTGCACCATCACCCATCTCTAAAACATCACTAGCCTCTACAAATGAGACTCGTTTTAAAAACTTAGTTGGTATAAGCGGCTTTAACTCTTCTGTTTTTCCCACCAAAATAGCTCTAAACTCTCTTTTTTTAAGAGCTTCAATTGTGCCTGCTATGATAGGAGTTGAACCAAAGTCGCCACCCATAGCATCTATCGCTATAGTTATCATCTAGCTTTTGTATTCGCCTGTAGTCTTGTTTACTCTATGAGGCATTCTCCAAGTTCCATCACTATCTTTTACTGGTATTGGTAGTGTTACCTTGTAGTGTGTTCTTCTTTTTGCTGCTCTTGTTTTACTTACGCGTCTCTTTGGTACTGCCATAATTACTTCCTTTAATTGTTTTCTTTAACTCGAACAAGTCCGAGTTAAATTCATTGCACTAAAGCTACGACTTTCGTCGAGAACTTAGGTTTGACTGTTTTCTTTAACTCGAACAAGTCCGAGTTAAATTCATTGCACTAAAGCTACGAC
>CAZLXQ010000020.1:14997-16435 GCA_964563675.1 uncultured Sulfurospirillum sp.
TTTCGTCGAGAACTTAGGTTTGACTGTTTTCTTTAACTGACCTTACGCACTATAACAAGCAAAGCTCGTTATAGTGGCAGGGGATAAATATCCCCTACAACCCCCTAAAGCTACAAAAAGTAGGACTTTTCGAGAAATAAGTGCGTAAGGTCAGTTCTTTAACTCGAACAAGTCCGAGTTAAATTCATGGCATCTAAATCTTAGGCTTAGTTTGTTTCGTCACTACATGTAGTGCAGTAGTGATAATCACTCTTTAGTGTTTCTACTTCGCTTAACAATATCGCCTCTAAATCTACACTCTCTTCAAAAAACTCTATCACCTCAAGTAACTCTTTAGTGCTTTTAAAGAGTCCGTCATTTGCAAGCAAATCTATATTTTCATCTACATGTAAAGAGAAATGCTCACCACATCTATCACACTGACAACTCAAAACACCCTCTAGTTGGGCACTGCATTGCACTAAGTTTTTTGATTTTTTCTCAAGCTTACCATAAAATCTAATTTTATCTAATGAAGTTTCAAAATCAACTCCTATTTGCGGAATTTTTTTGAAATTTATCCTCATTCTAGCTTATGCTACCTCTCTTTTGCTAAAGAAAAACCCAATTTCAATTTTTGCATTTTCCAAAGAGTCGCTCCCATGAACTGCATTTGCATCAATACTATCTGCAAAGTCTGCTCTAATAGTTCCAACATCAGCCTCTTTTGGATTAGTTGCCCCCATAAGTTTACGATTTTTAGCCAAGGCATTTTCACCCTCAAGAACCATAACTACAACAGGTCCACTTGTCATAAACTCCACAAGATCACTAAAAAAAGGTCTCTCAGCATGAACTGCATAAAATGCTCCAGCATCAGCAGCACTTAGCTGAATTCTTTTTAAAGCGGCTATTTTAAGTCCGCTAGCCTCAAATCTCTCAATAATCTTTCCAATAACACTCTTTGCAACCGCATCTGGTTTTATAATAGATAAAGTTTGTTCCATAAGTATCTTCTCCAATATTTTTAGTAACGAACTTGCGAGTATATCAAAAAAAAGATTTGAAAATTATTAAAGGGTGTCTTAAAAACAATTTATGCACCCCAACCCCCTAAAAACTCAATTTCAATAGCTGAACAATAGAATCATCTAAATCCCATATTTAAAATCATACTTCTCAATATCGTTCTCTTTTTTTATTGTGAGTTTTTAGGGGATTGGGATGGCAAAAGATAGAAAAACTATAATGCCTAGCTTTGTTTAAGTTTTAAATCGTATCTAATATTTTTATATAAATTATCAAAAAGTTCAATTATATCTTTATCATCCCCAATATTTGTCAATAGTTCATCTAAGTGTGCATATTTAATTTGAAAAAATTTATTAAACAATTTATCGCCTCTGAGCCACTTGCAAATTCAAACCAAGCAAACAGCTAAATTTCTCTTATATTGATT
>CAZLXQ010000021.1:0-15685 GCA_964563675.1 uncultured Sulfurospirillum sp.
ACATAATGCCCCTAAAAATCAAGACAACATTCTAAAAAATCTAACTTCATCTTCATTTGTTACTTTGTAACTTAATGAAAAAAATGGGGGTTTGAATTATTCTTTTTTCTTATAGCTGATGAGATAATCATCAACAATTTTCAACTTTGCATAATTCGGGTTAATCAAACAAGAGAGTATGAAGATTTTAAAGAGATAGATTCTATAGATATGGGTGAGACTAACAGAGCTAAAGGACATGAGTATATTACACTATTTGTAGACCTTAAAAAAAAGAAGAACTATCTTTATAGCTGAAGGTAAAGACAATACCACTGCTAAGAGATTTAAAGAGGATTTCCAAGAACACAATGGTGATGTAAAAACAATTCAAAATACTAGTTGTGAATGAAATACTCAAGTGGTATGAAAGTAAAATCAATAATAGAATTCTAGAAGGATTAAACTCAGTTATCCAAACTGCAAAATCTAAAGCTAGAGGATATAAGACATTTAAAAATTACAAAATAATTGTATATTTACTAACTGGAAAATTGGATTTTTCTCTGGTTAATAATAAATTTAGGGAATTTTAGATGGTAAGTTACTCACATTTTTTTAGAAGGAATCATAATTTTAGTAACATTACACAAGCAATAAGTTTTCTTGCTTGTATGGTTTTATGTAAAAGATGGCTATAAAAATGGAACTCCTTCCTCTCTACTAGCTATCTAACTTGGAGGTCTTACCACTTTTATAGTAGCGGCAGATTTGAGCTTCTCAAGCCAGTTTTTTACTGCCCTGTCTTTTTGTTGTTTGGAGATAATTCTATGTATACTTTGTTTTACATCCTCAAAAGGTATTTTAGAAAACTCTTTTTTTTCTTTTATGAAAAACATTGTTGGAGTGTTTTGTATGTTTAAAATTTGAGTGAATGAACCTTGATTTGTGCTGTTTAATACTACTTTAAGCTTATTGTTTAAAGTGTCAGATACTGCAGTTTTATTTTTAATTTTGACACTTTGAGGCTCTAGTGTAGGATTGTTTTGTATGGCCTGTAAATCTTCCGCATTTTGAGATGTATATACCACTAGACTAAATCTGTTTGCCACTTTAAACTCATCCGCATTCTCTTTATAGAACTTTTTTAGTTCACTCTCTTCAACTCTCTTTAGCTTGTCTCGATAAATGCTTTGATGAAGCTTGTCTAGTTTAATTCTCTCTTTTACCTCTTGTTTGTACTCATCTATATCTACCCCTTTTGATTTAAGCAAATCTAAAAATTGGTGCTGATTTAGACTGTTTATATTGGCTAAGTTCTCAATAAATCTATCAACTTCAAACGAATCTGCACTTATACGAAGTTTTCTGATTTGAGAATCCTCTAGTTTTTGTCTTATTAGTACATCAAGAGACTCTCTTTGGGAGATGTTGTATTTTTTTGAGTATTTATAAATCTCAAAAAGAGTTATTGGTTCATTATTGATGATGACTGAGATGCCAGTAATGATGCCAGCAAAACCTATGGATACACAAAGAGATATGCCAACTAAGATACGAGAAATAATCTTCACTAATAATCCTTTTGAAAGTAAAAATACCTTATAATTATAGCATTATTTTTTTAAGGAAAGCTATGGTTATTACTCGTTTCGCACCTTCTCCAACAGGATACTTGCATATTGGAGGTCTTAGAACTGCACTTTATAGCTATCTGTGGGCAAAGAAAAATGGTGGAAAGTTTTTTCTAAGAATAGAAGATACTGATTTAAAAAGAAACTCTAAGGAGGCAGCAACTGCCATAAAAGAGGCTTTTGAGTGGTCGGGGCTAAGTTATGAAGATGAGATAATTTATCAGTCAACTAGGTTTGATATATATAAAAAGTACACTCAACAACTCTTAGATGAGAAAAAAGCTTACTACTGCTACATGAGTCCTCAAGAGAGAGATGAGCTTTATGAGAAACAAAAAGCAGATAAGCAACGAACAAAATATGACGGAAGATATAGAGATTTTGATGGGGTTGTGCCAAGCGGTATTGAGCCAGTAGTTCGCATAAAAGCACCCCTAGAAGGTGAGATTAGTTTTGTTGATGGTGTTAAGGGTGAGGTAAAATTTGATGTCAAAGATATCTTAGATGATTTTGTAGTCGCAAGGGCTGATGGAACTCCTCTTTACAACTTTGTAGTTGCTATTGATGATGCTTTGATGGGAGTTACAGAGGTTATTCGAGGAGATGATCACCTCTCAAATACTCCAAAACAGATAGTGATTTATAAGGCATTGGGTTTTGATATACCAAAGTTTTATCATGTACCTATGATACTAAATCCAAGCGGGAAAAAACTCTCAAAAAGAGATGGGGCTATGGATGTTATGGATTATAGAAAAGATGGTTATCTTCCTGAAGCACTTCTAAATTTTCTTATTCGTCTTGGCTGGAGTCATGGCGACCAAGAGATTTTTAGTATGCCCCAAATGCTAGAGTTTTTTGACCCAAACAATATAAACAAATCAGCCTCAGCATATAATGCAAAAAAACTCTCATGGATAAATGCACAGTACATAAAAACTCTACATGTAGATAGACTTATAGAGGTTTTAAAAGAGTATGGATTGGATTTGAGTAGTTTTAAAAAGGCAAAAGAGCTTATAGATCTTTTAAGAGATAGGACAAAAGATGTAAATGAGCTAAAAGCGATGGCAAGCTCTATTGTAAACGAGCCGACATGTTATGATCAAAAAGCGGTTGAAAAGTTTTTAAAAGATGATGCTCTTGAAATTTTAAGAGCCTTCAATGATAAGTTAAAAGCAAAAGGAAAGATAGTCTTAGCTAGCGAGTTTAAAGAGTTGGTAGATAACTTTTTGGAGAGTCATAATCTAAAGCTAAAAGAGCTAGCACAGCCTATAAGGGTAGCGGTGGTAGGAAGTGTGGTTAGCCCCTCAGTATTTGATGTTTTAAGTGTGGTGGGGTACGAAGAGACTGTTAGAAGAGTTGAAAAATTATTGGATAAGGAGAGTTAATTATGAATTTGATGGTATTTGGAGCACCTGGTGCGGGAAAAGGCACACAGGCTAAGTTTTTGATAGAGAAGTACAGCATCCCACAAATCTCAACAGGAGATATACTAAGAGCTGCCATAGCTGATAAGACGCAGATGGGGTTAGAGGCTAAAAAATTTATGGATAAAGGAGAGTTAGTTCCTGATTCTACTATCATAGGCATTATCAAAGATAGGCTTGCTCAGCAAGACTGTAAAAAAGGATTTATTCTTGATGGATTTCCAAGAACCTTGCCTCAAGCAGAAGCCTTAAAAGAGCTTATGAGCGATATGGGCATAAAATTAGACAAGGTTATTTCGCTGAATGTTCCAGATGAGCTTATAGTAGGAAGGATTACAGGTCGCAGAGTTTGTGATGAGTGTGGGGCATCTTTTCATGTAGAGTTTAGTCCCGCAAAAGTTGAAAATGCTTGTAACTATTGTAGCGGCAACCTTATAATTAGAAAAGACGACAATGCTCAAACGGTAAAAAACAGACTTGAAGCTTACCATGCTCAAACAGCACCTCTTATGGGATTCTATGAAGACATGGGGGTTATGTTAAATCTTGATGGAGCAAAAGAGGTGTTGGAAGTTAAAGAGGATATGTTTAGAGCTATAGGGCAGTAGATAAAATATACATACAATTAATCATTCCCTCACAGAGCATAAATTTTCAATTTTGAGAGACGAGAAGACTGGACTCTTCTGAGAATGTGATAGTTACTCAGAGGGTTCAATTAAGTTTTGTTTATTAACCTTATTGAAAATCATAAAAAGTGCCAAGTGTTATGGACTATTACAAATACTTGACAAATATAATGATAACTACTACAATGATTAAAATTAAAATTTTAACCCGAATTATGCAATGATAAATGCTAGTTTAGTGATTTCTATTGCATAATTCTGGTTTAAGGAGATTGCCTATGTTTAGAAAGTTTTATATCATGCTTGCAGTACTGTTTTGTATGAGCTCATTGAGTGCTAGTGATAAGTTAGAGAGGATTATTGTTGCGGGGCCTGCTGCTTCTGTGTCTCATCCTGTTTTCCACATGATTCAAACAGGTGCTTTAAATGATATAGCCAAAAATGTTGAGTTTAAACTTTGGAGAACTCCTGCTCAATTACAGGCTATGATAATCAATAGAAGTGTTGATTTTATCGCAGTTCCTACAAATGTTGCAGCTGTTTTTTACAATAAAAAAGAGCCAATTCAACTTCTCAATGTCTCCATATGGGGACTTTTAAGTGTTGTCTCTCATGATGAGAGCATCAAGAGCGTCAAAGATTTAAAAGGCAAAGAGATAGTTGTTCCTTTTCGCAATGATGTGCCCGATATTGCACTAAAGGCTCTGCTTAAAAAAGAGGGGATAGACCCACAAAAAGATTTGACAATCACCTACACTACTAACATAGTAGATGCCATGCAGATGTTGGTTTTGAAAACTGCAGATACCGCACTCATGCTTGAGCCTATAACATCTATGGCACTTATGAAAAACAGATTGTTGCACAGAAGTATTGATTTGCAAGATGAGTGGGGAAGAGTTTTTAAGACTGAAGCAAAGATACCTCAAGCAGGGATGGTTGCAGTAGGGGATATGGTAGAAAACAGAGTCGCTATTAAGAGATTTTTAGAGGAGTATGCTAACTCGATAGAGTGGTATAAAGCAAATCCAAAAAAAGCAGGAGAGCTTGCGGTAAAGAATCTGCCGATGCTAAATAAAGTTGCAGTAGCAAACTCAATCGCACATGTAAGATTTGAGAGTGTGCCTATCGCTCAAGCAAAAGAGAAGCTTGAGTTTTTCTTCAATATCCTATATCAAAACAATCCTAAAACTATAGGCGGAAAACTTCCTAGTGACGGATTTTACTACAAGTAGTATCGGATTTATCTAGTATAAAGTGGCTTAGGTAGATTATAAAAAAGACTTGTAAAAGCAGACCAAATAGAGGAACTAGAGACAAAAAGAAGAAAAATACCATCACTATAAAGATGTAAAATCTATGCTCTTTTATGGTCTGCTCTGCATCTGCACACGCTCCTGATGATAGTAAGTCATATACCATCAGTCTATAAAAAAGATAGAAAAACGGCAATTGTAAGATAAAAAAATTTACAAACGGAAGAAGCAAAAATGGTAAAGTACATAAAAACAGAAACAGAAACTTCATAAAAATTTTAAATATACTCCAAAGAGTAGAAAAAAACCCATCTCCATCAACCGCCTCTATATGGGGATAACTATCTTTTCTAACTAAGCTTATTATATATGGTGTCAAAAGACCAACAGTAATTACTGCGATAACCAACGAAAGCAAAACTACACCAAGTGTTCCAAATAAGACAAAAAGAGCAGTTAGAAACCAGTGAAAAACTGCAAAGCCTAAAAGATAAGCCAAAGTAGGATGTGCTGCTTCATCTATAAATGAGTAGTCGCCACTAACTGAACCCTCTTGCAAAAGGGCTATAAACTCACCCCCTCCATACAAGAAAAAAGCTCCTAAAATCAACACAGGAGCCACAAAAGGGGCTAAAGACAAAAACAGAAATTTTGAAGTAGAGATATCTTTAAATGTTTTTAAAAGTATTGAGTTACGCATTGTAGGCTCTGCTTAGCTCCTCATAAATCTCCTCTGCTCCTAGTGAGTTTTTGTTTAAAATCTCTAGCATCACTTGATTGTCCTCTTTTGAGCCCCATACTTTTTTATAAGTCCCCTCTTTGTATCCATGGTTTTGACGGAACTGATTTAGTACATTTTTGGCTACATAGAATTTGTACAGTGTTTTTAGATTTACTCCACACTTTAATGCAAGTGAAAAGTAGGTCTTCAAAAGTCCGTCAAAAATATCAACTTTAAAATTAGTTGTCATGTTGATAATAGACTCTATGTCGTTAATTATCTCCATAAAAGAGGTTGAGCTAGCACTATATGCCTCTTTTGAAAATCGTTCAAAACCTTGAGTGTTGATAATATCATCTACAAGAGTATCAATACCTCCACGACTATTTACTTTATAATCCTCAAGAGCTAAGCTCATAACAAAATGCCAAATATCGACTATCTCAATAGCAGCATTGTCCCAATCAATATCGCTATCTATATCTTTCCAATGCTTCCAATTAAAACTATCAATTAGCTCTGCACTCTCCATGTAGATGCACCGTTTCCAGTTTATCATGCGATTGTTTTTGGTATATCCACTCTCCCAGCCTATGCCGTTTGTTTCGTCATTTAGTTTTTGTTGTAGAGTGAGCATCTCTTTTATATATTTATCATTTGTCATCAAGTCTTCCTTTTTCTAAAGGCTTTTATTGTACCATTTTTATGCTATACTGCTTATAAAAAGGTTTCTACTCTATGTGCTGTAATGGTTTTCGCATAATTTTGATGTTTGCTCTAGCTGGTCTCTCTTTTGTACTAAATAGCTTCATCCCAGCTATCCCTGTTATACTTTGGTATCTTGTCTCTATAAATATATTTACACTTTTACTATTTGTGATTGATAAGCATTATGCCGCACAAGAAAGAGAGATAGTGCCTGAATTTTCACTCTATTTTTTCTCTATCGCAGGTGGTTTTGTTGGAGCATTTTTAGCGATGGCTATAACTAGGCACAAAATACAAGAGAGAGCTTTTTTGATATGGCAAGCTCTTATCTCAATCATATGGATAGTTGCTATTTACTCTGTTTTAAGCAATCTTGAGGCCGTACAAAATGCCCTGCAAAACCTAAGCAAGTGAGTAGCAAAAGCCTCATAAAATTTATAAAAGAGCATCACCTTCTAACTCTCGCGAGCTCCTACAACAACGAACCATACTGTGTAAATTGCTTCTACTGTTTTAGTGAAAAAGAGATGCGATTTATCATCTCTTCAGACAAAAAAACAACCCACATGAAACATCTTAGCATCAACCCAAACTGTGCTGGAGTGATAGCACTAGAGACTAAAGATATAGGCAAGATAATAGGCCTACAGTTCAAAGCTACCATAAAAAAAGCAACTATAAAAGAAAAATCTCTCTACCTCAAAACATACCCTTTTGCACTCGCACTGAACCCTACTCTTTGGTCTTTGCATGTAGAGTATATTAAGTTTACAAATAATAGCTTAGGATTTGGAAGTAAGCAGGAGTTTAATTTCTAATTTAGATTTATATGATAAACTAATAATATTTATTTTTAAAAGGTATTATTGTGAAATTCTTAATTATCACTTCTCTTTTAGTCTGCTCACTTTTTGCATCTTTTATCACTGACTCACTCAATAGAGAGGTTAAAATCCCAAAAAATATAGATAAAATTATAGCAATAGGACCAGGAGCTCTTAGGCTTGTAGTTTACATGAATGTAAATGAAAAGATTATTGGGATTGAGAAGATAGAGCATAGGTCTATAAAATTTTCAGAATATAGAACCGCTCTTGGGGAAAAGCTCATAACCTCTTTACCTATCGTGGGGGCTGGTGGAGCTGGAAGATTGCCAAACCTAGAGAAATTGATAGAGTTAAATCCTGATATAGTTATAGCCTCTTTTTTAGACAAAAAACAGCTAAACTTGATGAGTAAAAAGAGCGAAATCCCTTTTGTCTCACTTAGCTATGGCTCGGGGTATGGCGGTAGTAAGAAAAAACTTGATGCGATAAAAAACTCTCTATCTATCTTAGGTGAGCTACTAAAGAAGCAAGACAGAGCAAAAGAGCTTATATATTTTATGAACCAACAAGAGAAGATGTTAGCAAACTATGAGATTTTACCCTCTTCATTTTACATAGGTGGCATGGGTTTTAAAGGAGCTCACGGCATAACAAGTACAGAGCGAGACTATCCATCTTTTGGACTTTTAGGCATCAAAAACACTCTTGCAAAGGGTGCAAGATCAAACCATCTGCTTATCCAAAAAGAGGCATTGATACTTAAAAATCCCGATTTTATATTTTTAGATAAGTTTGGTAAAAAGATGATTTTAGAGCATCTAAGAAAAAATCCCTCTTTTTATGAAGCTCTAAGTGCCTATAAAACAGACCAGATACACTGGCTTCTTCCATACAACTTTTACAACACAAATGTAGCCAATGTATACATAAACTCCTGGATAATTCTCTCAAAATTGGGACATGATATAGAGATAGAGAAAAAAGCAGAAGAGATATACAGCAAGTTCTATGGTGATATCTCTAAAAAACTTACAAGCTCAAGATTTCCGATAAAAAGCTTTAGATAGTGCAAGCCCTTACGCTTAAAAAAAGGCAAAAAAAGTTTTATCTAGTTACAACTCTACTTTTTTTACTATTGGCACTATTTTTATGGCTAAATATCATAACTGGTACGGAGGGTATCAAACTCAGCAAAACCGCACTTCTGTTTGATGGTATTGATGATAGGTTTGACTTTGTAGTAGAGCAGATAAGACTACCAAGAGCAGTTGCGGCTATCTTAGTAGGCGCACTTTTAGGACTAAGTGGAGCAGTGATGCAGGGTGTTTTAAAAAACCCTCTCGCCTCCCCATTTACTCTTGGGATTTCACAAGCAGCCGCATTTGGTGCTAGTTTTGCTATCATAGTTTTACAAGCCTACTCAATACAGACCTATCTATCTTCAAGTATTAGTATCGCTTTGTGTGCTTTTGTTGCTAGTTTGATTTGTATGATGATCATACTTTTTTTGGGCTCTGTCTCATCTTTGAGTCCAAGCTCTATGATACTTGCAGGCGTTGCTCTTGGCTCACTCTTTAGTGCTATGACTATGTTTATACAGTATTTTGCAGATGATTTAGATATAGCAGCAACTCTTTTTTGGACATTTGGTGAACTTGGAAAGGCTGACTGGAGCTCTATCAAGATTATGGCAATTGTGTTTTTTCCTATTTTTTTATATTTTATATTTTCTCACTGGAAGATGGATGCTATGAGTTTTGGTGATGAGAGTGCACAGAGCAAGGGTGTAGATATCTTTAGGTTTAGATTTATATCCCTACTGCTCTCCTCTTTGCTCTGTGCCATTGCTGTATCTTTTGTAGGGATTATAGGCTTTGTTGGTTTGGTTGCTCCACATTTTGTTAGACTTCTTGTAGGAGAAAATCACTTTGCACTCATAACACTTTCGGCTCTTAGTGGAGCTACACTTCTGCTCGTGGCTGATTTGGTATCTAAACTTATACTAACTCCTATAATTTTACCAATTGGAATCTTAACCTCATTTATGGGTGTGCCTCTCTTTTTGTATCTTCTTGCAAGAAAAGGTAAGTATTGAGTCTACATGTAGAGAATTTGGGTTTTAAGCTAAAAAGAAAAACCATTCTTGAAGATATCAATTTTAGTGCAAAAAACTCAGAAATAAGAGTCATTGTAGGGCCAAATGGGGCGGGTAAAACTACACTCTTAAAGACTATAGGACAAATCAATAAAAAAAGTTTCGGAAGTCTACATATAAATGAAACTCATCTGCACTCCCTTAAACCAAGTGAGCTTTCAAGGGTTATATCATATATGCCACAATTTTTAGAAGTGCCAGACTTGAGTGTTTTAGAAGTTTTAGAGCTAGGCAGATACACTTTTAGCGGTTTTAAAATCAGGCAAAAAGATAGAAACATCATAGACGACATCATAGAGAGATTTTCACTCTCAAGCATCTTGGAAAAAAGGATTCCAACTCTTAGTGGAGGAGAAAGGCAGAAAGTTCTTCTAGCCTCATCTCTAACACAAGAGCCAAAAGTTCTACTTTTAGATGAGCCGATTTCTCACTTAGATCCAAAAAATCAGCTCGAAGTGCTTAGAGTTATAAAAAAACTGACTATAGAAAAAAGGATAATCACACTCATAGTCCTTCACGACATCCAACATGCACTTCACTATGGCGATAAACTTCTTATGATGAAAAATGGTAAAGTTATCTATGACCTTGATGAAAAAGATATCAAAGAGCATCACTTAAGTAGTGTTTTTGATGTAGATGTAAAGCTATTTAGAGAGAAAAATCACACCTTTGTCTACTACGCACACTCCCACACTCGCTAAAGCTCAACCAATAAGCCCTACCGCATCAAATGCATTGTCTGCTATATATTTTGTATGTTTCGATAAATCTATCTCTTTTCCATATCCGCACAAAACTCCTACTGATTTTATATCAGCATTTTTTGCAGAGCATAAATCAAGTATGGTATCTCCTATCATCCAAGTAGACCCATAAGATGCATCAAGATGTTTTATAGCTTTATGTATAGGTTCGGCATGTGGTTTGGGGTTTTGAACACTATCTCGCCCTATAAGAGTATCAAAGTGGTGCATTATCTCCATATGCTCAAGTAACTTTTTTGAGTATATGGAAGTTTTTGTTGTTACTATGCCAAGTTTTGCAAATCTAGCAGCCCTCTCTACAGCCTCCCTTGCAAGCGGAAGAAGTGTTGTTTTTGTTTCTGAAATTATGCGATAGTGGTTTTTATAAACATGAACATACTCTCTAGTTTCGCCGACAATGCCAAGCTTTGTAAACATTATATCAAGTGGATAGCCTATAAGAGACTTTATATCTTCTGCATCTGGAGCAGTCTTGCCAAAAGTCTTATAAGCAACTTCAAAACTCTCTAAAATGGCCTCTGTTGAATCGATAAGAGTTCCATCTAAATCAAATAGTATTGTCATACACAACCCTTACATGTAAAGATTGTACTATATTAAAAAAGTTATTTTTTAGCATAAGCACCAATCTAAGGAGAAGAAATTGAGATTTTTTTATGTCTGTATATGCATACTCTCAAAGCATTTTGCTATCTAGCTTTAGCTCCTCATTGCTCATAACTGCAATCCTGTTTTTTAAGATTGTCGTTGCTATGCTTTTTGCATCTTCAAGTGAGTGCATTTGGCTAGTTCCACATTGATATATATTGAGTTCTGGTATATCACTTTGCCTCTCTACTTTTAGCACATCTCTCATGGACTCCTCCCAAGCCTTAGCAACTCTTAGCTCATCAGGAGCTCCAAGTAGACTCATATAAAATCCAGTTCTGCAGCCCATAGGCGATATATCAATAATCTCTACACCATCTCCATTGAGGTGGTCTCTCATAAACCCAGCATAGAGATGCTCTAGTGTATGAATTCCCTCGCTTGATAGAGTGTCCTTGTTTGGTCTACAAAATCTCAAATCAAAAACAGTAATTGTATCTCCCGATGGTGTCTTCATGCTCTTTGCAATTCTAACAGCAGGTGCTGGCATCTTTGTATGGTCAACTGTAAAGCTATCAAGTAGTGGCATAATCTCTCCTTTTTCTTTCTAGTTATTGAGATTATACCATCTTATTATAAATTTTGAGTCTTTCTACACTCAAAGTCATCCTCGAGTTTCATAATTTTACAGTACTCACTATATACACAACTCACACTCCTTTTTGAGCAAACTAAAGGAATATTTCTTTTTTTAGCCATCTTTTTAAAATACTTCATAGAGTTGTGATTCAAAAAACTTGTAAGCAACACAATGCATTGTGTATCTTGCGGAATTACTTTCCTATGAATGCTACTCTTTTTTCTAGCATCCCAATGAGTAATCTTGCCTGCACCTAAGTCGCTTAAAACTGCTTTTATCGGTGTAATTTCATCTGCACCAATCACTAAAACTGACATGCTCTCTCCTTTATTGATATTTATTATTGTAATAGAAACATACTTAATCCCTGCTTTATTGATATTTATTATCAAATATTCTTGATATCTCTCATTGTTTTTTTAAACTAACTTCTGTATAATTGCTCTAAACTTATTACACAAAGGGGCTATTATGGAAATTAACAATATAAATATATGTAATGTATGTTTAAAAACAAGCAAAGATGTATCAGAGACGGTATTTATCAAAGCTACAAAAGATAGGGAAGTTGTAGATGTTTGCACAGGATGTATCCCTCACATCATACACGGAAGTGGCGATGTCGTCAAATCTAACGAAACGGTAAAAGCAGAAGCAAACTTCTAAATTTTACATTCTGCATATAGACACCTATAAAAATAAAAAGGTCGAACATGAGTGCTTGTAAGCCAGTATATATCTGGTCAAAAACAACACGATATTTTCACTGGCTACTAGTTGTTTGTATTGTAGCTACTTTTATCTCCTCGGTATTTGAGAATGCCCTTCTTGTGCATATCTCTTTTGGTGTTCTTGCAGGTGGTCTTCTTACTTTTAGACTTTTTTGGGGATTTGTAGGACCTTTTTATGCTCTCTTTAGAAACTTTAACTTCTCTTTAAGAGAGCTGTTTCACTACTTTTTTAAGCTCTTTAAAGATAAAAAAATATATATAGGACACAATCCTGCCGCCTCTTGGGCCACTATTTTACTTATAATATTTGGCTTTTTCTGTACACTTAGTGGCATTATTTTGCTAGGAGCACAAGAAAACAGAGGACTATTTTCATTTTTGTCATCCTCTATGACTCCTATGGCACTTCAAGTCCACATTGTAAGTGCATATGTTGTAGGTATAGTCGCTATTATCCATATAGCAGGGGTTATTTTAGAGCACTTTTGGCACAAGAGTGATACTGTAGTCTCTATGATACATGGGTATAAAAGGGTGGATGCAAAGCCAATTCAAACAACAAAAGTTCAAAATTATCTCGGTACCTTTGCTATTGTTTTTTCTCTTTTTTTGGGTTTTTTTTCCTACTTTTTTTCGCAAATTTCAATCATGACAAAAAACTACAATGCGACAGAGTATGCAAAAGAGAATCCGACTTTTACAAGAGAGTGTAGCGAATGCCACAATCTATTTAGCCCAACTTTTATGACAAAAGCGATGTGGAGCATAGCTCTTGAGAGCCCTAAGGAGCACTTTAGGGAAGACCTTAGAGAAGATGTGCCACACTTTGAGAGCATCAAAGAGTTTATCTTAAAAAATAGTGCTAAAACTTCAGATAGTGAAATTTCAAGAGGTATCATAGCTAGCACAGAGGGAAAAGTAAAATATAGAATTACTCAAACAAGATACTGGAGAGATATACACCAATATATCCCAAGAAATGCCTATAACCACCCACTTGTAAAGTCAAAATCAAACTGTGTGGCATGTCATAAAAACTTTGGTAAAACAAATTATATTAATGATGAAGATATATCTCTTGAGCATTTTTCAAATTGGGAGGCTATAAAAATATATCTAAAGCTTAAAGGTTAAGGGTGTCTCTAGTGTTACCGTAAAGTTATACTTTATTGCTACTATATTGATTAAAGGGTTTTAAATGTCTAGTAAAATTTATGTTTTAGATACAAATATCATCTTGCACAACAACTATATGATTGAAGAGCTTTCAGATAATGGAAACAACATCATCGTTATTCCTGAAACTGTCTTGATTGAGCTAGAAAACTTCAAAAAAAACTTTACTGAGCTTGGTTTTCAAGCAAGAAAATTTGCAAGAATGCTAGCTACATGCAAAGTGAGTGGGGTGGATTTTAAAAACAGCTGCAAGATAGTCAAAATGAAGCAAGGTGATATAAATCTACATCTATTTGCAAAAGAGAAATATCTCTCAGATATAGACTCAAATCACATCGATGAATCAAACGACAAAAGAATAGTCGAGGTTGCAAATTCGGCACAAGAGTACTATAAGGGGCAAAAAGTCATATTTATATCTCTTGATATATATGCTAGAATGTTTGGGCTTTTAGCAAATGTAAAAGTGGAGAGTCTAAGAGAGGATAGAAGTGATATTCCAGATTTTCAATTTGTAAAAACTCTTAGTCTTAGCTCAGCACTATTTAACTCACTAAATAACAAAGATATTAGAGATTATGATAAAGAGTATAGCTATGACAACTTTTCGTATGAGTTTATCTCAGATGATGGAAATTCACTTTATGCCACTATCTCCTCAAAAGGATTCATCAATCCAATAGATGAAAATGAAGACTTTAAGGGCTTAGAGGTAAAGCCTATAAATCTTAAGCAGAAATTTTTTACTAAAGCAGTTTTAAGCGACATCTACGACATGCACATCATAGATGCAAAAGCAGGTAGCGGAAAAACTCTTATGGCCTTTGCAACTGCTATGCGTCTTGTAGATAAAGGTGCTTATGAAAAGATAGTCTATGTGAGAAACTCTATAGAGAGCGTCGACAAAGGGGCTGATGTAGGCTACCTTGCAGGCAATAGTGAGAAGTTTAGGATATACAATATGGCACTTTATGACACTTTGGAGTTTATAGCAAAAAAGCATCTAAAGAAAAAAGAGTATACAGATGTACAAGTTGCAATTGAAAATAGGATTGAGGAGCTAATCAGCAAATACAGGATAGAAAAACTATGGCCAGGAGAAGCGAGAGGACGAACTCTAAGTAATGCTATAGTTATCCTAGATGAGTGGCAAAACAGCTCGAACAATACCACTCAGCTCATACTCTCAAGACTAGACAACAACTGTAAAGCCATAGTCATAGGCTCTAATAGACAGATAGACAATATGTATCTAAACAGGTACAACAACGGCCTAACAACTCTACTAAAAGAGACAAAAAAAGAGCAATCACACCTAAATATATTTGCAATTGAGCTAGACAAGTCAGTAAGAGGCAAGTTTTCTTACTTTGCTGATGAGATTTTTGGAAAGATACAAAAAAACTAAGCACAAGCTTATAAAAAACTAAATTTAAGCCTAATTAAAGGATAATTTACCTATAATTTTCCTCTTAAAACCCAAATTACTCAATTAGGGTTGAATAAATATAGTAGAGGTAAATTAGAATGAAATTGACTAAATCAATAAAATCTAGTGAAGTACAACGAGAGTGGATTGTTGTTGATGCTGCTGGCAGGAGATTCGGTAGAGTTCTTACAGAGGTTGCGACACTTCTTAGAGGTAAACATAAGCCCTGCTTTACTCCAAATGTAGATTGTGGTGACTTTGTTATCATTATTAATGCGGATAAAGTAGAGTTTAGTGGTAAAAAACTAGACACAAAAGAGTATTTTAGGCACACTGGATATTTTGGTGGCATCAAAAGTGATAAGCTTGCAGACTTGTTAGAGCATAACCCAGCTAAACTTTATAGACTAGCTGTTCGTGGTATGCTTCCTAAGACAAATCTTGCAAAAGAGATGATTAAGAAACTTAAAGTCTATGCAGGTAGTGAGCATCCTCATACTGCACAAGTAGCAGGAGATAAATAATGGCAAAAGTATATGCAACAGGCAAAAGAAAAACAGCAGTAGCAAAAGTATGGGTAGCTTCAGGAGGTGGTAACATCACTGTTAATGGACAAGATTTAGATATATGGCTAGGCGGTCATGAAACTATCAAGATGAAAGTTAAGCAACCTTTAGTGGTAACAAGACAAACTACAAGCTTTGATATAAAAGCTACAACTCTTGGTGGCGGATACTCAGCCCAAGCCGAAGCACTAAGACATGGGATATCTAAGGCACTAGCCTCTATGGATGCAGAGTTTAGATCGGAGCTTAAGCCTTTAGGTCTTCTTACTCGTGATTCAAGAAGTGTTGAGCGTAAAAAGTTTGGTAGAAAAAAAGCAAGAAAATCTCCACAATTTAGTAAGCGTTAATCGCAATATTTTAAAGGGAAGTAAAAAATTTTCCCTTTAAAATTTAAAAATGAAAATTCTCATTAGTGCTTGTCTAGTTGGGCAAAATGTTAAGTATGACGG
>CAZLXQ010000022.1:0-15251 GCA_964563675.1 uncultured Sulfurospirillum sp.
CCTATCTATTGCATAGTTTGGGTTAAAAACAGATAATCTTGTAATTTTTTGCTACTTTCAAACACTTTTGCATTGTTGCTACACTTGCCATAACCCCAACTAACAAAAAGAAAATCAATATTGGCTCTTTGTGCTGCACCCTCATCTTTGATACTATCTCCAATCAAGATAGTATCACTTAGAGGTATTTTACTTAATTCACTTATGTGATGCAGCATATCAGGATTTGGTTTTGAGTGCTTGACACAGTTCGCCCCAACCACAAAAGAGAAAAAATCCAATACCCCTTGAGCCTCTAGCATATTGTGTGCAAAAAGACTAGAAGCATTAGTAGCAACACTAAGAGTTGCACCCTCTACATGTAGAGCCTTTAAGAGTTCATATATGCCATCATATAGCTTTACATGTAGGTTTGCATTTAAAAGATAATGCTCTGCAAAACGCTCTTTGTGCTCTAGTAGATACTCTTTTGATTCGTATAATCTCATAGGTAAGTCACTCTCAGGCTCATTGATATGATGTTCAAGATACTCTTTTTCTATAGGAGGTAGTCCAAAAGTTTCCCTTACATAGTTTACGCTGTGAGTCATGGCACCGCTAGAATCAAGTAGTGTTCCATCCATATCAAATATGATTGATTTTATCATCTCGTGGCTAAACCTAAGACAAGTAAGTCTTTGTAATTATCTTGAATCTTAGCGATATTTGGAAGACGCCCCCACTCTTTGAAGCCTAGTTTTTTAAAAAGCTTTAGACTTGTTTCATTATCAGCAAATATCAAAGCTAAAAAGTTCTCAATTTCATACCTGTTAGCCATATTTAAAACTTGTTTTAAGAACATTTGACCCAGTTTTTTACCTCTGAAGTTTAAATCAATATAGACATTTATCCTCGCACTCTTCTCGTATGCAGCATGTGGATAAAAAGGTTGTAAAGATACCCAAGCGATGATTTTGCCACGATACTCTTTTACGAGTATCGGGTACTTTTTTTTATCGTGCTTTTTAAACCAGTCTATTTTTTGCTCTAGCGTTATCTCATTGCTATCAGCAGTTGAAAATCCATCCTCAATGGCTCTGTTGTATATCTTTACAATCTGCGGTAGGTCTTCTATGGTTGCATCTCTAAAAATTTCTATCATTAGTAACTATCCTGATTCTGTTTTTGCTCTATTTTACTATAATTTTCTATAATTGAGAAATGCTACTCCATCTCAAGACGCATAAGATACATATCTTCACCGTCAACAACCTTTACAGAGCCCTTGCATATCGGACACTCAAAGTTGTTTTGACCTAGTGTACTCTCCTTAGAGCAGTCCAAGCATCGCACAACTAACTCTTGTATATGCATCACAAACTCTGCATTATGACAGATAGTTTTCTCCTTAAATGTATCAAATGTAGTTTGTAAAAAGTGAGGCTCAACACCACTAAGTCTCCCTATCTTTACCTCTACTTTTATAACTTTTTTTGCACTGTTTTCTTCAGCATTTTTCTCACACATTCTTATAAGTGCATTTACTATTGATAACTCATGCATTTTTTAACCTTTTTGGTGTTTTTGTCGGACAAGCTTTATAAACAAAATCTGCTATAAAAAACTCCACACTCACAACATATCCACTCTCTCTTAAAAAGCAGACATAAGCAGAAGAATTTTCAACTAGCAAATCCTAGGAAGCAGTTCACCTGTTGGCATATCTAAAAATCTTTTTGTACCCCACTCACTAGTCAAAGTTACTTTTTTCCTATACTCATCAGTAACTTTTCCAACCATAGCACACTGAGCATTTTGCTCAAATCTCTTTAAAACTTCGACAGTTTTTTTTACATCTTTTGGATCAAGTGCCAACACAAAAGTACCCTCATTTGCTAAAGCAGTTGGCTCAAACCCTAAAAGCTCACAAATCCCTTTTACCTCTTGTCTGATTGGAACTAAAGCCTCTTTGACCTCTATACAAACATCACTTGCCTTTGCCCACTCATTGAGAACAGCTGCAAGTCCGCCACGAGTAGCATCTCTCATGCTTTTTGGCTTGATACCCGCCTCTTTTAAAGCCCTAACCATAGGCCACAAAGAGGCACAATCACTTTTTAGACTACTTTGTATATCTATCCCCTCTCGATTCGCATATATAGCCGCTCCATGACAACCAATATCACGAGAAACCACGACAGCATCACCAACACTTAGATTGCTAGCACTAATGCCCTCAATCTCAACAACACCAACTCCAGAGGTATTTATAAAAAGCTTATCAACACCTCCTCTTGGAATTACTTTAGTATCTCCAGTCACCACAATACCACCACAAACCTCTAGCTCTTTTTTTATACTTCTTACTATCTTCTCAAGGGTTCTCATCTCAAAGCCCTCCTCTATCATCATCGCAAGTGTTATATACTTTGGAGCTGCCCCCATCATAGCAAGGTCATTACATGTACCGCAAATAGAGAGCTTTCCTATATCTCCGCCACTAAAAAATAGAGGGCTTATGGTAAAGCTATCAGTCGTAAAAGCGAGTCTTCCGCCCTCAATCAAAGAGGCATCCTCGCCTTTTTTTAAATAGTCATTTTTAAGATGTTTATAGAAAATTTTTGTTATAAGCTCATTGTTTTCTTCACCACCATTGCCATGAGCAAGTGTTATCGCTCTCAATGTAGCACTCCGCCATACTTGTAGTAAGCAGCACATGCTCCCTCGCTTGATACCATGCAACTCCCTATAGGCTTACTTGGCTTGCATGCGGTTCCAAATACTTTACAGTCCGTAGGCTTTGATACACCCTTTAAGATATCACCACATACACAAAGCTTATGGTCATCAATATCCTCTTTTGGTAAAATATCCTCATAGATTTTTTCTGCATCAAGCCAAGCATATTCATCTTTTAGCTTTAGTCCACTTTTAGGTATATCGCCTATTCCTCTCCATCTAAAAAACTCTTTTTGTTCGAAATATTTATTTATAAGTGCTTGTGCCGTAGTATTGCCCTCGTAAGAGACGCTTCTTCTGTACTGGTTCTCTAAATCGGCTCGTTTTTCATTGATTTGACGGACTATCATCAAAATCCCCTCCATCACATCAATCGGCTCAAAGCCAGTAACCACTACAGGCTTTTTATACTCTTTTGGAAATTTTTTATATATCTTTGAGCCTGTTATAACACTAACATGACTAGGCCCTATAAAGGCATCTATTTGACAATCTTCACTATCAAGCAAAACCTGCATCGCTTCAGGCACTGTTACATGGTTGATATGAAAAGCTACATTCTTAAGCCCTAGTTTTATCACTTGGTCAACTAAGGCCGCACTCATAGGAGTAGTTGTTTCAAATCCTATAGCAAAGAATATCACTTGTTTTTTTGGGTTGTCTTTGGCTATCTTAAGCACATCGATAGGAGAGTAGACAAATCTTACATCCGCTCCCTTAGCTCTAGCATCTTGTAAGCTTCCACGGCTTCCTGGAACTTTAATCATATCCCCTAATGTTACCATAATAGTATCAGGATGCTCAGATAGTACATAAGCATGATCAATTCTATCTTTTGGCATGATGCAAACTGGGCAACCAGGTCCATGTATAAACTCTATTGAATCAGGGAGTATTTGAGGGATACCATGCTTCATCACAGTATGAGTATGACCGCCACAAACCTCCATGACTCTTATCTTAGTTTTTGACTCTTTTTTTATGAGCTTTGCTAGAGCTTTTATATGCTCTGGATTACGAAAAGCTTCAAAAAAATCAATCTCTTTTTGCATAGCCTACATTCCCTTCATCCTCATCAATCTCCCCACTTTTCATCATCTCAACTATATCTTCGTATATCCGTAAGCTCTCTAGTGCATCTTCTGTAGCAATTTTGTTCATAGCAAAGCCAACATGAATGAGAATATAGTCTCCAACTTCAATTTTTTCACTTATCAAATCAAGAGTTACTTGTCGCTTAACACCCATAGTGTCAACTGTTGCCATATTGTTCTCATCTATCTCTACTACTTTTGAAGGAATCGATAAACACATGCCACATCTACCTCAACTCTTGTTTCATTAGAAGATATTTGACCCACTTATCAATCCCTTTGCCACTTTTACTATCTATCTCTATAACATCAACTTTTGGATTAAGTTTTCTAGCCTCTTTTACTACTTTTTCAATACTAAAGTCAAAATAGGGAAGTAAATCACACTTAGTAATCAAAAGTAAATCAGCAATTCTAAACATCACAGGATACTTTGCTGGCTTATCATCTCCCTCAGGAATTGATAGTAAAACAACATTGAAATGCGTTCCTACATCATAAGAGGCAGGGCATACTAGATTGCCAACATTCTCCACAAATACCATATCAAGACTACCCATAGGCATATGGTGAAGCCCTTCATGAACCATATGGGCATCAAGATGACAGGCCTGCCCTGTTGTAATCTGATGAGCAGGAGCTCCTTTTGCTATAATCCGCTGTGCGTCTTGATTGGTCTGAAGGTCGCCCTCAATAACGCCAAGCTTGATTTGACCATGGTCTATGGTAGCTTCAAGAAGAGTTGTCTTTCCAGCTCCTGGGCTACTCATGAGGTTTATTGCCAATATGCCTTGTTTGTCAAAGTGCTCTCTATTGTGAGTTGCTTGAGTATCATTGACATCAAGTATCTTTGTTATCACCTCTATAGTTTTTGGGTCATTTAGTTGAGGGTTTGGGTGTTGCTCGTGTGAGTGGCTATGAGCTTGGGGTGCTATTGTACATCCACAATCTTTACACATGCAGGACTCCTTTATAGTAATTTTCAGTTATTATATTGGATTTGCTTAAATTTATTATAAAATAAGCTATTTCTTAGTTATTTTTGGGAAAAATATAGCATGAACTATAAAAAACAGTGTCCATTTTGTAAAAATAAAAAGCTATATGCAGTATCAAACACATCGCTTAAATGTTCAGCTTGTAAAAGAAAGTATAGCCATATAAAACTTGAAAAAGATTATAAAATTTTAAACTTTTTTTGTGATAACATAAGTGCCAACGAGTGTGCAAAATCTTTAAAGATAAGCTACAAGAGTGTTAGGGATAGATATATGGACTTTAGAAAACTTCTATATATCTATATTGAAAATATCTATATTGAAAATATCTATATTGAAAACTATGCAGAGTTCAACGAGCATGATGAGTACTATTTTTTACCTCAAAACAAGCGAGGCAGAGTCAAGTATCTTTTTGAAGCGATAGGGATACTAGGCATGGCTTACAACAATTCAATCTACACTTTACTCCTACCAGACCAGTTTGCTCATATAAAAAATAGGCTTGATAACGAAAAGATAATATATATAAAAGAGTATGCTCGGTTTCTCAATAGACACAAAATTATGCATTTTGAGAAGTTTGATAGTCGACTTATAAGATTTTGGGTCTATTTAGAGGAGAAACTCCTTCACTTTAAAGGAGTTTCAAAAGAAAATTTTATATATTATCTAAAAGAGTATGAGTTCAAATTCAATCACAAAAAAGAGAAGCAAAAAAAGATTTTATGGCAACTCTGGATAGAGTTTAAGATGCAGGAATTGCAGCCTCTACAAGTTTAGAAAACTTTACACCTTTTAACCCACCAATCTTTTGAGCAAAATCTCTTATCTCGCTTGCCACCCCTTCAATCATGATAGTCTCTAAGCAGTTGTCATGATTTATATGGACATGAGTATTGCACATGATTTTTATCTTCGCATCATGTTGAATAGTCAGCATTTTATCAACTAAATCATTTTGATGATGAGTGTATATCACAGTAAGCACGCCTATAACCTGAGTAGAGTCTTCACTCCAGTCATCTTTTACGATCCTTTCGCGAATCAAATCACGAGTATATTCACTCCTAGAGGCATAGCCCTGCTCCTCAACTTTTTTATCAAGCTCTATTAGTAGTTTTTTAGGTAGTGAGATACTAAATCTTATTATGTTATGGTCCATGACAAATCCTTTACCAAATCTTATCACTATTTAGCTTAAGTATACTTGCAAGCTGTCCTATCGCTATTGAGCCGTCATTTATAGGTAGTCTATTTTGAAAAATCACAGTATCATCTTTTTTGATTATGTTTTCTAAAAGTGTTCTATTTTGAAAGACACCACCACTTAAAAGAGTCTTTAAAGAGTATTTTTGCGACATAGTAAAAACTATATCTACTAAAGAGTTTATAAACTTTGAGGCTATCAAAGAGGGCTCTTTATCCCTAATCATCTCTTTTATAATATGCTTATATCTTATCACCTCTCCATCAAGATAGATACTATATGACTCCTTTATCTTTTCATCATATAGAGATTCCAGTATAAGCCCACTCTCTCCATCATAACTAACCCTATCACAAACTCCAGCAACCACGCCAACCATATCAAAAAGCCTACCAACTGCAGAGCATTTGGGGGAGTTAAGGGCTTTTTTGTGCATCTTTTTTAGTAGATTTAACTCTTGAGTTTTAAATCTACCTAGAAAGTCCATATAGATCTCATCCTCTTCACAATCAAGTATCATGCTAAGTGCTATGCGTTTTATATCTCTTATGCTAGCATCTCCTCCTAAAAGCAAAAAAGGCTCAAAGTAGGCAACTCTTTTATACTTGTCTCTATCGCAAATCAAAAACTCACCACCCCATATAGTCTCATCATCTCCATACCCAGTTCCATCCCATGCTACACCTAGCACCTGCTCATCTATATCATGCTCAAACATACAAGCCAATACATGAGCATAGTGATGCTGGACTTGCACTATTGGCACATTTTGTAGTTTTGCCCATTTTGTGCTTTCGTATAGTGGATGCTTATCGCAGACAATCAAATCAGGCTTAAAATCATAAAAATCTCTAAATGTCTTTAACATTTTTTGAAAAGCCTCAAGAGTTGCTATATTGTCCAAATCACCTATATGTGGGCTTAAGATTACTTGATTGTTTAAAAATATCGCAATTGAATTTTTTTGGTGTGCTCCTACTGCTAAAATTTTTCTTTTTTCACTGCTATTGACCTTTATCGAGAGTGGCGTAATTCCCCTAGAGGCTCTCATAACCAAATCTCTTTTACCAATAACCTGCAAAACACTATCATCACTGCTATTGACTATCTCTCTATCATAATCAAGATAATACTCAACAATCCCACCAAGCTTAGCCCTTAACTCTTTCTCACAAGCTATTATCGGCTCACCAGATATGTTCGCACTTGTAGCTACTATCGGAGTATCTAAAAAATCTAAAAGCTTCACATGTAAAGGAGTATAAGCAAGAAAAACACCCAATCTATCTATAAAAGGGGCTATGAGTGGACTTAGATTATTCTGTTTTGCCTTTAAAATGACTATGGGTCTTTCACTCGAAACCACCCTGCTCCTTTGAGCATCATCAATCTCACATATGCTCTCAATATGTTCAATTGATTTCATCATAACCGCAAATGGCTTTGAGGGTCTATTTTTTTTCTCTCTTAAGTTTTCAATAGCTCTATCTTGAGTGGCATCGCATATAAGATGAAAACCACCCATGCCCTTTAGAGCAACTATATGCCCTTTTTTGATAAAATCAGATAGCCTTTTTAGAGCATCTAAGCCCGTTGTTATCAAGCTTGCATCTATATCCTTAAGACTTAAAGTAGGTCCACAGTTTTTGCAACTAATAGGTTGAGCATGGTAGCGACGATTGAGTGGATTACTATACTCCTGATTACACTCTTTGCACATCTTAAACACTCTCATAGTCGTGTTTGGTCTATCATATGGAACGGTTTTGATTATAGAGTATCTAGGTCCACAGTTTGTACAGTTTATAAAAACATAGTTATATCTTCTATCTTTTTTATCCCTCATTTCACTTAAGCACTCAGTGCACATCGCAAAATCGCAAGAGACCAAAGAGTGTTTTGAGTTTAAGCTCTTACTCTCTAAGATAGCGAAGTTTTCAAAATTCTTGATAGCACAACTCACTTTTTTGAGCTGATCAATTCTAGCAAGAGGAGGCAAGAGAGTGTACATCTCTTTCTCAAAACTCTCTATTTGACTATCTGTGCCCTCTAGGGATATCTTAACACCACTAGAGTCATTTAAAACATCTCCTTTAAGAGAGTGTTTTAAGGCAAGAGCATAAACAAAGGGGCGAAAGCCAACTCCTTGGACTATACCCTCAATCTCATACTTGATATGGCTAATTATCAATCGGCAACTCTATATTTAGACAAATTTGTGAATTCTTCATGATGTTTTTGCATGTATCCTCCATAAGCCTTCTCGAATCAAACATTGAGCCACATAGTAGTATCTTTTCGCTTGAGAGATTCTCTTTGCAAGACTCTGCACTATCGTTCAAAAAGTCAACCAAAGAGTCCATTAGACCAAAACTCAAAATCATATCTTCAACTCCTGCTATTTTAAAACTTATACTACTCATTATAAGCTTTATCATGCTGAAATCTGACCTTATTGATTCTCTGTCAACTAGATGATAGTCAATTCTTGGACCTTTTTTCCCGCCAAAGTCCTCTGCGAGCTCTACAATCTTTATACCACCATCCTCAAAACTCTGGCTTATACCTAAGATAACTGCGACTATACCCCATATGGTATATATGCTTTTTGGTGCATCATCTGGGATTTTACTCTTCAAAGCTCTTTTGTAAAGCTCAAAATACTCTTTTTTATAATTATCAATAAGTCTTTTACCCATAGAGGAGCTCTCTATATTTGCAAAAATCTCACCAAAATCATAGATTATTGGAAATTTAACCAAGTCAAGCACTCCTGTGTTGCTCGAAGAGTGTATCAATAGATCATCATTTGTTTTACTCATATAAAAACAACTTACACTTTTTTCAAAAAGATTATGCTCCTGCATGACAGAAGCAAACTGTGCAAGAGCGGGTACATCAAACTTTTTTAGATTCTCTCTTAGTAGAGGTGTGCTATAGCCATCACCACTCACTATAAGAATTTCCCCATTTTTAAGGACAGACACCTCTATCTGAGGTAGAAGATTAAAACTACCATTTATCACTATGCAGTGGTTACATGTAGAGCTTTTGGCTTTTGCTCTATATATAAAGTCAACCCCATCAAGCTGTAGTTTTTCACAGATATTTTGAAGTAACAGCTCATCGGCTAGTTTTATCTTAACTCTGCTACTTGATAAAATATTTTTACCTTTATAGATTGTATTGATTTTAAATTTGATAGATGGCTTCTCTAAACTTGCTAATGTTTTTATCTCATTGTCTCTAGCAACAGCTATCTTCCCTACTATAGACAAATCAGTAGGAGTCACAACAAAGTCCTCTATCTGACGACTTTTAAAGCTTTCATCTAGCTTAGCTATAGTGTATGAGCCACTTATAGACTCTATGTAAACCTCTTCGCCACTACTGATGATTTTTGCTACTTTTTCATACAAAACAGCAAAACTCTCCATATCTTTTGCATCTACAACTATGCTACCATCACTCACCAAAGAGACACTAGATGCACTAAAAGAGGTGGCTCCTATCTCATTATTTATCAAGGGACTTAAGTACAAGTTGCTATCTTTATCTCTACATGCAAAGAGAGTTTTTGGTGTATATGGTACTAGTAGAGTAAACTCATCTATTGTAGTTGAAATATCTTCTATATTTTCAACAACCTCGACTGCTATTGATTTGAAAAATATAGACATAGGCAGTCTTTTAGCAATAAAATCTGAAAAATTTGCCAAAACCTGCTCATCTGCTTCAACATGCAAAGTAACAACACTCCCCTTTTTTCCTATTTTATATGCTATCTTAAACTCTTGACATATAACTTGAAGTAGATTTTCTAAAAAAGTATTTTGAGAGATATAGTTAAATTTAAACTCTAGTATCATTAGTGTGTTATCCTTGTTTGGTATTGATTTTTGTTTAGGAGTGATTCAACTATCGCAAACACTATTTGCAACATCTTGAATATGGAGATTTGATATTTTTTCATAGGTAAAACCAAGCTCACCAACATGCTTTAAAAATATCTTCTCCATTAAGAAGCTAGCATCTATGACTGGTTGACTCATCTCAAGAGTAGTTTTACTTATAATCTCTGGAATTACACCAATAATCTTCGTTGTAGGTCTATCACCAACCATATCCATCATCGTTAAAGTTTGAAGCATCTCAACCTCATGAGCACTTCCCTGCCAAGATATACAATCAGGAACATCATCAAAGTCAAAAAAGTATACATCCCCTATCTTGCCACCATCTACACTAACACAGTCAAGTACAATCATATAATCATACTCTACGATATAAGGGATTAGACGCTCCGCAAGAGTTCCACCATCAATAAAATCAAGAGTATGCCCATCTGAGCCAAATTTGTAGTTTTCTTCAATAGTTCGACACAAGTGTACGCCAACCCCCTCGTCAGCGCACACAATATTGCCTATGCCTAAGACCAATATTTTCATATCACTCCTTAATGTTTTTTCTCAAATTTATAGCCACTAACGATAGAGTCTATAGAGCCCTCAACACCCATGATAGAGTTAAAAACTGCCATATATACATGAATAGGAATAAAGATTATAATACCCCACATAGATATATGATGAATCTCACGAACTACTGCTAAACCACCCAGCATAACCTCCAAAGGACGCATAAAATCATACAAAAAACCACCTAATCCATCGTGAAAATTATGAACATACAAGATAAGGCCTGTTATACATATGATATAAATCATAACATATAAACCAACATAAGCAACAAGCTGAATTGGATTATAAGCACCACGAAGCTTTGGATGCTCGCCTAAAAACAGATAAAACTTAATCTGCTCAAACCAAACCTTAGGACTTAAAAAATCCCTAAAAGAGACCAGCTCCTTTAAGCTCATCTTATCAAAGAAAAAGAGATAAGTTTTAAAGATAGTCGCACCTATCAGGATAAACCCTGCAATCTGATGCCACATTCTAAACTTGTCATTCATAAAAATCACAGGCTCATCCGTTGCAATTGGAGAGATAAAAACAAAAGCAAGATAAAAACCTGTAACAATCAAAACGACTATAGAGACTGCTCTGATCCAGTGTGTCCAACGCAAAGAAGCAGAAAATTCAAACTTAGTATTTCTATTTTCCATTATAAACTCTCCTTTAATTTATACTATTAGGGTCAATCTTATAAGAGCCCATCTCATTGCCTTTTGTATCCATAACATGAACAGCACAAGCAATACACGGATCAAAGGAGTGAATAACTCTGATTATCTCCAATGGTTGGGTTAAATCATATACCTTTAAACCGATAAGAGACTCCTCATAAGGACCCCTAACGCCACCCACATCTTTTGGACTTGCATTCCAAGTTGAAGGAACTACTGCTTGATAGTTTTTAATAATACCATTTTTTATTCTTACCCAGTGACTCAAAACTCCCCTTGGCACAGAGGATATATAGCGACCTTTATACTCTTTCTTGTTGTCAATCCTATAGCTCGCACATGTCTTATCATCTACTTTTAAGTTTTCTACCAAAGCATTAAATGCTTCAAACCCATTTTCAGCAATAATTTTTGCCTCTAACATACGACAAGCTGTTCTTCCAAGTGTTGAAGCTACTGCTGAGATAGGAAGTCCTGTCTTTTTTAGAAATTCATCTACAACTTTAACAACTCTCTGATTGCCTCTCGCATAGTTTATGACTATATTTGACAAAGGTCCAACCTGCATCGGCTTGCCATCATAACGAGGGGCTTTAATCCAACTATATTTTTCATTAACCTTAAGAACTTTTGAATCCTCTAACTCACCTTTATCGTTGAGTGTCTTCATGTCCGTAAAGCCAGTATAGTTTGGATTTGTCTTTCCCTCATATGGATGAAGTGGCTCATCATCTTTATACCAAGCATGTGTCGCCTCTTCGGTGATTTTACTCTCATCTGCATCAAGAATCTTAAAAGGCTTACCAGAAACCAAAGCGATAACATCTTCAGCCATCATTATGCCACTATCAAACATATACTCACTTCTATTTAGTGGAAATGATTTATGGGCATATAGATTGGCAGTTCCTAGTCCAGCATTAACACTTGGCTCACCACCATACATAGAAGCCGCCATAACTATATCTGCATAATAACAATTATCGATAAACTTCTTAACCTCTTTGTATTTAAATAAAAACTCTCCCATGCGAGATGGATTTTGTAAATCCATGATACAAGTAACTCCGCCAACAGCCAAGTTTTGAGGGTGCGGTTGCTTGCCTCCAAAAATAGCCATCATTTGAGCAGCTGTTCTTTGAACTTCCAGTGCCTGTAGATAGTGTGAGAGTCCTATAAGGTTCTGCTCTGGAGTAAACTTGTATGTTGGATGACCCCAGTATGCATTTGCAAATGGTCCAAGATGACCCTTTTTAACAAAATCAGCAACTCTTTTTTGCACCATTTTAAGATGGTCTGTTCCTGTATACATAGGTGTATCTGTATAGTTGAAAGCATCTTTGCTTGCTTTTGCAGGGTCTGCACTAAGAGCTGATACTATATCAACCCAATCAAGCCCATGTAGATTATAAAAATGAACAGGATGATCATGTATAAATAGAGCTACATTCATCAGCGACCTAACCAACTTTGCATTTAAAGGAGGCTCAATCTCTAAAGCATCTTCAACCGCTTCAATACCAGCTTTATAGTGAGAATATGTACAAATACCACAAATTCTTCCTATCAACAAGCCAGCATCTCTTGGATCTCTCCCTTTTAGGATATTTTCAAGACCTCTCCATAGAGTAGATGAAGAGTAAGCCTCTGTGATTACATTGTTCTCATCTACTACAACCTCAACTCTTAAGTGTCCCTCTATCCTAGTAACAGGATCTATTATAATTCTTTTACTCATCTATTTATCCCTTCTAGTTTATTTATCAATTTTTGGAGCTTTATAAGCTGTTAATGCTGCATGAGCTGCTATACCTACTGCGACCGCACTAAGCACCCCTATACCAACATAGTCTGAAATTCTATCAACTCCAGTACCATAAACAGTATCATACAGCCTACCTGCAAGAGGCTCATGAAATGGACCCATAGTATCCCAAAAATTGGGCTCGCTACAACCCATACAGCCATGTCCTGCCATAACTGGCCAAGAGGTTCCTTGGTTAAACCTATCTTTACCACAGTTATTAAAAGTATAGGGTCCTTTGCAACCTACTTTAAATAAACAGTACCCTTTTTTTGCACCGTCATCACCAAACTCTTGAACAAATTCGCCTGCACCAAAACGACCACGCCTCTCACATAAATCATGAATTCTAAGACCATAAGCCCACTTTGGACGATTAAACACATCAAGCGAAGGGAGTGTTCCAAATAGGATATAATGTAAGATATTTCCAACTATATTTTTCTCACTTGGGGGACATCCTGGTACATTTATAACAGCTCTATTGGTTATCTTGCTAAGTGCTTGAGCATTTGTTGGATTTGGATGAGCAGCCTGCACTCCACCAAAAGATGAACATGTTCCTATCGCAAAAATTGCTGCAGCCGCTTCAGAGCACTTTTTAGCACTATACTTCCCTGATTTACCATGTGGACCTATGGTCAGATAAAAATCACTATCACCAGCAGGTACCGCTCCTTCAACCATAAGTATAAACTTACCTCTATGTCTTTCAATAGAGTCCATCAAAATTCGCTCTGATTGCCATCCAACAGCCGCCATAAGTGTTTCATGATACTCTAGTGAGATATGGTCAAATATCAAACCATCAACACCTGGTGCCTCTGTCCTTAGTAAGCTCGCACTACAGCCAGTACACTCAGCCATATGTAACCATATAACTGGTAAGCGATCGGTAAGCTCAGCAGCCTTAGCTACCAATGGTGTAAATGAGGCTGGTAAAGACAAAAGTGCTGTCATAGCAGCTGCCCACTTCATAAAGTCTCTACGGCTTACACCTTTTTCATCCATTAGTTGTGCTATAGACATATCCTCTTTTAATGCCACATCTTTTTCAAGCTCACCAAGCCTAGCGGAAATTTTCTGATACAGCTCTATCTCTTTCATCTGTCTCTCCTATAGTGTAAATTAATTCTAAAATAATTATTGCAAAAAATAGTTTATGTCAAATATAATTAACCACTAATAGGCTAAAAAAAAGCTATTTCTGTGTAAAATAGTAACATTTAAATAGGATAAAATAAGTTCTTATTAAACAAAATAAAAAATATACTTTACTTAACTAACTTCTTACTCTCTCAACTAAACCCCCAACTCTTTTTGCGTATAAGCACTCAGCAATGCGATAATCTGTAAAAAGTTTTTATTCTCCTTGACAACATTTTGAATTTCAAAGATTTTTGTGAGTATTTTTATAAAGAGTTGCATAGAGATAGCTAAAGATTCAAGCTCACACTCTAAATCTCTAAAAAGCTCACCGAGTGTTTGAGGCTCATGTTTTATTCTGTTGATATAACTTACAAGATTGTAAGCAAGCACAAGAAGCTCTGTGCTGTATGTTGTTCTTTTTCATAGAAACTTTGCTAAAGCAACCGCTATTTGCTACTTTATCTACTCACTTTTTAGCCTTCATTTTTATTGTTTAATTTTAGTGTACTTGAGTTAAACTTTAGGGAAAATTGTTTGTTTTTGTGAGGGTATTATAGTTTAAGAGGATGCAGGCTTATGCTGGAATTGGAGGTGGGGTTTGAGTTTTCCGAAGTTTACAGTTTAGTTTGTTTTTTGTCCATCTCTTGGGGGTGAAAGTCTACCCTGTAAAGAGATGCTAATACTGTTCTTAAACAGACCTCCATAGAGTGTATTTCTATTTATCTCCTCATAGGCTTCACACAATCCCAGCTCTAATTTTACCATATTTTTTAAGATTTTCAGTATCTGTGTTGCACTATTTGGATTTACATGTGTTGGAGCTTCACTTCCTGATGTAAAGTGCCTATGTATCCTCTCTATAAGCTTTTCATTTCTCACCTCGATAAATACCGATTCTAATGGGGCTTTGAAAAACATAATGCCACTTTTAATGTTGATAGAGGTATAAGCGGTATCTAATCCATATACCTTTCTTGAATATGAATCAAAAAAATATAACCGCTTGTTAAAATTCTCATAAAAACTATCATACATCAACTCTAAAATCTGAATTTTCTGCTCTTTTGTATAGAAATTACCTATCTGTGAAAAACAGAATTTCAAAAGTGAGCTTATACTATACCACTCTGTT
>CAZLXQ010000023.1:0-9211 GCA_964563675.1 uncultured Sulfurospirillum sp.
ATAAATCTTATGGTCATATTTCGCTCTTTACAGTAATCAAGCACCTCTATAAGCTCATCTTCATTGATATTTTTTAGAGGAACATTGTTTATCTTAACGCCCAATCCAACCTCTCTAGCTTTCTCTATACCATTTTTTACTTTTTGCAGTACATCTTTTCCAGCGATTTTTGCTGCTATGTCATTTTTTAGAGTATCGAGTGAGACATTTATCCGTTTTAGTCCTGCATCTTTTAAATCTTGAGCCAAACCTGACAAAAGATAACCATTGGTTGTTAAGGCTATATCTAAACCACTTTTATAATCATCTATCATCCCTATAAAGCTACTAAGCCCATTTCTTAAAAGTGGCTCACCCCCAGTGATACGAATTTTGTTTATGCCCTCATCAATGCCCACTTTTATAAATAAAAAAAGCTCCTCAAAACTAAGCAAATTCTCTTTTGGCACCCAAGAGAATGGCTTCTGTGGCATACAGTATTGACACCTAAAATTACACCTCTCAGTAACTGAAACTCTTAGATAGTTTACTTTTCTTCCGTGTCCGTCTATTAGCAAGATATGTTCCTATAAATTATTTTGTTATTATAACAGCTTTAAAGCAAATATAAAACAGATTTGGTTAAAATATCTGTATTTACTATGACATGGAGGATAATTCAATGCCAATATCGCCAAACAACAAAGAGACAAATCTACAGACAGACGATTTTTTAATCTCTAAAACAGATACAAAAGGCAAAATCACCTATGCAAACCCATCTTTTATAAAGATTACAGGATTTAATGAAATGGAGCTATTAGGAAAGCCCCATAACCTTATAAGACACCCTGATATGCCTAAAATTATATTTAAACTTTTATGGGAAGAGATATCAAGTAAAAGGGAGATTTTTGCTTATGTAAAAAACATGAGTAAAGATGGTGGTTTTTACTGGGTATATGCCAATGTTACAGCTTCACTTAACGAGAAAGGCAATATCATAGGCTACTACTCAGTAAGACGAAAGGCAAGCTCAAAGGCTTTGGACATAATAAAACCTCTTTACGAAAAGCTACTTTCATTGGAAAAGAGTGGTGGCATGAATGCCTCATACAAATATCTCGTAGAGCTGCTAAAAGAAAAAGGAGTTAAATATGATGAATTTTCAAACAATCTTCAAAGACTATAAGCCTCAGATAGCACTGGGAATTGGACTTTTAGGAGTAAGTGTTTATCAGTTTATTGGCGGTGATATGTTAACAGGATCAGCTTTGCTAGCTGGAGCTTTTGCTGGTTCATTTTTTGGAGGCAAAAAAACTATAACTGTCAATGCACAAACATATGAAAAGCTACTGAGCGTAACAAGTGAAGCAAAAAGTGGAAACTTAGAGCCAAGAGTAGTGGGTATCGACATAAATACTCCACTAGGCAAAGTTTCAAACAACATAAATGAACTTCTTGATCAAGTCGAAGCTCTTCAGCGAGAAACTATAACTTCTATCGATAGAGCCCAAGAGGGTAAAGTCTATAGAAATATATTTTGTAGCGGATTTAAAGGGGGGTTTAAAAGAAATGCTATTCGTACAAGTGAAGGAATAGAGGGTGTCATAGATGGTCAAAAAGGTAAAGCCAAAGGAGTTTTAGCAAACAAGTTTGATGAGCTTAGTAATGGCACAAAGGGCATAAGTGATGTGCAACGAGACTTAAATCAAGGCATAGAGGCTATGATTGAAATTACTTCAACCTCAGCATCAACAGCTCAAAAGTCAAACGATAGCTTAGAGAGTATAAATCAAGTTTCAAAAGAGCTGACAGAGATGCTAGAGCTTATCAACAGCTCAACAGAAGCCATCAACTCCCTCACTGAAAGAACAGCAGAGATATCCTCTATAGTGCTACTTATAAAAGATATAGCAGACCAGACGAATCTACTTGCACTAAATGCTGCGATAGAAGCAGCAAGAGCAGGAGAGCATGGGCGAGGATTTGCCGTAGTTGCTGAAGAGGTCAAAAAGCTAGCCGACAGAACAGCAAAAGCAACTGGAGAGATAAGCATAACCATACAAACACTCCAGCAAGAGACAACGGGCATACAAGCCAACTCTGAGAGGATAGATGCTATAGCAAATACCTCAGGAGAGAGTGTTAGCGAGTTTCAATCTCTCTTAAAAGAGTTCAATGCAGATGCAAACACAACTGCTCAAATTTCACACAAGCTAGAAAATAGTATCTTTATAACACTTGTAAAGATAGACCATATTATATACAAAACAAAATCCTACTCAGCAATTTTAAATGAAAGGATAGATGATGTCTTTCCTACCACCCATGAGTGTCGCTTAGGCAAA
The DNA here is from genome assembly GCA_964563675.1 of uncultured Sulfurospirillum sp. Taxonomy (GTDB): domain Bacteria; phylum Campylobacterota; class Campylobacteria; order Campylobacterales; family Sulfurospirillaceae; genus Sulfurospirillum_A. Next base: position 2,331 of record CAZLXQ010000023.1, read on the forward strand.
TGGTATTTTGAAGGAGAGGGTAAAAAAAGATTTGAGTGTAAAAAAGCTTATCCACTCATAGACACTCCTCATAAAGTCGTACATAATGCAGTACTTGATAATTTAGAGGCGATATCAAGCTCTAGTGGCTTTCAAGTCAGCCATGTTGACTCTATGGTAGAGAACTTTGTAGAGATGGAGAGGGCGAGCTCAGAGCTATTTAGCCTACTTGATGAACTAGCTAGAGATGATGCTCCTTGCATAAAAGAGCGAAAGGCTTAAAAAACTCTTGTACTCTCTTGTCTGCTATAAACCCTACATTGTAAGGATGTAGGGTTTCTACTGTTTGAAATTCCAAGCTAGATGGTAAAACTTTCTTGATGTCTTTTGCTACATTTCCAAACAAAATCAACTCTATATCACTCCTAGCAAGCTGGTTCAAGAGCCTCTGCATAAAAGCTCTAAACTCCTTTACATGTAGCTTTGTATCCTCTTTGTATGTGAAGACTAAAGCAGTATTGAGAAGCAAAACCCCACTCCTCTCAAAATTGACTCTAAGCTCATCTATGGAGTTAATCAGACCTGATTTATCTATCTTGCTTATAGCTTCTTGAGTTAAATCCTCTCTTTTTAGATACCCATCACTCAAAAGTAACATCTTTAAAAAATTCCTCAAACTTGTAGCTCTATTTACCTCTTTTGAAAAGCCCTTCTCGCCAAATATAGTCTTAACATTCGCATCTATAAAAGCATACCCACAAGCACTATGCTCTCTTGGATACGGGTCTTGTCCAAACAAAATATACCTTGTTTTTTCAAGCGAAAGTGTTTTAAATACATTTAAAAAGCTCGAATAATCTGGAAAATACCCCTCATCTCTCTTTAAAAACTCCCGATACTCTACAGACAATCCAGCATAAGCATACTCAACTATCTTTTGCCAACTACTATCAATTTCAAAAATCATCTACTTCAAATTTGCTAGCTTTAGCACCAAATCAACCTCGCCAATTCCTATTCTCAAATCTTTTGCAATCATCGCCTCACTCTTTCCTTGGGCGAACTGGGCGATTATGAGTTTTTCATTGGAAATTGTTCTATTTTTGGGGGTGTAGTTTATCTCTGCTCTTTGCTCCTCTATCTTGTCTATTCGCTCAACTTGCTCATCTTGGAAGCTCTGCATAACACTCTCTATCTCTCGCATAGACTGTATGAGTGGGTAAACACTTTGCTGGACTTGCTCTTTTACACTGCCTTCAAGTATCTCCTGCATCTCGTTCATAAATTTTTCTCTATTTCTTACGAGTTGTAATACCTCTTTTCTAAGAGTGTGATTTTGTTCTGACAGGTTATCGATACTCTGCTCATATCTTGAGAGTTTTCTGTCTGTTTCGCTCTCTTTTATGCTCATCATTATTATAATTATCACTATCAAAGCTGTAAGTGCTACTAATCCCATCAACTCTATCGTCATTTTTTAGCCCTCATTTCTCGTATTAGAACTCTCTCTCTTGCAACAACATAAGCACTCCAGTCCTTCTCGTCTCGCTCGTGCAACAACACTATCTCTGCTTCATCTTTTTTGACGGCCTTGAAGTATATAGGCACTTGCCTCTTTGGAAAAAATGGCATCTCAATTCGTCCATAATAGTCTGTTTTCTCCTTAAGTATCTCATCTTTTAATCTAAAGTGTTCATAATTGATAGACTCAATATCACCTCTATATGTAAGAGGTAAGAAAGTCTGCCTCTCCCCTCTCATAAAAGCATTCATCTCGTCCACTTTTCTGTGAAGCTCCATTACTAAAGTGAGTAAGACTTGATCGCTATCTTCAGTATTGCCTCTTGCTTTTGCGAGTCTTAGCCACTCTCCTATGCTGTCATCGTCAGTTGAACTTAGTGAGTCATACTCTCTTTTGAACTTTTTTGAACTATCATCTATATCAAACTCTATCTTTAGTGGGGCATTTATGAAGCGCATTTTAGAGTCTATCTATGAAGATAAATATAAAAAGCATTATGCCTAAGTAGCCGTTGAGTGTAAAAAATGCTCTATCTATCTTTGTAAAGTCTTTGATGACAACTCTATGCTCCGCAATCAGTATAATCGCACTCAAAAAAACTCCAAAATATGCCCAAAATCCGAGCTGTGCATCTACTGCAAAAAGCAACCAAAACAGAACTGCAAGTGCATGAAAAAAGCGAGATATGAAAAATGTTGCATCTTTCCCATAGATAGAGGGTATGGAAAATAGACCCTTCTTTTTGTCATACTCCATGTCTTGTAGCGAGTAGAGTAGGTCAAATCCAGCCACCCAAAACATAACACCAAAAGCCAGTAAGACCGACCAAAGAGTGATACCCTCACTCACTGCCACCACTCCTGCAATCGGAGCAAGTCCTAGAGATACTCCTAAAACCAGATGAGCATAGGGGGAGAAGCGTTTAAATATGGAGTAGCCAGCGAGTACGGCTAGTATAGGAAAACTAAGCCAAAAAGCCAGAGAGTTTATCATATATGCAATCACTACAAAGATAAGCCCATTTAGCACGATAAAAAACTTTAGATTTTTCTCACCAACCCTGCCATCCACACTTGGGCGATTTGCGGTTCGTGGGTTGTGTTTGTCTATGTCGCGATCAGCATATCTGTTAAAGCTCATAGCAAAGTTTCTAGCACTCACAGCCGCAAGAATCCCTAGTACGAGAAGCCACCAGCCAAACCAGATAGTTTCGTGTATCTGCTTTGAGGAGACTATCATGGCTATAAATATAAATGGCAATGAAAATATAGAGTGTTTGAACATAATGAGCTCATTTATATCTTTTAAAACTTTGAAAAACTGTTGCAACTCTAGCCTTTTTAGTTTATTTTACTATAATTACAATAAAAAGGAGATTTTTTTGAGAGAGATTGCCATACTAGGAGCAACAGCGTCAGGAAAAACATCACTTAGTATAGAACTAGCTAAAAAGTTAAATGCCAATATACTTTCGCTTGACTCACTTAGTGTTTACAAAGAGATTGATATAGCCTCAGCAAAGCCTACATATGAAGAGAGAAAGGGAGTAAAGCACTTTGGTATAGATGCTCTACATGTAGATGAGAACTTTAATGTGGTGCTGTTTTTTGAACTCTACAAAGAGGCGAAAAAGCAGAGTAAAAAAGAGGATAAAAATCTCATCATCGTAGGCGGGAGTGGATTTTATCTAAAGTCTATGATTGACGGGGTGAGCTATAGGCCGCCCATCAGTAAAGAGACAAAACAAAAAGTGAAAAAAAGCTTGCATGTTGGATATGAAATTATGAGTGAATTTGATGAGGTTTATGCAGATACTATTAGTAAAAATGATGGCTATCGTATAGAGAAGTGGCTTGAGATATATCTTCAAACCGGCATTGTGCCAAGTCAGTTTTTTAAGCAAAATAGCAAAAAGCCTATCATAAAAAAACTGGAGCTTTATGAGATAGATATAGATAAAAAGAGCCTCAAAGAGAGGATAAAAACAAGAACTATCAAGATGATAGATGAAGGACTCATAGATGAAGTTTTTAGTCTTGAAAAGAGGTATACAAGAGCTCCAAATGCCATGAAATCTATAGGTATAGGCGAAACTCTAAGTTTTCTTGATGGAGATTTAAACATAGATGAGCTAAAAGAGAGGATCATAATCAACACAGGAAGATTGGCTAAAAGACAAAAAACCTTCAACTCCTCTCAGTTTAAAGAGCACTTTAAAGGAGGTGCTAAGGCTATCTTGTCTGATCTTTTTTAAACTCCTCAATCCAGTAGTTATTGAAACTCTTGTTTAGCTTTACAAAGCTATCTATCGGCTCAAGTTTGTAGATTGTGGCAGTAAAAAGCAAGATAGTTATCGCAAGTGCTAAAATCATCTCTTTTGTAAAAACTACCATCTTTTTTGCTCTATTTTTCAGATAGGCTTTTATCGGTCTTATGTTTAAAAAAATATGAACAATTCCAACAATCATAAACAGTAATCCAAAGACTATATGAACAGACTGCCACTGCTTGCTGCTTAACCCTAAGAACTTCCAGTCTATCATCATAGTAAGTCTTCCAAATGGTGATATAAACTCAGCAATACCACTAATAACAATAATCAAAAATGCAAAAACCATCAAAAATGAAGTAGTCTTTCTTATCACAATAACATCCCTATAGTAGCTTTAAACTCTGTTTGCATATATCTCTCCAAGGGCTTTTAGCCTCTATCTCTACACATCTCTCAAAATATTTTTTGGCATCTTCGTTCTTGTCAAGCTTCATACTAAGCTCGCCCGCACTATAGTATGCTCTTATCTTCTGCTCCAAAGAGATCTCTACTTGCAATAGATCTTTGGCTATCACTAAAGCCTCTTCTATATTTTTTAAGCGTTGTAGTGCTCCTATAAGAGCAAGCTCAACCTCTGGAGTATATATGTGAGCATTGTGTATCTTTTGAAGAGAGACGATTTTTTTTGCATATTCTACTAAAAGAAGGTCATTTCTGCTCTCTTGTGCATGTTGGACTATTTGCATGTAGATGTCGCTATTTTTTAATCTGTTTGGGCTATTTTTCTCTATGGTTTTTGCTGTTTCTATCGCATTTTCAAGTTTTTCTAGTTTCATAAAAGAGAAAAATATCATTCTTAGTGTCTCATTGAGTGGTTCTACCTTGAGAGATTTTGATATCTTCACAATATCCTCACCTACACTAACCACACTCGCATACATATTTAAACTATAAAGAGCAAAAAGATGTCTCTGCATCCACTTGTGTCTCTCTTTTAAATTCCCATCTTTTATCTGCTTTTCGCTAAGCTCTTTTGCTTTTTCAAATCTTGCAGTTCTAGCAAAACACTCAAAAATTGCACCCCTATCAAACTCATCAAAATTAAGAGAGTATCTCTCTATGAGCTTAACAGCCTTAGTACATCTATCGTCCTTAAGAGCTAGACCTACCAAAGCATTTGCAGCACTCAAGATATACTCATGTGTCGCATTGGTATCATCGGCATACTCTAGTGCATCTTGCATCTCTAAAACATCCTCATATCTACTTTGGGATAGAAAAAGTTTTGCCTTCTCTCTAAGAGCCCTATCACCAATCTCGTTATCATGTCTCTCTATGAGTTTAGTGTAATGCTTCTCTAGTTTTGTTGCATTGGTCTCATCAAGGTCAAAAAACAGTCTGTCTAGTCCATCTTGAACTTCATCTCTATATTCTCCAAATTTATACTCTTCTAGGTATTGCTGTAGTCTATTGTGTGCCTTTTGTACACTATTTGCCTCTGCATGCCATAAGCCACTATCTCTTACTAGTGCCTCCCGACTTTCATCTCTTTTGGGAAGATTCTCCACGAGAGTATCTGCGATTTGTGCCGCTAAGTTGTAGAGCCCGTTTTGTGCTAGTTTTGTTGCTAGTGCATAAGATGCAACCCTATCTTGCAAAAGATACTCACGATTTGCTTCTAAAACTTTTTGGAGATACTCTTTTGCTTGCTCTAGTTTTCCTCTACTTAACTCTCTATCGCCTAGCCTTATAGCTGCTGAAGCGGCGATATCTAAATCTTGTGCCGAATAGAGCACATCTTTGTAGAGTCTTATCGCTTTATCTTTTTGTCTATTACTATAAAGAGAGTCAGCAAATATAAGAATAGCTTTTTTTGTAAATGGGCTATGCTCATGTCCTGTTACAAGTATGTCTAAAAAGTAGCTTGCATCTGCATTAAACCCCATGCTTAGATAGGCTTTAGATATAAGCATTAAAACTTCTGGGATATTGGCATCAGATGGAAAAGCTCTAATCCAAGCTTTTCCTTTGCTTGCAATGTTGCTACCATCAAACTCTCTAGCTAACCTGTCATCATCTTTATCTAACCCTCTGTCTATCGCTCTTAGTTGATAGAGTAAAAATTCACTTCTAAAGATCGTATTTGGAAACCTCTTTAGTATATCAACACTATCTTCAATCACATCAAGATATCTCCCATTCTCAAAACTTTTTTTCAAGTTCAGGTATAGCTCTATATCTTTAGTATGAGCATAAGAGATCGGCTCCCCACTAAGGTCAAGTGCTCCTACAAAAGGTTTTATTGGCTTAGGATATATGATGGGAAAATTGATCTTTTGTCTTGACGACTCTAAAGGAAAAGGGGAGTTTTCATATAAGATGATGGTCCAGTGGTTCACCATCTCTCTTTTCTCATTTGTACCAACTTCATGGGTAAGAAAAAGCGGAGTCTTTACTTGCATTAGCCTAGAGCCTACTTTTGGTGCAATTCTTATATAAAAGTCCCTCTCTTTCTCTAAAAAGTCAATATCAACTAGTAGCATATTTTTAGGGGAGATCGAAGTTTTTACTACCTTGTCAAACTTACAAAGATATACTTTTTTATCTAACCCCTGCTGAACAACATGGCACTTAAATGGCTCAGCACTCTTGATATGTAAAATTGAATATGCCTTAGCATCAATTTTTGCACTATTGAGAGTTATGGTAAGTGAAAAAAGCTGTGTTGCAAATAGAGCTAAAAGTAGTAGTTTGATTTTCATGGAGACATTATATCAAAAATAACTCTTCATATTTATGATACAATAGACTACCCTAGATAAAATCAAACAACACTTCAAACTATGATGACTAACCTTACACACTTGTTAAGAAAAAAGTGTGTAAGGTTAGTGGTTAATTCAAGGAGAGAGATAGATGAAATATTTAATGGCACTAGATGCAGGAACAGGAAGTGTTCGAGCTGTTATCTTTGATGTGGAAGGCAACCAGATAAGTGTGGCTCAGCAAGAGTGGGTGCATGTAGAGGAGTTAAATGTTCCAAATAGCATGAGTTTTGATTGTGCAAAGAATTGGGATTTGGTTTGTAGATGCATAAAAGAGGCTTTG
>CAZLXQ010000023.1:9311-15229 GCA_964563675.1 uncultured Sulfurospirillum sp.
GGCTTTGAGTGCAGCGAGTATGCGTGAAGGGATTGTTCTGTATGATGAGAACGGCAAAGAGCTTTGGGCAGTTGCAAATGTTGATGCTAGAGCAGATAAAGAGGTAAGATTTTTAAAAGAGAATTTTAAAGACATTGAGGAGGAGTTTTATCAGCTTAGCGGACAAACCTTTGCATTAGGAGCTTTGCCTCGTATTTTGTGGCTAAAAAACAGTCGTCCAGAAGTTTATGCAAAAGTAGCAAAAATCTCTATGATTGGAGATTGGATATTGGCTCGTTTGAGTGGAGTGATAGCAACCAATCCTAGCAATGGAGGAACTACTGGTATATTCTCTTAAAGAGTCGCGATTGGGTAAGCGACATGGCTAAAAAAGTTGGTATCAAAGATGATATATTTCCACCAGTCTTGGAGACTGGAACTCTTATGGGAAGTGTTACATGTAAACAAAGCGGGCTTAGCTCAAGCACCAAAGTAGTCATGGGCGCAGGAGATGTTCAGCTCGGTTGTGCTGGACTTGGCGTGGTTGATGAGGGGCAAGTGGCGATTTTGGATGGCTCTTTTTGGCAACAAGTAGTCAACATACCAAGCTCAACTTTGCCTCCTGAAGATATGGATATACGAGTAAACCCTCATGTGATTGATGGACTCTCCCAAGCAGAAGGAATTGGATTTTTTAGTGGTCTTGTGATGAGGTGGTTTAGAGATACTTTTTGTGATTTAGAGAAGATTGAAGCAAAAAGTAGAGGTGTAGATATATATACACTTCTTGAAGCGAAAGCAAAAGATATTCCAGCTGGATCATATGGGATTTTACCAATATTTTCAGACTCTATGAAGTATGGTAGATGGTATCATGCAAGTCCTAGTTTTCTAAATCTTTCATTTGAAAACTCCAATAAGCACTCAATATTTAAATCTTTGCAAGAGAATGCTTGCATAGTCTCAAAGATAAATTTAAAAAAGATAGAGAAGTTTAGTGCTGTTAAGATCAGCTCTGTTGTTTTTGCAGGAGGAGCAAGCAAGGGAGAGCTTTGGAGTCAGACTTTAGCAGATGTTTTGGGGTGTACCGTCAAGATTCCAAAAGTTACAGAAGCCACTGCTTTAGGGGCTAGCATGGCAGCGGGTGTTGGAGTTGGTATCTATAAGGACTTGAGCTTTGCTGCAAAAAAGTTAGTGCAGTGGGATAAAAAGTATGAACCAAATATGAAAAATCATGTTATATATAGCAAAATAGAGCAAAATTGGCAAAAAGCTTATGAGATGCAACTAAGACTAGTAGATAGTGGCATAACAACCTCAATGTGGAAGGCACCAGGACTGTAAAAAGTTAACCGACCATTTACTTTAGTTTTATATACTTCTATCAAGCTAAATTCATACATAGGTGCAAACCTAACTACTAAACAACAAAATTGAAAGAGATAAGCCAAGCATCTCTTTCATATTTTATCTCACCCCTTTTTTGGTATAATACAGACATAAAAGAGATTACTAAAGTAGAAACTACCGATAGCTCTATAACTTTTATATGCAGAGGTTCATGGACACTTAATAGTGTTACAAAAATCTCAAAACAGCTACGGCTTACATTGTAGAGATAAAAAAGTAATTTTTGATTTTACCGAACTTGTAGATTTTGATACTCATGGCATGCTTTTGATTATAGAGGCTATAGAGAAGCTTGAAGCACAAAAGTGCCATATTGAAAAAAAAGGAGCGAGTGAGAAGTTCATCTTCTTATATAAAATTTGTCTTACTAATTTCCCAAAAGATACAAAGAAGCCTGTTAAGCATAGCTCAGTTGGAGAGTTTTTTTATGGGATTGGCAAAGTAGTTATAGAGTCTAAAAAAACGATTATAAATTTTTTCTCTTTTGTGGGCGAATTTACTGAGGCTGTTGGTGCTTTAGTCCTTAAGCCTGCAAATATTAGATTTAAAGCTATCTTTTATCATATTGAAAATAGTGGCTTAAAAGCACTTCCTATTATCTTGCTTACATCTTTTCTTATGGGAGTTGTTATAGCTTTTCAAGGGGCAGTTCAGCTTGAGAAGCTTGGGGCTAACATCTTTATAGTTGAGATGGTGGTAATCTCTGTTACAAGAGAGCTAGCACCTCTCATCACAGCTATCGTCATAGCAGGGCGAAGTGCCTCTTCATATACCGCCGAGATAGGTGCGATGAAGATAACCGAAGAGATAGATGCTATGAAAACTATGGGTTTTTCGGTATGGAATTTTCTCATAATTCCTAGAGTGTTTGCTCTTATGATATCTCTTCCTCTTCTCGTTTTTTTTGCTGGCATTGTTTCGATAGCTGGTGGCATGGTGGTCGCTTCTTTGCAACTTGGGATAAGTTTTGAGGAGTTTACTTTGCGAATGCAAGAGAGTGTTGAGATAAAACATGTCATTATCGGTCTTGTGAAGGCACCTATCTTTGGTTGGATTGTCGCAGTTGTTGGCTGCTTTAGAGGTTTTCGGATAAGCAATAGCACTGAGAGTGTTGGAAGGTATACAACCATCAGCGTTGTAGATGCTATCTTTTGGGTGATTGCTATAAATGCCGTTATCTCAGTATTTTTGACACAGATGGGACTATGAGTAGTTTAATAGTTGCAAAAGAGATAGTAACTAAGTTTGGTAAAAATATAGTTCACAATGGTGTAAGTTTTGAGATAAAAAAAGGTGAAATTTTTGGACTACTAGGAGGCAGCGGAAGTGGAAAAACTACACTCCTAAGAGAGATGATACTTTTGCAAAAGTATAGTTCTGGCTCTTTACATGTGCTAGGCTCTGATATAAAAAAATTAAAAGATATTGAGGCAAATGAGTTAAGAGATAGATGGGGAGTATCGTTTCAGTTTGGAGCACTATTTAGCTCTTTAAGTGTACTGGAGAATATCTCAATCGCACTAAAAGAGTATACAAATCTCTCTAGTAGTGCTATAAAAAAAGCAGCACTTATGAAGCTAAGTATGGTAGGACTTCCTCAAAGTGCAGCATATCTCTATCCAAGTGAGCTTAGTGGTGGTATGAAAAAACGAGTAGGGCTAGCAAGAGCATTGATTCGTGACCCTAAACTTCTTTTTTTAGATGAGCCTACAAGTGGGCTAGACCCAAAAAGTGCGAGAGATTTTGATGAGCTCATAACAACTCTTCGTGATACTTTGGAAATAACTGTTATAATGGTAACTCATGATAAAGAGACTATAAGCTCAGTGCTTGATAGATTTATCATCTTAGGCGATGCAAAAGTACAGTTTTTTGGCGACATAGAGGCTCTTAGGGCTTCAAAAAATAAGAGTTCAAGGGATTTTGTTGATGGAGAATAGAGTTAGCTACATACTAATTGGACTTTTTGTTTTTACACTTAGCTTTAGTGCTGTTGGATTTATTTTGTGGTTGGGAAAATATGCACAGAGTGAGGATTATAGTTATTTTCAAGTGGTTGCGACACAGAGTGTATCAGGACTCAATCCAAAAGCTCCAGTGAAATTAAGAGGAGTGAGTGTGGGAGAGGTGAAAGATATATATATCAACCATGAGAACTCTGAGGAGGTCATAGTTCTTATAAGAGTAAAAAAAGACACTCCTATCAAAGAAGATAGCTTTGCACTTATAAACCTTCAAGGCATAACAGGCTTAAGCTATATTCAGCTTGAAGGCGGTACCCATAAATCAGAACTACTTGAAGTCGGAGAGGTGATTAGAACTAAGGACTCCATGATAGATAGAGTTGATAAGACACTAACCAATATAGGCAGTAAAACTCAGAGAATGCTTGATAAGACAGACCAAGTTATGAGCATAAAAAATCTGAAAAACTTTGAGCAGATATTGGTAAATTTAGTAGAAGCAACGGACAGTATAAGCAGGGTACTAGAGATGATATACTCAAAAGATGAGCAGATATCTGAACTAATTCAAAAAGGGAAAGAGATTGAAGTATCAGTTACAAAAACTGCAAATGTAGTAGCTGAAACCTCGACCCAGATGGGCATAGATAGTCAAGCAACACTTATAAGTATGCAAGAAGCATCAGCAGCAACCTTGAGCGTCATGGGTCTGCTTGATGAGAAGTTAAGAGAGGGTAAGCTTGATATTGATATAATTATTAGAGAGAATTTGCTACCATTTCAGAACAATTTAGATGAGCTACAAACTCTTATAATTGAGACGAGAGGGCTTGTAGTAGAGCTTAGAGATAGTCCAAGTGATCTGCTTTTTAAAGAGGCAGTTTTTGAGGCAGCACCCTCAAAGGAGAGGAGATGAAGTCTATAGCTGTAGTATTAGTATTGTTTTTTGTGGGTTGTGGTACAAAAGAGATAAGACCCGATAGCTTTAGGCTAGAGCCAAAAACAACTCTACATGTAAAGAGCAGTCAAGATGATAGAGTTTTGAGAGTTCAAAGAGTGCATGGCGATAGTGCTGTTATGACAAGGGCTATTCTTTACAAAAAAGATGGAGCATTAAAGCCTTATCGATATGGTAGATGGAGCGAATTACTTGCAACTAGACTTCAAGATATTTTTACTGAATCCATAGAGTTGCAAAAGATATTTGGAGCAACTCTCAATAGTCGTTCATTTGCTATGGCAGATTTGATTTTGGAGACCAATGTGAAGAATTTTGAAGAGATATATAGCACTCAAGGGTCAAGTGTACATGTAAAGATTCGTTTTAGACTCATACAAAGAGTAGGAGCAAAGATGCTTGATACCATTTTGATAGATGTGGTTAAGCCGATAGAGCAAAAGGGTGCGGGTGGTGTTGTGTTGGCACATAATAGTGCTGTCGAAGAGATTATATTAGAATTAGGGGAGTGGTTATATGAGCAATCAAAATAGTTTTGACATACATAAGGTCTGGTTAAGTTTAGCGTCATTTGTAGTGGTGATAGCTGGTATAAAGGCGGCATCTTCGATTGTTGTGCCATTTTTATTGTCTATATTTATAGCGACTGTTAGTGCTCCTGCAATTTTTTGGTTAGAAAAACTAGGACTACCTCGCATATTCGCATTTTTGATAGTTCTATTTTTTGTTATTTCTGTGCTTTTTGGGTTAGGGTATATTCTTACTACCTCAGTAGATAGTTTTCTTTCTAATACTCCTCAGTATACTGCAAAAATCATGGAGATGATTGGTATGCTTCAAGGAGTGCTAGATAGATTTGGAATGCAAATCTCACAAGCTGATTTAGAGACTATGATTAACCCAGCTGAACTTCTTAATTTTGCTGGAGGGTTTTTAAGAGCCTTTACCAATATTCTTTCAAAATCATTTATCATTTTTCTAGCTGTCTCTTTTATGCTCTTTGAGACCTCAAGTCTAAGAACAAAGATGTTTCTTCTCTCTAAACATGATCATAGTAAAGCAAACCCATTTGAGCTCTTTAGCCAAAAATTAAACCACTACCTAGCCATAAAAACAGTCATAAGTTTTATAACAGGAACTTTAGTAGCAATCGGACTTACTATAATCGGAGTAGATTTTGCACTACTTTTAGGTGTGATAGCCTTTTTAATGAACTACATACCTAGCATAGGTTCAGTCTTAGCAGCAATACCAGCAGTTCTTGTCGCACTTGTTGGGTTAGACCTAAATAGCGTTTTTTGGGTGATTGCACTCTATCTTTCAGTCAATATATCGATGGGTAACATAATAGAGCCCCGCTACATGGGAAAAGGACTTGGGCTCTCTGTGGTCGTCATCTTCTTTTCGCTTATTTTTTGGGGATGGGTTTTAGGTCCTGTTGGCATGTTTTTAGCAGTTCCGATTAGTATGACAATAAAGATAGCATTTGAATCAAACCCTTCAACTAAAGCGATTGCTATGCTATTAAGCTCAGTAGACTCACGACTAAAATAACAATCGCAGGGTAAATATTTTAGTTAAAAGTAAATATTTGACCCTGTTTTCCA
>CAZLXQ010000024.1:0-14850 GCA_964563675.1 uncultured Sulfurospirillum sp.
ATGCTCTTTTTTACAAAAGTGCACAAGGTTAGGTAATAATCTACATGTAAGCAATAGTTAGGTAGAATCTCCTAAATTTTAAATTTGGAGGTGTTCTTAAGAGTGATTAAAGCAAAAAAGAGATTTGGACAAAATTTTTTAAAAGACATTTCGGTTCTGTATAGAATCATCCAATCGATGCCCGTGAGCGATAGAGAGCTTATCGAAATCGGACCTGGTTTAGGTGATTTGACGCAAAGACTGCTAGAGGTGAAGCCTGTAGTAGCATATGAGGTAGACAGAGGTTTGATTGTCTATTTGAAAGATAAGTTTTCGAAAGAGGCTAGTGAGGGAAGATTTACTCTAGTTGAAGGCGATGTATTAGAGAGATTTTCGAAGGGTAGTTTAAGTGATAAGCCTTATGATTTGGTAGCAAACCTACCTTACTATATAGCTACAACTATTGTCCTTAAAGCTTTAAAAGACCCCATGTGTAAGAGTTTGATTGTTATGATTCAAAAAGAGGTTGCTATGAAATTTGCAGCACCTTGTAAGACAAAAGAGTTTACATCATTAGCAATCTTGGCTCAATCCATTGGGAGAGCCAAGATACTGTTTGATGTTCCTTCTGAGTCTTTTGAACCACAACCAAAAGTAACCTCATCAGTGTTTATGATTGAAAAAGAGAAAGAGTTTATAAAGGGTGAATTTTCTGGAGTTTTTCAGACAAGTGAAGAGTTGAAAATGTTTGAGAGATACCTAAAACGCTCGTTTATAGCTCCTAGAAAAACTTGGTTGAAAAATATTTCACAGTGGGTTGATAAAAAGTATGCTAACCTGCTTTTAGAGAAGTATGCATTTTCGTTCACTGTCAGACCTCATGAAATTAGCGTCATGTCTCATCATCTACTATTTAATGACTTAAGGAATAAACAAGATGCGAGAGAAGAAACAAGAGGGGCAAGCTCCTCAAAACAATGAAACAAAAAGAACTCCACAAAGAGGAGTGTCCGAGCAAAATAGTGGTGCTAAAAAGCCAAATCATAGACCACAGCAAAAAAGAAACAATAGAAAATTTCAAAGTGCAAAAAACAGACCGAGCCTCTTAGAGGGTGGTGAAAAATGGCAGACTGAGATGCGCAAAACTATTGAGGCAAACGAAAAGATACAAAAAAATAGACTCCAAAGATTTACTCAGCTAGACCTAAAAACTGATGCTAAAATCCGCATAACTCCTCTTGGTGGACTTGGTGAGATTGGTGGAAATATCGCTGTTTTTGAGACAGATACGAGTGCTATCATACTGGATGTTGGCATGAGTTTTCCTAGCGAGGATATGCATGGGGTTGATATACTTATACCTGATTTTAGTTATCTTAGGAGTATCAAAAAGAAGATAAAGGGCATAGTTATCTCGCATGCTCATGAAGATCACATAGGAGCACTGCCATATCTTTTTAAAGAGATGCAATTTCCTATATATGCTACTCCGCTACCGCTTGGTATGATTGCAAATAAGTTTGATGAACATGGGTTAAAGGCACAAAAAAAGCTGTTTAGGCCTGTGCAAAAAAGAACAGTGGTTAGAATTGGTGATTTTGATGTGGAGTGGCTACACATAACTCACTCTATCATAGATGCTTCAGCATTGGCTATCACTACAAAAGCTGGAACTATTATCCACACGGGTGATTTTAAGATAGACCATACTCCGATAGATGGATACGTGACTGACCTTAGCCGTTTTGCTTACTATGGAGAGAGAGGGGTTCTTGCACTTTTGAGCGATAGTACAAACTCTTATAGAGAGGGAATTACTAGGAGTGAAAGCACAGTTGGCAAAACTTTTGATGCGATTTTTTCTAAAGCAAAGGGAAGAGTGATTATGTCAACTTTCTCTTCGAATATACATAGAGTTTATCAGGCGATAGATCATGGTGTAAAGCATGGTAGAAAAGTGTGTGTTATAGGTCGCTCGATGGAAAGAAATCTATTTATCGCTATGGATTTGGGTTATATTGATTTTGATAAAACCATATTTATAGATCCTCATGAAGTGAATAAGTATAGCGATAAGGATGTCTTGATAGTTACTACAGGAAGTCAAGGTGAGCCTATGAGTGCACTATACAGAATGGCAACAGATGAGCATAGGCACATAAAGATAAAGCCAAGCGATCAGATAATCATCTCAGCTAAAGCGATTCCAGGCAATGAGGGAAGTGTCTCTAGGGTGCTTAATTTTCTACTAAAAAGTGGAGCGAGTGTAGCTTATCAGGATTTTAGTGAGATACATGTAAGCGGACATGCAGCACAAGAAGAGCAAAAGCTAATCATAAGACTTACTAATCCTAAATTCTTTTTACCAGTTCACGGTGAGTACAACCATATAGTAAAGCATAAAGAGACCGCTATAAGCTGTGGTATTTTAGCTCGCAATACCTTACTTATGGGAGATGGCGACCAGATTGAGATATGTCCTAAGTATGTTAAAAAAGTAAAATCAGTAAAAGTGGGAAAAGTCTTTATCGACAATCAGATAAATCAGCAAATCTCTAATGATGTTGTCATAGATAGGCAAAAGATGGCAGATGCTGGACTTGTTATGATAGTAGCTCAGATAGACAAGAGTGAGCATAAGCTCATATCTAAACCAAAAGTGACTAGTTATGGCTTGGTTCCAGATAGTAAAGACCATGTATTTAGCAAAGAGATAGAGGGTGTCTTAGATCAGTTTGTAGTCAATGCAAAAAAAGAGCTTATACAAAATATAAGAATGCTTGAAAATGAACTAAGAGGTGTTGTAAGGAAGCATATCTTTAGAAAAATGAAGAAATACCCAACAATAGTTCCCACTATATTTGTAATGTGAGAAATGAAGTACTACATACAAAGCATAAGCTTCAGTCGCGAGGAATTTAACTCGGACTTGTTCGAGTTAAAGGGGACAGTAGAATGAATTTTATAGAGATTGCCAAAGAGGTACTAGAGATTGAAGCAAAAGAGCTGTTGAGATGTGCTAATACTCTTGGTAGTGAGATGGAAGAGGCGGTAGAGCTTGTGATGAGGACTAAAGGTAAGCTTATAGTTACTGGTGTTGGTAAGAGTGGTTTGATCGGGGCTAAGATTGCTGCGACATTGGCTAGTACAGGAACGAGTAGCTTTTTTTTACATCCAACAGAGGCTATGCATGGTGATTTGGGGATGATTGGCTCTGATGATGCCGTTTTAGCTATTAGCTATAGTGGAGAGAGTGAGGAGATTATCAAAATTCTTCCTCATATAAAAAGATTTGATATACCTCTTATCGGCATGGCAAAAGATAGGAGTAGTTCACTTGGGAGGTGTAGCGACCTCTTTTTATCTATAGATATTGAGAAGGAGGCTTGTCCTTTGCAGACTGCTCCGACCTCCTCAACTACATTAACACTTGCTTTAGGCGATGCACTAGCAGTATGTTTGATGAAAAAAAGAGATTTTAAGAAGTCTGATTTTGCATCATTTCACCCAGGTGGCAGTTTGGGTAAACAGCTTTTTGTGAAAGTTAGTGATTTGATGAGAACTAAAGGCTTGCCAATTGTCAATGAAGATACAAAACTCAAAGATGCGATTGTAGCGATGAGCGAAGGAAGATTGGGCAATGTTTTAATCACCAATAAAGATGATAGGCTGGTTGGATTGTTAAGCGATGGCGACTTAAGAAGAGCACTCTTAAATAGAGACTTCTCTATACAAAGAGATGTTTTAGAGTATGCTTGTTTGAATCCAAAAACCTTAAACAGTGCAAATATGCTAGCAAGTGATGCACTTAAGATTGTGGAAAAGTATAAGATACAGCTTCTTGTGATTACAGATAGTAACAACTATATCTTAGGTGTTTTACATATACATGACTTAGTAGAAGCGGGGATAAAATAGTGGAAAAACTTAGACTAAATAAGATAATCTCTCACAACACTAAATACTCAAGAAGAGAAGCAGATGAGCTTATAAAACAGGGTTTAGTAAAAGTGGGCGGAAAAGTTGTAACAGACCTCTCGACAAAAGCAAGCTTTGAAGACAGAGTAAATGTTGATGGAAAAAATCTTTATGAAAAAAGCGGATATACGGTTATAGTTTATAACAAACCAAAAGGTGAGCTTGTTAGTAAAAAAGATGATAGAGGCAGAAAAACTATCTATGACACACTTCCTAAAAAGTATGCTCACTACTTAAGTGTTGGAAGGCTTGATTATGCTAGTGAGGGTCTTTTGATGCTTTGTGATTCCCCTAAGGTGGTCTCTGCATTGATGCATGGTGATCTCCAAAGAGTCTATTATCTTAAGATAAATGGAGAGATTACACCGCCTATGGAGGAGGCGATGCGCTCAGGCCTTCATGCTCAAGATGCAAGAAAAGGGGGGCACAGTAGCAGTACGATCTACTCTATGGATTTCGCCCCTTTTGTAGAGTATCGTATCATCAAAAATAGACCAACCTTTTCTACTATCAAAGTTACTATCAAAGAGGGTAAAAACAGAGAGTTAAGACGCTTTTTTGGCTATTTTGATGTTGAAGTGGTAGACTTAAAGCGAGTGAGTTACGGGATAGTTGATTTAGGTATGCTTAAGCTTGGAAAAACTAGATATCTAGAGCCAAATGAGTATAAAGCTCTAAGAGACTATCTTAGCTATATGGACAAAGAGAGCGAGGATAGATAGCTTTTTAGATACTATGATAGACTTTTTAGGGGTATGTCAAACTATCTAGTGGGTCATTTAGAGAAGATGAAGATATTTTTTGATAAACTTAAGGAGTATAGAGGGCTGTATTTAAGCTCAAATGCCTATTGCGGTATAGGACTAAATGACTGTGTGGCGAACTCTAAAAAATAGCGGAGTAAGTCTTAAAAGAGATGTAAAATATAGGGAGAAAAGAGTAATGATTGAAGGATTGAGTCCAAGTGTGATAGTTTCACTTGCTATTATATTAGCTGTTGGAGTTGTTATCTATCAAGGTGTAAAAGTTGTGCCTCAAGCTGATGCTTGGGTTGTTGAGAGATTGGGTAAGTATCATAAAACTATCGAGGGCGGATTGCATCTTTTGATTCCAGTGCTTGATAGTGTTAGGGATAGAGTAACAAAGCAAGAGCAGATTATAAACATACCTCAGCAGAGTGTTATAACCAAAGACAATGTAAATATCTCAGTTGATGGGATAGTCTTTGTCCAAGTTGAGAATGCTAGTGAGGCAGTTTATGGAGTAGTTAATTTTAAAAAAGCTATCTCTAATCTTTCTACTACTTCTCTAAGAGCTGAGATTGGTCAGCTTGCACTTGATGAGACTCTCTCTTCAAGAGATGCACTAAACAGAAGAATTCTCATTGCCCTTGATGAGGCGACTCAAAAGTGGGGTGTAAAAACTATGAGAGTTGAGCTTCGTGATATCTCTGTTCCTCAAGAGATAGAAGAGGCTATGAATATGCAGATGAAAGCCGAGAGAGAAAAAAGAGCGATTGAGCTTACGGCGATTGCAAATAAAGAGGCAGTCATCAGAAATGCAGAGGGACTAAAACAACAAACAGTCCTAGAGGCTGAAGCGATAGAGAGGATGGCAGATGCACAAAAGTATGAGCAAATCGCACTAGCTCAAGGACAAAAAGAGGCGATGGATATGATAAACAAGGCGATTGCCCAAAATTCGTCGAGTGCGGAGTACCTGCTAGCAAAAGATAGAATAGCGGCATTTAATGAACTTGCCAAGAGTAACTCTAAAGATAAAGTTATAGTTCCTTATGAGGCAACAGAGTTTGTAGGCTCGCTCTCAATGCTCTCAGAGTTTCTTGGAAAAAATAAGAGCTGATGGAGGCACTATCTTTTGAGTGGCTTTTGGCAATCGGGATTCTTTTGATTGCACTAGAAGCTTTAACTTTCTCATTTTTTCTTTTTCCTATAGGAGTAGGCTTTATAGTTGTTTCATTGTTTGAGTTTATGGGTTTAGGGTATGAGAGTTTTTTCCCTCAACTAGCTACGGCTTTGATGATTGCATTGGCTTTAGTTCTATTTTTGAGAAAAAAGTTTATCTACATGATAGGACAAAGTAGCACCAAAAAAGAGTCGCAAGTACATAAAAGTGGACTTGGGATTATTCAAAATGCTCAGATAAAGTTTTCAGGTACCTACTGGAATACAGATGATGATTTAAGCTCTTATAGTGATGGCGATAGAGTGGATATTAAAATCGTTAAAAACAAAGCTATCATAACAAGCTCAAAAACTAAATCCCCCTGAGAGCTAGGCTTAGCAGTCCCGCATATTCGTGTAGGGCTGTGTAGCTTCTTTTGAATGCTCCCATGTTGGGTAGGTAGCTCCAGAGATTTTTTGGTCGATTACTTAGTCGTTCTTCTCATATGAGATACTTGGGTTGCAAGACAGATAGCTAGAAGAGCAATATCATTGGGTTACTCTACAAAATTCTTGCAAAGTGCATTTATAATTAAACTATATTCGTCATCAGTTAGTTTTGCAATTTTACTTTTAACTCTTTTTTTTGATAAAGTTCTTATATGATTTATCAATACATCAGAATTTTTTTCTAGATTATCTCTTTTTGATATTCTCACTCTATACGGAGCCATATCATCAATCAAATCAGTTGATAGTGGAAGTAAAATCACGGTATCTAAAATAGAATTTTCATCACTATGTGATACTATAATGGCGGGTCTTATTTTTCCGACTTCATCTCCTTTTTTCGGGTTTAAATTAACTAATACAATATCACCTCTATTTAAGTCCATCATAAACTCCAATTTCACAAAATTCTAAATCTTGATGATTTTTTAGTATATTTAACTTTCTCAATTTTTCCTGTTTCTCTATCTTTTCTAATAATGGCTGTATATAACTATCATATTTTGATGATATAAAATACCCTAGCGTAATATTTGCTCTTTTATCTACTATTTTTCCTATATCCATACCTTTGATAATAGATGGTTTTGTTTGTATGTCAGTAATTCCATAACTTAGCATTTTATATCCTTGTATTAATCTATATGTATTGTAGCTTATATATTATTTAGCGTGTATTAAAATCGTTAAAAACAAAGCTATCATAACAAGCTCAAAAACTAAATCCCCCTGAGAGCTAGGCTTAGCAGTCCCGCATATTCGTGTAGGGCTGTGTAGCTTCTTTTGAATGCTCCCATGTTGGGTAGGTAGCTCCAGAGATTTTTTGGTCGATCGCTTACTCTGAACCCTGTCGCTGCTGGCACAACAACAAAACCAAAGTGTTCATATAGCTTAGTCGCTCTTCTCATATGAGATGCTGAAGTTACAAGATAGATGGTTGGACTCTCTATGCCTTTGTCTTTAAACATCTGCTTGGAGAACTTTGCATTCTCATAAGTGTCTAAGCTTTTTGCCTCTACATGTAAAGAGACACTGTCTACTCGTAGGTACTTTTTTATCTCGCTTATGCTATCTTTAAAAGCATCCGCTTCTGTATAGTTTTTATCTAGCCCTGCCCCACTAAAGTAGAGTGGTAGATTTTGAGATGAGGCTATCATCAATCCCCACATAGCTCTTTTGTATGCCGATTCTGCTAAGGGAAGATTTGCACTACCTGCTACACTTCCGCCACCTAAGACTATAACTGCATCTATCTTTTTGTCTGTATTTAGCACGATGTTATATGGAGCTTCAAGAGGTCTTAAAAGCCAATCAGCCACATAAGAGTTACTAAGAAGATAAAAACTCACTGCAAATAGTGCAAATATAGTCCTAAATCTTTTTGCATAGAGAGATGCTACAAATAGAGCTATGATAAATATGCCAGGAGGCAAGATGAGATATGTAAATAGTTTTGAGACTATATAGACAGAACTCATTAGAGCATTACTACCTTTTTGTCGCCTTTTTTTATCTCACCTATGACATATCCATCGGAGTTTTCTAAGATATAGTCTACATTTTTTGGATTAACAACTAAGACCATACCAACTCCCATGTTGAAAGTTCTGTACATCTCATCTTGCTCTACATGTTTTGACAAAGCATCAAGTATAGGAAGAGTTTTTATCTTATCTTTATACACTAGTGCTTGCATGTCATCGCAAAGAGCTCTTGGAAGATTTTCAACAATACCGCCACCAGTTATGTGAGCTAATGCATTTATCTTTTGCTTTAGCTTTTTAAATGTTTTTACATATATCTTTGTAGGTGTTAAGAGTGTATCTATCAAAGGCTTACCATCAATCAAGGTGTCAAGTTTATACTTAAGCTTCTCAAAAAACACCTTCCTAACAAGTGAGTAACCATTTGAGTGGATTCCCGAGCTTGGTAGTGCTACTAGGATATCATCAACCTCTACATGTACTAGTCTATTCATCTCATCTTTTTCTGCTATGCCCACTGCAAAACCTGCTAAATCAAAATCTTTACCACTATACATGCCAGGCATCTCAGCCGTCTCTCCGCCGATGAGTGAGCACTGTGCCTCTATACATCCCTGTGCTATTCCTTTTATCACTGCTGTTGAGGCTTCAATGTCAAGCTTGCTTGTAGCATAATAATCAAGAAAGAAAAGAGGAGTTGCGTAGTTGCAGATGAGGTCATTGACACACATAGCTACTAAATCAACTCCTACTGTATCGTATCTACCCGAATCAATCGCTAACTTTAGTTTTGTTCCTACTCCATCAGTTGCACCTAAAATCACAGGTTTTTTATAGCCCACTGGCATCTCATAAGCACCAGCAAATGAGCCAATCCCGCCTATAACATTTGCATCAAAAGTTGATTTTACTAATGGCTTGATGTTCTCTATAAATTGGTTTCCTACATCAATATCAACTCCCGCATCTTTATAGCTTACTGTACTCATTTTAATCCTTTAACCTATTTTAACAAAGTTATGTTAAAATCGTAATAAAAAAGGCAGTCATATTGAAAGATGAAATCATAAATGCTGAGATGTTAACTCATGTTAGCCTTTGCACACATAGGAACCCTAAAGATATCTTGGTTTTAGGAAACCATAACTTTATCAATAATGAAGTTGCAAGATATAGCGACTTACATGTAGAGCTAAGAAATGAGGTCTCTTTTATAGAGAGTGTAAAAGATAACTCATTTGATGTTGTTATTGTAAACTCTGATAGATTTTATGAGCCGACTTTTGTAGCTCAAGCAAATAGAGTTTTGAGAAAAGATGGCTTAATTGTTTTAAAAGCAGACGAGGAGTTAAAAGCACCGCTAAAAAACTTTGGAAGCCTGTTTGGTATCGTTATGACATATAAAGTTGAAAACAAAAGAGCGATAATGGCTACTAAAAAGTATCATCCAACAGCAGACATAATCTTGCAAAGAGCTGACTTGTTAGAGGGTTTGAGCTACTACAATGCTGAGATACATTTAGCCGCTTTTGCACTTCCAGCTGCTTTGAGAAAAGAGCTACTAGGGATACAAAAGAACTAATGCGACTTGAAAATGCTTTTGTTATGACAGGTGGAATTGCCACTGGAAAAAGTACGGTTTGCTCGCTTTTAAAGATGCATGGCTTTAGCGTGATTGATGCTGATGTGATTGCAAAAGAGCAGTTAAATAACAGCAAAAAGGAGTTAAGAGATATCTTTGGTGATGAGATTTTTGACAAAGATGAGATAGACAGAAAAAAGTTAGCTGGCATAATCTTCTCATCAACCTCTCAAAGAGAGAGGCTAAACAAACTAATACACCCAAAAGTTAGAGTCGAGATAAATCAACAAGCTAAGCTAAGGGAGAGGTTTAAGCTTCCCTATATCATTGATATCCCTCTTTTTTTTGAGAGAGGGAATTATGATTGCAAGATGAGTATGGTTGTCTATACTCCAAGAGAGACTCAGCTCGACAGGCTTATAAAGAGAGAGGGGCTTAGTGAGGATGAGGCTAAAAAAAGAGTGAGTGCTCAGATAGATATAGAGAAGAAAAGAGATATGGCAGACTGGGTTGTTGATAACTCATCTGACTTAAAACATCTGCAAAATGAGGTAGAAAAGTTTGTAGAGTATATAAGAGGACAGTATGACAGTATCAAAGTATAATGCTAGTGGAAATGATTTTGTTATTTTTCATACATTTTTAGAGAGAGACTATAGTGAATTGGCTAAAGAGCTGTGTCATAGGCAAAAGGGTATAGGTGCTGATGGACTTATCGTTCTTGTGCCAAATGATGAGTATGATTTTAAGTGGCTTTTCTACAATAGTGATGGCAGTGATGCTACTATGTGTGGCAATGGAAGTCGTGCTTGTGCTCACTATGCTTTTAGTAACTCTCTAGCCGATAAAGAGATGAGGTTTTTAAGTGGTGCTGGTGCGATAAGCTCATATGTAGATGGTAGTGTAGTAGAGTCTGAACTAACAGAAGTAAAGATGTTAGCTAACAAGTTTAAAGAAGAGGGTATGCAGTGGAGCTTTTATGATACAGGAGTTCCTCATCTTGTGGCAGTTGTGGAGGACTTAAGTGATTTCGATATTGAGCTGGCCTCAAAAATGAGATATAGATATAATGCAAATGTAAACTTTGTTCTAAATGACAAAGATGCTCTTTGGGTTAGGACTTATGAGCGAGGAGTAGAGGCTGAGACAGGAGCATGTGGTACGGGCATGGCGGCATGTTTTTACTCTTTGCATGTAGAGGGCAAAGTAGCGGACAGCTCAAAGGTTTATCCTGTAAGCAAAGAGGAGTTGAACTTAAGGATTGCTAAAGGCAAGCTATTTTTAAAAGGTGAAGTGAGAAGAGTTTTTGAAACTAATATATAAAATCATAATGGGGCTTACATGTAGTGTGGCCACTCTTAGTGGAACAGGTTTTTCAGCTTCATACTACAAACTAAACGGAAAAATTCAAAAGCAAGAGTTCGTCAATATACTAAGACCTTTAATTCATAAAGGCAATGAGAAAAGTATGCAAAAAAGAGCTTTTATAGAGAATTTTTTTGTATACGCACCTAAAAATGGATTTCGCTCTTTAAATCAGAAAGATTTACAAAGGTTGTTGGAAATCTCAAAGAGGTATAGAGTAAAAAATCTTTTTGACAGAGATGCTTATCTGAAAAAAATAGATATTATTCCTACTTCTCTTGCGATTGCTCAAGGCGCTATTGAGAGTGGTTGGGGTAAAAGCAGATTTACTATAGAAGCCAATAATATCTTTGGGCAATGGACTTGGGGAAAAAGAGGGATTATTCCACTTGGGCGAGAGGATGGTATGACTCACAAGATACGTATTTTTGATACCATGCAAGATTCAGTTAATGCATACATGTTAAATCTAAATAGGCACAGTGCCTATGCCGACTTTAGAAAGGCTAGATTACAAAAAAGAGAGAAGGGTAGATTTATTACTGGACACGAAGCTGCTGAGACCTTGATATACTACTCAGAACTTAGAGAGAAGTATGTGCAGAAGCTACAAAATATGATAAGCCAACTATAGTCCAGCTAAACTCATCGCCTCTGACTGAGCATTTGCTATAAGTGGATCGATAATCTCTCCAAGTAATCCACCCTCCATGATAGCATCTAGTCTATAAAGAGTTAGGTTTATTCTGTGGTCTGAAATACGATTTTGTGGGTAGTTGTAGGTTCTGATTCTTCCGCTTCTATCTCCTGAGCCTACTTGAGACTTTCTCTCTTCGCTTAGTTTTGTATTTTGCTCTTTTTGTTGCATATCATACAGGCGAGCTTTTAAAATTTTCATAGCCGCATCTTTGTTTTTATGCTGACTTTTTCCATCTTGATTGGTGACTACTAATCCACTTGGTAGATGAGTAACTCTAACTGCACTATCAGTTGTGTTTACTGATTGACCACCATTTCCTGAGGCTCTCATGACATCTATCTTTAGATCATTTGAATCTATATTGACCTCAACATCATCAACCTCTGGCATAACTGCAACTGTGATAGCAGAGGTGTGAACTCTTCCTTGTGATTCAGTCTTTGGGACTCTTTGAACACGATGAACACCACCTTCATACTTGAGCTTTGAAAATGCCCCTTGACCTTTTATGATAGCAATTATCTCTTTATATCCGTCAAGTACACCTTCGCTAGAGCTAACTATCTCAACTTTCCAGCCCATGTTTTCTGCATATCTTACATATGCTTTGAAGATATCTGCTACAAAAAGAGCTGCCTCATCTCCACCAGTTCCAGCTCGAATCTCTAAAAATATATTTCTCTCATCATTTGGATCTTTTGGCAATAGAAGAACTTTTATCTCCTCTTCAATTCGAATCTTTAGAGACTCAAGCTCTTTTAGCTCATCCTTTGCAAGCTCACTTAGTTCCGCATCATCTAAAAGCATTTTGTTCTCTTCAATACACTGCAAAGTATCTATATACTCTATCGCCTTATCTTTAACAGGCTCTATGTGAGACTGCTCTTTAGATAGTTTAGTCATTTTTTTAATATCAGTTGAGATTTTAGGATCACTAAGAAGCCTACTAATCTCATCATATCTACTTAAGAATGGTTGTAATTTATTTTTTAGCATTTTAGTCTTTCAAAAAAAGAGTAGACTTGCAAGGAAAGAGAAGAGCTGCGTCAATTATGTAGCTACTGAATTAACCAGTCTAGAGAGTCTACTTATACGGCGAGCAGCATTGTTTTTCTTCAATGTGCCTTTGGTTACATATGAGTGAAAACTTCTATTCGCATCCTTAAGGGCAACTAGTGCCGCTTCTTTATCGCCCGATTCTACTGCAACCCTAACAGCTTTGGTTAGATTTTTAATTCTTGTTTTATAAAATCTATTTCTTTGTGTTCTTACTACTGTTTGTCTTGCTCGTTTCTCTGCTGATTTATGGTTAGCCATCGCTAAGCCTTTCGTTTAAAATTTAGGCATTGATTATACAGAACCAATCATTAAAATGCCCTTATTCCAAAGTAGTATTTTATAAAATTTTTGATATAATCCCAAAACATATCATATAATTTGGCTTAAAAGGGAAAACTAATGAAACTGTTCGGGACTGATGGTGTAAGAGGAAGAGCTGGAAAAAAACTAAATGCTATGAATGCTATGCGTCTAGCGATGGCAGCAGGAATCTACTTTCGTAAAAACTCAATAAACAATAAAATAATAGTAGGAAAAGACACAAGAAGAAGTGGATACATGATAGAGAATGCCATAGTATCAGGTTTAACAGCAGTTGGCTATGATGTAAGACAGATAGGTCCCATGCCTACTCCTGCTATAGCTTTTTTGACTGAAGATATGAGGTGTGATGCTGGAATTATGATAAGTGCATCGCACAATCCCTATTATGACAATGGAGTAAAGTTTTTTGATGCTAAAGGCAATAAGCTAAATGGAAAAGATGAAGCTGAGATAGAGAAGATATACTACAATGATGCCTTAATTGAGGCTAATCAAAAAGAGGATTTTAAGATAGGACGCTCTAAAAGAATTGATGATGTTATAGGAAGATATATCGTGCATATCAAAAATTCTTTTCCAAAGCATTTGACACTTCATGGGGTAAGAGTTGTTTTAGACACTGCCCACGGAGCAGCTTATAAAGTAGCACCTACTATCTTTAATGAGCTTGGAGCTGATGTGATTTTGATAAATGCTCAGCCAAATGGAAGCAATATAAATCTAAATTGCGGAGCACTTCACCCAGAAGAGCTAGGTACGCAAGTAAGAAGATTGAGAGCTGATATAGGTTTTGCATTTGATGGGGATGCTGATAGGCTAGTAGCGGTTGATGAAAATGGAGATGTTGTGCATGGAGATAAGCTTCTTGGAGCTTTGAGTGTTTATCTAAAAGAGAATGGGGGGCTACAAAAAGATAGTGTAGTTGCAACCGTGATGAGCAATCAAGCTTTAGAGGATTATCTAAATGATAACGGCATAGTGTTACATAGATGCGATGTAGGCGATAAGCATGTGCTTGAAGCATTTGCAAAAGAGGGGTTAAACTTTGGCGGAGAGCAAAGCGGTCATATCATACTAGCTGACTTTGCAAAGACCGGAGATGCTCTTGTGGCTGCACTCGCGGTTATGGCAAACCTACTAATAAAAAAAGAGCCTGTTAGTAAACTTTTAAATCCATTTGAGCTCTATCCTCAACTGCAAGAGAACTTAAGCATCGCAAAAAAAGTGCCTCTTGAGGAGATAGACGGCTATATCGAACTAGTAAAAAAGATAGAGAAGCAGGAGATAAGAGCTCTTATTCGTTACTCTGGCACTGAAGACCTTCTTCGTATACTTTTAGAGGGAAAAAATGAGATAAAATTAAACGAGATGATGGATGAGGCGATACTGTTTCTTAAAAGCAAGCTTAATGGTTAAGTCGCTGATAGTTTTCACTTCAGTTTTTATAGGTGTATTTGTGATAGACCAAAGTATAAAAACTATTTTCCTAGACGGACTTAGATGGAGCGGAGACTACTTTTCACTGATACTTACCTACAACAGAGGCGTCGCTTTCTCAATGCTTACCTTTTTAGGCGAATATTTGAAGTGGATAAAGATAGTTATCTTGCTAGGAGTTTTTCTCTATCTTATGCTCAATAGAGATATATTTAGAGTATACTCACTACCTGCTGGTATGATTTTAGGAGCAGGTAGTAGCAACCTTTATGATAGATTTATTCATGGTGGAGTGGTTGATTACTTCTACTGGCACAAATGGTTTAGCTATCCAGTATTTAATTTTGCTGATGTAGTTATATGCTTTGCAGTAGTTTTGGTACTAGTCTTGTCTTATAGAGAAAAAACTTAAGCCTATTTTATGGGAGTTTTGAGTATCATCTTTTTATGTATATTTGGTCGCGTAGCTCAGCTGGTAGAGCACTACCTTGACATGGTAGTGGTCGTTGGTTCAAGTCCAATCGTGGC
>CAZLXQ010000025.1:0-14782 GCA_964563675.1 uncultured Sulfurospirillum sp.
CTGAATTCAATCACAATAACGGATTGAGTAGAAACTAATCTTTTTTTAGATAAAATAGTGAGAATTTTAAAAGAGGTTATTTAAATGATAGTTCGTGAAATACAGCAGTTTGCAGAAGTAAGACAGAGAGCAAGAGCCTATTTTTGTTATCTTTTTACTAGAAATATGCCAAGCGGTCTTCCAGATCCAGATCTAAAAGAGATAGGCAATGCACTAGACAAAATGGTCAATGAAGTAGATAGTTTTGAGGCTCTATATCTACTTGATGCTAGCGGAAAACAGATAACAGACAACTTGACCAACAGACAAGAGTGCAAAGGCGGAACAGGAACTAACAGAAGCAGTAGATCTTACTTCTATCGTGCAGTTCGCCACAAAAGATGTGTTTTAACAGACCCTTACCCTTCATCTCTTACAAACTCTCTAACAGTAACGGCAGCTTATCCGATATACAACGATAAATCCAAACTTAAGTATGTAGCATGTATTGATGTATCTCTAAAGGATGTGCTCAAAATCGCTCACCCAAGCTCAATGCAGTCTATGTTTAGTGTTTTTGTAAAGGTTGCCTATAGCATTTTTTCAGTAGCTCTTTTGATAATCGCATTTTTACTACTTTATAAAAGTATGACAAGTCTTGCAATTCAAGGCTTTGCAGCTATCACGGAAGATATAGAGGCGATGTTTAGAGCAACTATACTGCTAACACTCTCTTTAGCCATATTTGATTTGGTAAAGACTATATTTGAGGAGGAGGTGCTTGGCAGATATAACAAAGACAATACAAGTGGCATACATAAGACAATGGTGCGATTTTTAGGCTCCATCGTCATAGCACTTGCTATAGAGGCACTTATGCTTGTGTTTAAGTTTGCTATAACTGACCCCACTCATATAATCTCAGCCGTTTATCTTATACTTGGTGTCTCTGTGCTTCTGATTTCATTAGCCTATTATGTAAAGTCAGTTTCGCCAAAAAGGGGTAATCGTGATAGCATTGATTGATTATAACATGGGCAACCTAAGAAGTGTTACTAATGCATTTGATAAGATTGGATCAAAAATAGAGGTGGTCAAAGACCCTCAAAAACTCAAAGATTTTGATAGAGTAATTTTACCAGGTGTTGGAGCTTTTAGGGATGCTATGTTGAGTCTGAAAAGTAGTGGTATGCAAGAGTCTGTAGTGGAGTTTGCAAAGAGCGGGAAGCCTCTTTTGGGTATCTGTTTGGGGATGCAACTTTTACTAGAGAGTAGTGAGGAGTTTGGTAAAACTAAGGGATTGGGCTTGATTGAGGGTAGCGTGAAAGAGTTTGATAAGTCTAAGTTCGCTCAAAAGCTAAAAGTGCCACATATGGGATGGAATGAGCTTTCTATACAGCGAGATTCAAAACTTTTTACTAGTATGAGTAGAGAGATTTATCTCTATTTTGTACATAGTTTTCATGTTGCATGTGCAGATGAGTTTGTTATAGGAAAAACATTTTATGGTTATGATTTTGTGAGTGCGGTTGAAAAAGATAATATATATGGCTTTCAGCCTCATCCAGAAAAATCTCATGAAAATGGACTGAAGATATTGAAAAATTTTACAAGGATATAGTAGTGGAGATATTACCAGCGATAGACTTAAAAGATGGGGTTGCGGTTAGGCTTACAAAAGGTCTTATGGATACTGCTAAGATATACTCAAATGAGCCTTGGAAAGTAGCAAAAAAGTTTGAAAAGATGGGTTCAAAGTGGCTTCATTTAGTAGATTTAAATGGTGCATTTGCAGGAGAGCCAAAAAACTTAGATCAGATAAAAAAGATAAGAGAAAATTGCAGTCTTAAGCTTGAGCTTGGTGGTGGGATTCGTGATGAAGATACTATAAAAAGATATTGTGATTTAGGGGTTGATAGGGTGATTTTGGGCTCAATTGCACTTAAGAATCCAAAGCTTGTGAAGCAGATGTGTAAAACTTATAGAGTTGTAGTAGGTATTGATGCTATTGATGGATTCGTAGCGGTCGAGGGGTGGGCTCAAAAATCAACTATGAGGGCTGTTGATTTAGCTTGTGAATTTGCTGATGCTGGAGTTGAGGCTATCATCTGTACTGATGTAGCAAAAGATGGAACTTTAGGTGGAGTAAATGTGGACTTTACACTTGAGATAGCAAGAGCGAGTAGGGTTGATACTATAGCAAGTGGTGGTGTAAAAGATATCGATGATATTAAGCTTTTATTAGAGACAAAAGAGGTGTCGGGAGTTATCGTAGGCAAGGCTTATTATGAGGGAACTTTGGAATTAGAAGAGGTGTTTAGGTTGACTAGTTAAAGTTTTTTAAAAGTAATTTTGGATAAAATGTGAATTAAATAAGTTGTTGAAAAGGATTGATATTGAAATTGCTAGTAGTAGATGATAGCTCAACTATGCGTCGTATTATCAAAAACACATTGGCAAGACTAAACTATAAAGATGTTTTAGAGGCGGAAGATGGTGTAGTCGCTTGGAGGGTTATGTGTGAAAATGATGATATTGATATGCTTATTACAGATTGGAATATGCCAGAGATGAATGGGTTGGAGTTAGTTAAAAAAGTAAGAGCAGAGTCAAAGTATGACGATATGCCAATCATCATGGTTACAACCGAAGGTGGAAAAGCAGAGGTTATTATAGCTTTAAAAGCTGGTGTCAATAACTACATAGTAAAACCTTTTACACCCGCTGTGTTAAAAGAGAAACTAGAGGATGTTTTAGGTTAACTATATATGAGAGATACTTACCATGAATTGCAAATTACTCCATTTTGCGAATATAAATACTTTGTAGATTTTATTCTTACTCTTACAGATGAGGGTATAGAGGAGCGAGGGGATACTATTATCGTATGCAGTGAAGAGGAGTTGGATATCATTGAGTTTGGTGTGAACTCTTTTGCCTGTAGCTTGGCAATCGCCTTAGATAAAGAGATAAGTGTTAAGACTAAGATAGAGATAAAAAAAAATATTGATTGGATAGAGAGCTATAAAAAATCTATAAAACCTATAGAGATAGAAGAGCTTTATATACACCCTAGCTGGATAGAGAAAAAAGAGAACAGACTAAATATCACTATAGATCCAGCTCTTGCATTTGGCTCTGGTCACCACCAAACGACAAGTGGATGCTTGCTGATGTTGCAAAAATATTTACAAAAAAATGATAAAACATTAGATGTTGGTTGCGGAAGTGGAATACTTAGCATAGCTAGTGCAAAGCTTGGAGCTACTGTTGATTTATGTGATACTGATGAGCTTGCAGTTCAAAGTGCAATTGCCAATTTTGAGTTAAATGGCGAAAAATACAACAATGCATGGAGAGGGTCTGTGCAAAAAGGAGATGAGCAGTACGATATTGTTATGGCAAACATCATAGCAGATGTAGTTATTGTGCTTGCTTCTGACTTGATAAATGCAACAAAAAAAGGTGGCATATTGATACTCTCAGGGATATTGGATAGGTATATACAAAGAGTTCAAAAAAGATTTAGCTCAATGGAAATTTTAGAACAATATAGAAAAGATGAGTGGTATACACTTGTATTAAAAAGGTAAAAATTTGAATCAAAACAACAAAAACGATAAAAACGATAAAGAGAATAAAAATAACTTTTTCAATCAAAATCCACTTTTAGTATTTGCGATTTTTTCAATCGTGATTATTATGGTGTTTAGAAATTTCTTAGTGCCAGATGACGGTATAGTGGAAACTGTAGGACAAAAAACAATTACAAAAAATATCAAATACTCTGAGTTTAAAGATTTAGTCAATAAAAACCAAATTGAGCATGTTGCGATTGGTCAAACGATATTGAGAGCAGTGCCTAAAAAGAGTGAGCCAAAGATGGTCTATGTAGTAAAAAAAGTGGCTGAAGATAGAGAGCTTATACCTCTCTTGGAGAGGCACAATATCTCATATGCCGCATTCAATGAGACAAATATATTTACAGAGATTCTTTTTTCTTGGATTATTCCGATCGCTATCTTTTTTGGTATATGGATGCTTCTTGCAAATCGTATGCAAAAAAATATGGGCGGAGGCATATTGGGAATGGGCAGTAGTAAAAAACTAATAAGCTCAGAAAAGCCTAGTGTTACATTTGATGATGTTGCAGGAGTTGAAGAGTCAAAAGAGGAGGTAAAGGAGATAGTCGATTTCCTAAAATACCCTGATAGATACTTAAATCTTGGAGCAAAAATACCAAAAGGTGTTCTTCTTGTAGGACCTCCTGGAACTGGTAAAACACTTTTAGCAAAAGCGGTTGCGGGAGAAGCTAATGTACCTTTCTTCTCTGTTTCAGGTTCTAGTTTTATAGAGATGTTTGTTGGAGTTGGTGCGAGCAGGGTAAGAGATCTATTTGAGAATGCAAAGAAAGATGCACCCGCTATAGTTTTTATTGATGAGATTGATGCGATAGGAAAGAGTCGTGCAGCCAGTGGGCAGATGGGAGGTAATGATGAGAGGGAGCAGACTCTAAATCAGCTTCTCGCTGAAATGGATGGATTTAGCTCAGACAAATCTCCTATTATAGTTCTTGCAGCAACCAATAGACCAGAAGTTCTTGATGCCGCACTTTTAAGACCGGGGCGATTTGATAGACAAGTTTTGGTTGATAAGCCTGATTTTAAAGGCAGAGTTGATATCTTAAAAGTACATATTGACGGCATAAAACTCTCTAAAGATGTTAAACTTGAAGAGATAGGGAGATTGACTGCGGGACTTGCGGGTGCAGACTTAGCAAACATCATAAATGAAGCAGCACTTTTAGCTGGACGAGCCGATAAAGAGTATGTTCACCATAAAGATATGGTTGAAGCGGTTGAGCGTTCAATTGCTGGACTTGAGAAGAAGAGTCGTCGTATAAATCCTGAAGAGAAAAGGATAGTTGCTTATCATGAAAGCGGACATGCTCTAATAGCAGAAACGACAAAGGGTGCAAAAAGTGTATCTAAGGTGTCTATCATTCCTCGTGGGCTTGCTGCTCTTGGGTATACACTTAACACTCCCGAAGAGAATAAATTTTTATCACAAAAGCATGAGCTTATAGCTGAGATTGATGTTCTTTTGGGTGGTCGTGCGGCTGAAGAGGTTTTTATAGGTGAGATTAGTACAGGAGCTGGAAATGACCTTGAGAGAGCAACTGATATCATAAAGGCGATGGTAGGAGTGTATGGCATGAGCGAAGTAGCTGGATTGATGGTTTTAGCAAAACAGAGAAATACATTTTTAGGTGCTGGCTCTAGTGCTGAATATAGTGAAAAAATGGCAGAAAATCTTGATGAATATATCAAAAATATGCTCAATGATAGATATGAGATTGTACTTAAAAGACTTAAAGAATATAGTGAATGTATTGAGAGGATTGTTGTATCACTACAAAAGAATGAAACTATAGATGGAGAAGAGTTAAGAGAGGTTATCTATGCTTTTGAGGATGAGTACTCAATAAAATCAGAAAGAAAAAGAAAATCAATAGAGAGCAGTAGTGATGAGAAATAGCACAACAACACAACTCATAGCTAAAGAGGGATGGAAGTATCTCTTTTTTGTATCTGGTTTGTTTGCATTGTCATTGTTACTTGATATACTACCATGGGTATTTTTTACTATTGTAGTTTTTGTAGCATATCTGTTTAGAAACCCAGAAAGACTTCCAGCTGAAGATGATGATATGGCATTTCTTAGTCCGATTGATGGAGCTGTATCTGATATCTCAAAAGCTAAACTTAGTGATGAAAAAGAGTATATAAAGGTAGAGATTCAAAAAACATTACTAGAGGCATCTATATTAAGAGCTCCTGCGAAGATGAGTATACAATCAACTCAAAAAAGACATGGACTTTTTTTATCAACAACTTCAGAATTAAGTAAAAAACTTGGAGAGAGAGCAACGCTTACATGCAATAGTAGTTATGGTGAGATTTTTATCAATATAAATGCAGGAGTGTTAGCAAGAAAGATAGAGCTTTTTAAAACAGTAGGACCCCTAAAGTCAACACAAAGATTTGGGCTTTTGATTGAAGGCGATATTGAGCTATATCTGCCACTTGACTCAAGAGTTAAAGTTGCTATTGGGGATGAAGTAAAAGCTGGTGAGAGTGTACTTGGTTACTTTGCACACAAGGAGAGTTTGGGTGAATAGTAGTGGCGGTGAAAAATTGCAACTATTATACATATTTCCAAATCTTTTTACAGCAGCAAGTGCTTTTCTTGGTGTAGTTGGAATTATCGCTTCATCCAATGGAGAGTTCGAGAAGGCAGCGATATATATCTTGTTGTCTTTGGTTTTAGATGGGCTTGATGGAAGAGTGGCAAGGCTAACAAATACAACTAGCAAGTTTGGCGCTCAGCTTGACTCACTTGCAGATATGGTTGCTTTTGGAGTTGCTCCTGCTATGCTTTTTTATTTTAGTATTGGTTATCAGTTTGGAAGATTGGGTGCCCTTCTTTGTGCCCTATATGTTATCTTTGGAGCGATAAGACTCGCAAGATTTAATGTTATGAGCGGAGCTGTTGAGCCTTCGGTATTCATAGGTGTTCCCATCCCTGGTGCTGCAACAGCTCTTGCTATGTGGATTCTTGCTTATCTAAAATATCCATTTTTGCAAAACTTAGAGATAGCAATGCTTATAGGTCTTGGGCTTCTATCTTTTTTGATGGTAAGCAACATAAGATATCCAAGTTTTAAAAAAATAGATACTAAAAAAGCAAACAAAATGAAAATATTAATAGTTCTCATAGTTGTCTTTTCACTTCTTTACCTTTACCCTATTGAGAGCATAACACTTCTGATTACAGGATATCTATTTTATGGACTTTTTAGAGGAATCTATACAATTGCAAAAAAAAGAAAAAACTAGTATAATATAGAAAAATTACGAGGAGATTAACATGATAACTTTACATGTAAGCTGCATTTCAACCAAAAATAGAAACAGTACTCTCCTACTCCTCCTACTAAACTTTTAAATTCACACAAAATAGAAACTTAGCAACCTTGCATAAAGAGTTTTACGCATAACAAATCAAGGGTAGCTAAAATGAAATTGCAGAAGTTTTTACTTCGTGCAATAGTAACGAGGAATTTTCAAGGGACTTGTTCCTTGAAAAGGGGACAGTAAAACGAAATACAGAAGCGACAGCTTCGTGCTTCAGTCGCGAGGAATTTTCAAGGGACTTGTTCCTTGAAAAGGGGACAGTAAAACGAAATACAGAAGCGACAGCTTCGTGCTTCAGTCGCGAGGAATTTTCAAGGGACTTGTTCCTTGAAAAGGGGACAGTAAAGCAAAAAAGGGAGAGTAAAATGAATGGTAATATAATAATATTTGACACAACACTAAGAGATGGTGAGCAGAGTCCTGGAGCTTCTATGAACACACAAGAGAAGATACAGTTAGCCTTGCAGTTGGAGAAGCTAGGGGTAGATATTATTGAGGCAGGATTTGCAGCGGCTAGTCCAGGTGATTTTGAGGCTATAAGAAGAATCAGTGAGCAGGTAAAAACTTCAACTATCTGCTCTCTTTCTCGAGCTTTAGAGAGAGATATAAAAGCTGCTGGCGATGCCACAAAGAGTGCGAAATTTCAAAGAATTCACACTTTTATCGCTACAAGCCCAATTCATATGGAGTATAAACTAAAGATGACTCCAAATCAAGTCATAAAAAAAGCAGTAGATGCTGTTAGTTATGCAAAAACTTTTTGTGATGATGTTGAGTTTAGTTGTGAGGATGCTGGAAGAAGTGATATGGTTTTTATGAAAGAGATACTTGATGCAGTCATCGAAGCAGGAGCTACCACTCTAAA
Source organism: uncultured Sulfurospirillum sp. (assembly GCA_964563675.1). Taxonomy (GTDB): domain Bacteria; phylum Campylobacterota; class Campylobacteria; order Campylobacterales; family Sulfurospirillaceae; genus Sulfurospirillum_A. The sequence goes on from CAZLXQ010000025.1 coordinate 7,822, forward strand.
TATACCCGATACAGTAGGATATAGAATGCCAAGCGAGATGGGAGCTATCATAAAAGAGCTTCATAAGAGCGTAGGCGATAGAGCGATTTTGTCAGTTCATAATCACAACGACTTAGGGGTGGCAGTTGCAAGTACAATTGAGTGTATATTAAATGGTGCAAGGCAGGTGGAGTGTACTATCAATGGGCTTGGAGAGAGGGCAGGGAATGCGGCTCTTGAGGAGGTTGTTATGGCTCTTAAAACTCGTAGTGATATTTTTGGAAATTATGATACCAATATAAATATAAAAGAGATCTATCCTACAAGCAGATTAGTTTCGGCTATTACAGGGATAGAGCCTCAGCCAAACAAGGCGATAGTTGGTAAAAATGCATTTGCTCATGAGAGTGGCATACATCAAGATGGAGTTTTGAAGCATACTGAAACTTATGAGATTATGAAGGCATCTGATATTGGACTTGATAAAAACTCTATAGTTCTTGGAAAACACTCTGGAAAACATGCGTTTAAAGATAAGCTTTTGAAGTTAGGGTTTACTCTTAAGAGCGATGAGATTAATGAAGCATTTGAAAGATTTAAAATCTTAGCAGATGCTAAAAAAGAGATTTTTGATGATGATATTAGAGCCTTAACATCAGCAGGAATAGCAAAAGTAGAAGAGGTGTACAAACTTATAACACTTCAATTGAGTGATTGTAGCCCTGGAGGAGTTCCTAGTGCCGCAGTAACTATTTCTCATGACGGCATAGAAACAACTGACGCAGCTATTGGCAATGGCACTATGGATGCTGTTTTTAAGGTGATTGATAGAGTTTGCAAGGTCAAGGGAGAGCTTAGGGATTATAAGGTTGATGCTGTAACTGAAGGTAAAGATGCTTTGGCTAGAGTTGTAGTTAAAGTTGCATTTGAAGAGGGAAAGCCTGCCATTATGGGGCATGGCTTGAGTGTTGATACTATGCTAGCAACTGCAAATGCATATATTGGAGCACTAAATAGCTACATCTCTATGAAAGATGGATTTAAATAGAGGTTGTTATCGGGTGATTTCAAAACTAAAGTAATTAGATTGAAAATCACTATCCTCTATCCGTCTGTACTGTATAGTCGCACCTTCCCAATTTTTAGCCTCTTGATAGAGAAGTCCTAGTGCATATCTTGATTCATAATGTTTTGGATTGATTAGTGTAGCTAGCTTTAAAAGAGCGACTGCATTTTCGCTATGACCTGCTCCGATGGCGGCTATTGCTGCAAAAAAGATAGTTGAGCTATCTTTTTGCTCAAAATCATCGATTAGTTTATTGTAAAGTACAAATGCCTCTTCAAAATTGTGAGTATATATACTTATAAAAGCAAGAGTTTGCATGATGGCTATCGGATCGGTTTTTTCAAGTTCCATTTTTGCTATCAATTCCTCTCTTTTTTGATGAAGAATACCGCCGATTTGAAGTAGCTTTACAAAAGTTTTTTTTACAATTTTTGGACCATAATAGAAAGAGTTATAATTTAAATCTAGATTTTTAAAATCAATCTGTATAGCTTTAGCGTACTCTTTTATATCATTTTTTTTATGTTTTACATTGAAGTTAATTATATTTGCAATTATATCTTTTGGAAGAGTAGATCTAAGAAGAATTGCTTTTTGTCTATAGGCAGACTCATTAAAAGTTTTTTGAGCTATGATGATATCAAGCATTATGTTGAGAGGAGTATCTTTTTTGTCAAGCTCAAGCCATCTTGTAAGTGCTAGTTGATTGTTTTGTGTTAGGTGGATTAGTGATATAAAGAGGTTTGACTCATCTAAGGTAGTATCATTTACTATACTTCGCTTTAAATTCTCTTTTAGTTTTTCTATATCTTTTTTTATCAGTTCTCCTGTCATAACAGCAAATATACCTGCGAGATAGTTGTTGTTATCTAAGTGATAACTTTTTGCAAAGTGCCTATGAGCTTTTGAAAAGTCAGCTATTTGAGCAAATGTAAGAGCTAGATTATAGTGCAGTATAGAGTGTTTTGGGTAGATATCAATCATCTCTAAAAATATCTGGTTTGCTTCTCTTGTGTGGTGGTTAAGTGCTTTTTTTATGCCACTACTTATGGCAAGATTTACTCTTGATATGGTTGAGCTTTTTCTTAAAAATGATAAAGCTGGTCCAATTTCATCTAAAAATATACTCATACCACCTCTTCTTATGTAGCTTACTGTCTGCTCAGCATCAAAGACTTTAAAAGGTGCAAAATAGAACAGCAGGCTATAAGTTTTTTCATTATCAAAAAATAGAGTTTCATCAAACTCGCTTTGTGCAATATTTATATCAAATAGAGATTTTTGAAGAACTGTTTTTATGGGATATACTTTTGTAGCATTCTCATCAAACTGGCTATATAACTCATCCATAATCATAGCACTATCTCCTAGCTCACCAAGTTTGTTGTGTACAAGATTTAATGCAGCCTTTGCATGTAAGGGTTTTTCTGTAGTATCTATAGCCATAGTGAGGTATTTTTTAGCAGCTCTAAACTCTCCTATCTTAGCATGCAGAAGCCCAAGAGTAAGAGAGTCATCAGTTTGTGCTTTTTTTTCAAGTCTATTTATGGCTTTGCTATTCATGTCCATTGAGGCGAGTATCTTAGATGCTATATAGTTTTGCTCATATCCGTAGTGCTCAGATCCTTCATAACTAAAGGCTATAAGTGATTCAAAGTAGTAGTTTTTATAGTAGTTTATTAAGCCAGCATAGTATGAGTATAGCACAGAATTACTCTCCATAGGAAGGTAGGCAAAAGCTAAGTCAATATAGTATTTAAAAAGATCCTTTTCTCCAAGCTTTAATGCACTAACAGCCGCGTTTATAGCACTAACACATCTTTTTTCCCCATTTTTAATCGCTTTTTTAAATGAATCTAATGCAGCTTCAAAATCCTCCTCCCTCATCTTAGCAACTCCGATATTGTAAAAAGATATAGCTTCATTAAACTGAGAGATTTGCTCAAACAGCTTTAATGCCTCTTTTTTGTTTCCACCCTCATAAAGTAGATTTGCTTTTTTTATCATATTTTCTATGTGAGATTCAAACTGATGTCCTAAGTCTGTTTTTTCACCCAGTCTATCTGCAATTTCAACAGTATCTATATCTGCTACTATAGGTTCCTTTGAGCCACTTAAAGAGATGATAATAACTACAAGGATAACCAGCAAAAGAGCAAAAATAGAGACACCTAAAATAATAAACTTTTTTCTATTATCTGGTGCTTGTTTTGCTCTTTTTGCCTCCTCTTTTTTAGGCACAGACTCCTGATCTGTACTCTCCTCAAGGATTATTATCTCTTCTTCTGCCACTACATGTAACTTTTGAGTGCTTCGGGGATACTAACTGTCCCATCTCTGTTTTGGTAGTTCTCCATGATAGCTATAAGGGTTCTGCCAACAGCCAATGATGAGCCGTTTAGTGTATGAGCTAATCTATTTTTATTTCCATCTTTATATCTGATTTTAGATCGTCTTGCTTGAAAATCTAGTGTATTTGATATAGAGCTTACCTCTGTGTATCTGTTTTGTCCAGCAAACCACACCTCAAGGTCGATAGTTTTTGCCGCACTAAAGCCCAAATCCCCACTACAAAGCATAACTTTTCTATGGGCAAGTCCTAATGAAGTAAGCAACTGGCTTGCACAATCTACCATCTCATTAAAAACCTCTTCACTCTCTTGTGGCTTAGTGATGCAAACAAGCTCAACCTTTGAGAATTGATGCTGTCTTATCATCCCTCGTGTATCACGCCCCGCACTTCCCGCCTCTTTTCTAAAGCACTCGCTATAGCAGGTCATTTTTATAGGAAGCTCACTCTTTGAGATAATCTCATCTCTAAAAAGCATTGTTGCAGGAACTTCTGCAGTAGGAATCAAAAAAAGCTCTTCCCCTTCTAGCTTAAAGAGGTCATCTTCAAATTTGGGAAGTTGTCCAGTGCCATTTAGTGACTCGCGATTTACTATATAAGGAGTAGATATTTCGTTAAATCCTCTTTTTGTATTGAAGTCTAGCATATAGTTTATTAGTGCTCGAGAGAGTTTAGCCCCATCTCCTCTAAGAGCAGTAAATCTACTTTTTGCTAACTTCACCCCTCTTTCAAAATCCAACCAACCATTGTCGATATCCCAATGCTCTTTTGGCTTAAAGTCAAACTTTACAGGAGTAAGAATATACTCTAATTCGATATTGTCATCCTCATCTTTACCTATAGGAACACTATCATCTGGTATATTTGGTATAGTATTTGCTACTTCAGAAAGCTCCTTTTCAAGCTCCTTAACTTTTGCATTTAGATTAACTAGCTTTGCTTTATTTTGTGAAAGTTTAGATTTAAGTTCATCTATATTTTTCCCCTCTTTAGCATAAGCTCCAAACATTTTACTTTTTGAATTTTGCTCTGCTTGAAGAAGCTCAAACTCCTTTTTTTTTGCTTTTAGCTCAAGTGAGACGGTTTTTAATCCACTCAAAACCTTTTCATCTACACTTTTTCTTCTTAGTTTTTTTGCAACCTCTTCGAAACTATTTTGTAAAAGCTTTATATCCAACATACTACAACACCCCTATCTATAAATGCCAACAGCATCTCTAATAATCTCTATTTTAGCTTTAGCTATTTTTTTCGCTTTTTTTGCCCCATCATCAAGTATATCGTATACTTCATCTATGTTATTTAGGTACCACTCTCTTTTTTGACGAGCCTCTTGAAAATACTCCCAAATTAACTCTTTAAGATAAATCTTAAAGTGACCATAACCCTCCCCGCCCTTTTCGTATCTCTCTTGAAGCTCTTTTTGCCCATCTTCCTCTAAAAAAAGCTTAGCAAGAGCAAAAACAGTACAAGTTGACCACTCTTTTGGATCTTTTAGTGCAGTTGAATCTGTCACTATTTTTCCAATTACTTTTTTTAACTCTTTTTGGGTGGCAAATATATCTATAGTATTGCCATAGCTCTTACTCATCTTAGCTCCATCAACTCCAGCAACGGTTGCTACATGTTGAGCCACCTTAAACTCAGGCAGAGTTAATATATCTCCAAAATCATTATTGAATTTTATAGCAATATCGCGAGTCATCTCTACATGTTGGATTTGGTCTTTTCCTACGGGGACAATTTGAGCATCAAAGAGTAGTATATCAGCTGCCATCAAAACAGGATAGGAGAAGAGAGAGTGGCTCGCTCCAATGCCTTTTTTAACTTTGTCTTTATAGCTATGAGCTCTCTCAAGAAGTCCCATAGGAGCATATCCAGAGAGTATCCAGTAGAGCTCAAGCACCTCTTTGACATCAGATTGTGCATAAAATGTAGTTTGATTTGAATCTATACCAAGTGATAAAAAGTTGATAGCACAATCGATAGTATTTTTTTTTAAAACTTTACCATCTTTGAGCGATGTAAGTGCATGGTAGTTAGCTATAAAGATAAAAAGATCACTACTCTTTTGAAGATCTTTCATCTGCTTTATTGAGCCAAAATAGTTGCCAAGATGCAAAGCACCAGAGGGCTGGATTCCTGTTAATACTCTCATTTAAATTCCTAAATATATAATGAAAATTATATCAAAAGTAGCTTAAAAGAGAGAAGGCTTGGTGGCACAAATGTGCCACCAAAACTAGACTACTCCAGCCCAGTTGCTAAATCAGAAACCTTTTTAAAAGTTCCTAGACTATTTACAACAGGATAACCAGCTTTTAGCCAAGCGGTAATTCCACCTTCTAAATTATAGACATTTTTATAGCCATAATCTTGTAACACCTGTACAGCAAGTGCCCCACGAGCCCCTTTTGCACAATAGATTACATAAGTTTTATCAGATGGCATAGCATTTTTCAAAATTCCTGCAAACTCTAGCTTACCTCTTGAGATTTTCTTTACCTCATGAGCATCAATAGTTCCTTGCACTACCTCTTTGCCTGTTCTTATATCGACTAAAACAAACTCTTTTCCTGCTTTGTTCCAGGCCATAAGCTCTGATGAGTTCATTGTTGGAACTGAAGCTCTTATAGATTTTAAGTCAGCTGCAAAGCTATCCTTTGCTGATACTGCCGATGTCCCTGTTGTTGCACACCCTGTAAATATCAATAGCGAACTAGCTATAGTAATTCCTAGTAATTTTAATTTCATTTTTTTCCTTCTTGTGTAAATTATGCTTTATTTAGTGGATAAAGCAATCTAAAATTTGACCTACTCTAATCCAGTCTCTGAATCAGCTACTTTTTTCAGTGTTCCTAGACTATTTACGATAGGATATCCAGCTTTAACCCAAGAGGAGATACCACCTGATAGATTGTATACACTTTTATAACCATTGTCCATAAGCATTTGTACAGCAAGAGCAGCACGAGCCCCTTTTGCGCAGTAGATTACATAGGTCTTATCAATCGGCATAGCATTGTTAACAATGCCAGCAAACTCTAACTTGCCTCTTGAGATTTTCTTTACCTCATGAGCATCAATAGTTCCTTGTGCTACCTCTTTGCCTGTCCTTATATCAACTAAGATAAACTCTTTTCCTTGCTTGTTCCAAGCCATAAGGTCTGATGGTTGCATCGTTGGAACTGAAGCTTGTGCGGCTTTTAGGTTAGCCATAAACTCTTTTTTAGCAGGATTATCTCCCGCATTTAGACTGAGTGCTACTGCAAGTATTGCAAATAACTTTAAAACTTTCATATACTCTCCTTATAATTTTGTTGGAGGAATTATACTTTATTTGAGCATAAAGTAATCTTAAATTTACCTATTTTTACATAAGTAAATATTTTATCTACTTTAAACCCAAATTATGCAATAGAAATCACTAAATTAACACTCATCATGACACCTATGGCATAATTTGGGTTAAAGCACTATGACAACAGCTACAAGTTGTAGGCAATAAAATCGGTTCCTTCTAAAAAAGTATGGGTAATTTAACACCTAAATTTCCCTAAATTTAT
>CAZLXQ010000026.1:0-14645 GCA_964563675.1 uncultured Sulfurospirillum sp.
TCGACGATAAAAAACTCTATAGTTGAGATTTATGAAAAAATCGAAAAAGACGAAATTGAGTACGCAGATTTATCAGAAAAGCTTAAAGCGTTATGGTTAAAACAAAAAACAAAAAAAATAAATAAAAATAGTGTTGAGGATATAATAAGTCATATTTTAAACAAAGAGGTAGTATGCTTAACAAAAGACAATATAAATATTGCTGGCAATTTAGATGCACATAAAATACGAAAAATAGCTGATGACATAGGTTTTAGTAGAGTCGATAATGGTAGAAATCTATTAACAATAAAAGACAAAAGAAACAAACTATCACATGGAGAGCAGACATTTTACAGTATCGGAAAAGATTTTACTGTGAAAGAGCTAGATGGTTTTAAAGAAGAGGTAATTTGCTATTTGAAAGATGTAATTAAAAATATTGAAACATTCATAGATTTAAAAAAATATAAGTTAAGGGAGGCATAGTTTGGACGGCATGTTTTTAGAGTATCGTGATCCTATGTTTGGGCTTATTATACTTTTTTTTACGATTTTTCTTATCTCCTTTGTTAACTATTGGTGGGGGGCTTATAAAAGCAAAGAGGAAAAAGTTGATATAGAAAACTTTATAAAGCGATTTGAAATTGTGAGTGATGAGAGTGAGTTTAAAATGCTTTTGAAAGATAAAACAATCCCTCTAGAGTCTTTAGCACTTTTAGCTCATGGGTATGGCAAAAGTGGGGATTTTGAGAAAGCGATAGGGCTATATCTGCTAGCACTAGATAGAGCAAAAAAGAGAGAAGAGAGAGAGTATATACTAAGTGAGCTTGGCAAGATATACTTTAATGCTGGATTTTTAAGAAGAAGTTGTGAAGTTTTTTTAGACTCCTTAAGGCTTCATCCGAGAAATGAGGAGTCATTAAAGCATCTAAGTGTAAGTTATGAGAAACTAAAAGAGTATAAAAGAGCCATAGAGGTGCTTGACTCTCTTGAAGAGCTTGGTGCTAAAGTGACAAAACAGAGGGATTATCTTATATCGCTTTCAGTCATCTATGACTATAAGCTTAGCGAAAAAGAGAAGCTATCAAAGCTTGTTGAGATGTTAGATGATTCGCCGTTTTTGCAGAGAAAAATCTTTGAGTTTTGGCAAACAACGAAGATTAAGGTAGATTTAGAGCTATTTGAGAAGTTTGACCATAAAAAACTTTTAGACCTGCTATGGATGGTTGATATAGAGTGGTTTGATATCTCGACTTGCAAAGCTTCACTAGTCAAACAGATCTGCACTGCAAGAGGCTTAAGCAAGATTAAGCATAAAAACTATAACTATTTTGAGTTAGAGGTGTTAGCAAACTTAAGCTCTATTGGCTATAAAAAAGCATCACTAAATTTTGAATACATTTGTGATGAGTGTAAAAACTGTTTTCCTGTGCATTTTTATAGATGCCCAAGTTGTCAAACAATTGCATCTGCAAACATAGAGCCAATCATCACAAAAGACAGATACGAAGAGAATATCTCTTTTCAATAACAAAGGGTATAAATGAGCAAAACACTAAAAGATTTACAAAAGCGTTTGGGTTATCAGTTTAAAAATCAAAATCTGATAATCGAGGCACTTACGCATAAAAGCTATAAGCAATCATACAACAATGAAAGATTAGAATTCCTAGGAGATGCTGTACTAGATTTGATAATAGGAGAGTACCTCTTCTCTAAATTTACAGATGTTCCAGAGGGAGATCTCTCAAAACTAAGAGCCTCACTAGTAAATGAAAAAAGTTTTGAAAAGCTAGCTCGCATACTTAAACTTGGTGAGTGCATACACCTCTCAGTAGCGGAGCAAAGCAACAAAGGAAGAGAGAAGTCCTCTTTGCTTTCAAATGCTTTTGAAGCAGTTATTGGAGCTCTGTATCTTGAGGCTGGGCTTGAAAAAACTCGCTCTATCGTTTTGCTTATCTTAGAATCTGGATACCCTAAGATTGACTTAGAGACCATCTTTAGAGACTATAAAACAACTCTTCAAGAGTTCACTCAAGCCAATCAAGGTATAATTCCTGAATATATCACGGAGCACTCTTTTGGTCCTGATCATCAAAAAGAGTTCGAAGTTTCAGTTAATATCCATGGAAAACAGATCTCTAAAGCACTTGGAAAAAGTAAAAAAGAGGCTCAACAAAATGCTGCACAAATAGCATTAGAGATTTTAAGTAAGGAGTAATAGTGTCAAATAAGTTTGGAAAAAAGTTCTGTTTTACAACTTTTGGAGAGTCGCACGGAAAAGCACTTGGTTGCATAGTTGATGGTGTACCTGCTGGTCTTAAGATAGATGAGGAGTTTATCCAAGGCGAACTAGACAGAAGAAAACCTGGACAAAACAGGTTTGCGACTACCAGAAAAGAGAGTGATAAAGCGGAGGTGCTAAGCGGTGTTTTTGAAGGAGTAAGTACAGGAACTCCGATAACCCTAATCATCTTTAATGAGAACCAAAAAAGCAGAGATTATGATAGTCTTAAAGATATCTTTCGCCCCGGACATGCTGATTTTACCTACTTTCACAAGTATGGCTTAAGAGACTATAGAGGCGGAGGAAGAAGTAGTGCAAGAGAGACTGCTGCTAGAGTTGCTGCTGGGGCGATTGCAAAGATGATGTTGAGTCAAATTGGACTACATGTACAAAGTGGAGTTTGTGAAATAGAAGGCTTAAAAGCTGAAAATCTTGATTTTGATTATGCTAAGAACAGTCAGATATTTGCACTAGATAGACAAAAAGAGCAGAGCTGGAAAGATGCTATTTTAAAAGCCAAAAACTCCCATGACTCTGTGGGTGGAGTTGTGCATGTAAAGGTTAAAAATACCCCTATTGGATTAGGTGAACCACTATACTACAAGCTAGATGCCACTTTAGCGGATGCCATGATGAGTATCAATGGAGCGAAAGCGGTAGAGATAGGAGAGGGATTTAACTCTTCAAGACTAAGAGGTTCACAAAATAACGACCAGATAAAACGAAGCGGATTTGTAACAAATCATAGCGGTGGAATTCTTGGAGGAATTAGTAATGGCGATGATATAGATATAAAAGTTTACTTCAAGCCAACCCCTTCAATCTTTATAAATCAAGATACTGTTGATACCTCAAATGTTGAGCAAAACTTTGCTCTAAAAGGCAGACATGACCCCTGCATAGCCGTCAGAGGAAGTATCGTAGCTGAGTCTATGACTGCTTTAGTGTTAGCCGATATGGTTCTTTTAAATATAAGCTCAAGGATGGAAAATGTCAAAAGAATTTTTTGTTAGTTTTTTGTTGCTTTTTATAGCCGGTATAGTTGTCATTTTTACTCTAATAGAGATGCTCTCGTAAGACCTTAGAATCACACAGGTCATCTATCTTTGTTACTTATAGTGCACTTTTAAAATCAATTATGCAATAAAAAAGAGATTGTTATAAAATTTTTATAACAATTAGGCAATAATGTGTAAAATAGGGTTTTTAGAGGTACTCTTAAGCCTATAGGAGCATAAATGATAAGCAGTAGCAAAGTTTCGATTATTGGGGCGGGCGGGAATGTTGGTGGCATAGTTGCATACTCTATAGCTATACAAGGCTTAGCTCATGATGTAGTGTTGGTAGATAGAAATATAGACAGGGCTCGTGGTAAAGCACTTGATATGAATCAAGCAACAGCGGCTATGCGTTCTCACTCAGTTGTAAGACCAGCTAAAAGCTATGAGGATATAAAAGATAGTAAAGTGGTAGTCGTTACTGCTGGATTTCCTAGAAAAGATGGTATAAGCAGGGATGATCTTCTGATAAAAAATGCGGAAATTATGAGAGAAGTTGTAGCTCAAATAAAAAAGTATGCTCCAGAATCTATCATCATAGTAGTATCAAACCCTCTTGATGTTATGACTTATGTAGCACTAAAAGAGTCAGGCTTTCCAAAAAATAGAGTCATAGGAATGGCAGGTGTCTTAGATGCTGCTAGAATGACGCACTTCATACAAGAGAAGTTAGGCTACGGAGCAGGTCAGATTAGAGTTAGTGTTATCGGCGGACATGGAGATACTATGGTTTTACTTCCACGATTTACTGCAGTTGCTGGTGTTCCTTTGAGTGATTTGATGAGCAAGAAAGAGATAAAAGAGGTAGTAAAAAAGACAAGAGATGGCGGAGCTGAGATAGTCAAATATCTAGGGACATCAGCCTATTTGGCTCCTGGTAAATCAACAGCTATCATAGTAGAGGCTATTTTAAAAGATTCAAAAAAGATACTCTCCTGTGCTACTCTTATGGATGGTGAGTATGGATATAGTGATACAGTCAACGGTGTTCCTGTTATGCTAGGACTAAATGGAGCAGAAAAGATTGTCAAGCTATCACTAAACAAAAGTGAGAAGAAAAAATTTGCAAAGAGTGTGGAGTCAGTAAACAAAGTAGTGCAAACTCTTTATGATAGAGAGTTTTTCAAATAGCTAATAGATAGTTCCAAAATAAAAATTATTTGAAACATAAAATCCTTGTAGAATTTTTAAAGAGACTACAGGTTTAGATGTTATAATCCCAAATTATAAGTATTATGGACTAGGAAATGTTATGAGTAGACCATATTTTTCAAGCTGGCAGAGTGAGATTGTTGATAATAGAGATATTGATGATACCCAAAACTGGAAAGAAGCAGCCGTAAGATTTCCAGTAGCTTATGATGCAAATGTCCAGACTAAAGCATTTGTAGGTTGGGATGGGTTTGTTCTCTTCTGCAAAGATGTAGATATTGTAAAACTAGCAAGAAACTATGCATGGCAGTATCAAGAGTACTCAGAGGCCTGTGGAAGATGTGTACCTGGTAGATGGGGTGGCAGAATCTTGTATGATATATTGGATAAAATTGCAAGAGGAGATGGTAAGTTTAGTGATTTGAAGTATTTAAAAGAGATTAGCTTAACTATGACAAGTACAAGCAAATGCGAAATAGGAAAAACTGTACCAATTCCGATACTACAAATGATAAAGTATTTTGAAGATGATTTTTATAACTTGATAAAAAAGAGAGAAAAATCGCCTTGGTATGATATAGATGATAGTAGATATATCACCAATGTTACAGCACCTTGTTCGGACATGTGTCCAACACACATAGACATACCTGCCTATATAGAGGGTGTTAGAGATCTAGATTTTTCTGCAACACTAAAAGCTACAAGAGAGCATATGCCTTTAGCTCACACATGTGGAAGAGTCTGTCCTCACCCTTGCGAAGATGCCTGTAGAAGAGCTAATCTAGATGAGCCTATCTCCATCATGGAGCTAAAAAGACTTGGGTCTGATTACGAGAGTGACCATAAACTACCACAACTTCACCCAAAAGAGCCAAAGCCATTGAGAGATGATGGTAAAAGAGTTGCTATTATCGGAGCGGGACCAGCTGGGTTGAGTGCGGCATACTATCTTGGTTTAGAGGGCATCGCTGTAACGATTTTTGAAGAGCTTTTAGTGCTTGGTGGTGAAGTTACTGTAGGAGTCCCTGAGTATAGAATGCCTTTTGATAAATATAATGAAGATATTAAATTAGTGACAGACTTAAAAGCTGTAACGGTTGTGACTAACCATAGAGTTAATGCAGATAGGCTAAAAGAGATATATAGGGAGTTTGATGCTTGTTTGCTTGCATTTGGAGCTAGACTATCAAAGCCAGTTAGGTGTCAAAATGAAAATCCAGAGTTTCAAGGCTATTGGGGAGCGATTTCACTACTTGATAAGATAAATCTTTGGCATAAATTCAAAATCGGCTCTACGGCATCAAATGAACTAAAAGGCAAAAACATTGTCTGTGTTGGTGGTGGTTTTACATCTATGGATGTTGTTAGGTGTGCTATAAGAGAGAGTGCAAAAAGAGTCATAATGCTCTATAGAAGAGATGAGAAAACAATCATAAAAAATACAACATTTGAAGAGTATACTGAAGCTGTTGAAGAGGGGGTTGAGTTTATTTTTCATAGTGCGATTGAAAGGATTGTTGATGAAGATGGTGTTATTAAAAAACTTTTAGTAAATCGGTATGAACTTATATCAGACCCTGATGGCGGTAGAGCAAAGCTAGTTAAGATTGAGGGAGCTGACTTTACTCTTGAGTGTGATTATCTAATCCCTGCTGTTTCACAAGCTTGTGATTTACAAATTTTGCCAAAAGAGTGGGAGCTGGAGATGACATCTTGGGGAACACTTAAGACAAACGGGAAAGATTATATGACAAGCAAATCTGGACTTTTTGCTGCTGGTGATTGTGAATATGGTCCTATGACTATCGTAAATGCTGTTGGTCAAGCAAGAAGAGTAGCATCAGTTGTAAGCAGATATATCTATAGTGGTGAAGTCTCTTTGAACGATGAGGAGATAATGGAAGATCATATGAGTGGGTTAAAAGTTTATAATAAAAATGAAAAGATTGTTGGCTGGATGCCAGGATTTCCAAGAGAGCATAGTGAAAAACTAGCAACTCAAGACAGAAGAGATAACAACAAAGAGGTCAATTTTGGATTTACAGCCGAGCAAGCACAAGCAGAAGCCCAGCGCTGTATGAGATGCTACTATCTAGGAATGGTAACAGTATGAAAATAGTAAAACACAAAGATAGACCGATAACAATTACAATTGATGGGAAAAAGTGTGCTGGCGTGTATGGAGAGACGATTTTAAAGATAGCTAGAAGAGAGGATATCTATATACCTACGATGTGCTACTTGGCAAAAGTGTCTCCAATAGCATCTTGTAGGTTGTGTATTGTTGAGGTTAAGGGTGTTGACGGACTGATTTTATCATGTCAGGAAAAAGCAGTAGATGAAGCTGAGGTTATTACAAGCTCTAAAGAGATAAATAAGCATAGAGTCAACATAATGAAGCTTTATGGTGTAAACCATCCACTAGAGTGTGGAGTTTGCGACAAAAGTGGCGAGTGCAGTTTACAAGACAAAACACTAGAGTTTGGAGTCTCCTATCAAGAATTTGCTGCAAAAGAGCACCTAAGAGAGTTAAAGCAATGGGGTATTTTGGGATATAATCCATATCTTTGCATCATGTGTGAAAAGTGTGTCCACACATGTAACGAGGTGATAGGTTCATCCGCACTCTATATAAAAACTGGGGGATACAAGTCAGCTATTGATATAAAATTTGACAAGTGTGAGCAGTGTGGTGATTGTATATCTGTGTGTCCTGTTGGTGCACTTATCTCAAATGAGTACAAGTATATCTCAAATGCTTGGGAGGCAACTCAGGTACCCGCAACTTGCACGCACTGTAGCGGTGGTTGTGGACTCTATTATGATGTAAAGCATGAGGCAAAAATCACAAGAATGAAAAATGATTCTGAATTCTCAACACTTTGTGGTGCTGAAAGATTTGCTTTTAGTTTTGAAAACCGAAGTGTGACTAAATCAAAAAAAGAGTTTGAAAATGCTATTGAGAGACTAAAAAATGCAGACTCTATTAGGTTTAACTCATACATCACAAATGAAGAGGCACTAATCCTACAAAAGCTAAAAGAGAGATTGGGGTTAAAACTGGTTAATGATGATGCTAGGGCTTATCAAAAGTTCTCAAGAGCATACTCAAGCATTACAGGCAGAAGCTTATATAGTGCGACAAGCTGCACTCTTAGTGATAGTGATATAATAGTTATGATCGGAACAAAAGTTATAAATGACCATCCTAGTGTAAAGTACCATGTAAATATGGCACTAAAAAAGAGAGGGTCTGAATTTATATATATGCACCCAATTGATGATATAGCACTACATGATAAATATACACAGTATATAAAGTATAAAACTAGTAGTGAAGAGATTGTCTTAGCTATGTTAGCTTACTACCTGATAGAGGATATTCCTGATGAACATAGGGAGTATTTTGATAGACTTGACATCGAGTACTTGAACCAAAAATCAAATACATGTAGAGAGGATTTTGAACTAATAGGCTCAAAGATAGCTAGGCGAAAAAATAGAGTACTAGTCATAGGAAGCGCTCTATATGGACATAAAAATGCTACCAATATAGCAAAACTTGTGGGACTTATAGAGAGATATTCGAATTTTAGTGTTATGCTAGTCCCACCGCAAACAAATACTCTAGGTGTTAGTCTATTGTGCGATTTAGATGATGAGTGTATTGGTAGTGTTGTAGGCTATAATGAGCATGGTGATTTTATAATCTCAAGTGATGCAAAGGGCGATTTTAATACACCAAGCCTTAATCAGCAAGAGGGAACATTTACAGTGTTAGATTTAAAGGTCGTAAATATAAATGCTGCACTAGATTTTAACGGATACTGCCTAAATGATTTAGCAAATGAGATTTTAAACACAAAACAGCAATATACAATCAACTATACGCCACTACTTGCCAACAATCATGAGTTTATACAAATAGGATTTGATGATCTAAAAAATGGATATGACAAACATGGCAATGACTTAAGAGGGTATAAACTAATATCAAAAGATATAAAAACTCAAAAGTAGATTTTAGATGAAGTTGATGAGCCTTGTCTATATGATGACTCTATTGTGTATAGGTGTGAACCGCTAAATCAATTCAATAACTCTACAGCAAAATCTCTGTTACTACAAACCAATTCCCACTTAACAGGAAGTAACTCATTTGCAACTAATGCAAAACTGAAAGATGGGGATATAGTAAGTATTGAGTATGATGGTCAAATTACCACTAAACAGTTCATGATAGACGAAACTATAAAGGGAGAAATCGCACTATATCCAACATTTGATAGTGAATTAAATCAGGATTCAATATCTATCGGCTATAGGTATAAGCAAGTAAAAATAAAGTGTGCCTCTAAAGATTAAATTGAGCACATTAGATATCGCAATATCCGATATCAAGCTCTGTCATTATTTTTTCAAAAAATACTCCAGCCTCTCTTCGGGCACCACTCACATCAAACTCAATTGAAACATTTCCTACACAACTACTTATCTCTCTACTAGTTATACATGGGTGTATATTCATCTGTTTTTCAACTCTATCTATTGCTTTATAGATTTTTTCTTTACTTTTTGTATTATTAAACTCAACTACCATTCTTAGTAGCTTCTCCTCCATCCTAACAGTCGCACACATATCCCTTAACATATTCTTCTTATCCTTTTATCCCGAATTATGCAATACTCATCATTGCATAATTCGGATTTAAATTATCAAGCTAAACCCACTAAACTCTTTTACTTCTGCTACAATTTCACTATACTCACACCCTATCTCTTTTAATCTCCCTAAAAGCTGACTTGCATCACTTTGACTAACTGCTATCAAAAGTCCGCCTGAAGTCTGTGCATCATAGAAAAATATCTCGTCTTTATACTCTTTTTTTAGCTCTACATGTAGAGATAGATACTCTTTGTTACTGTATGTTCCTGCTGGAATTATTCCCATGTTTGCTAGCTCTATCGCTTCATGCAATATAGGGATAGAGTTAAAATCAAACTCTAGTGAGAAGTTTTTACCGCTCATCTCAAAAGCATGGCCCCCAAGACCAAAACCAGTCACATCAGTACAAGCACTCACATCAAATTCACGCATCAAAATAGAGGCTTTATGGTTGAGTTGAGCCAGTATATCTGCTACTTTTTCAACAGTTTTTAACTCAAGCAAATCCGCTTTTATAGCAGTTGTTAAGACTCCCATACCAATTGGCTTGGTAAGGATTAGCACATCACCAACTCTTAGAGTGTTGTTTCTGTATATCTTTTTTGGATGCACAAAACCACAAACACTAAGCCCATAAGTCATCTCAGGAGCTTCGATAGTGTGTCCTCCAACAAGAAGTCCGCCACACTCTTTTATCTTGCTAAGTCCCCCTTGAAGAATCTCATCTAAAACATCTTTGGGGTGATTGTAGCCATCAAATCCAACAATATTAAGAGCAGTTAATACATCAGCTCCCATAGCAAATATATCGCTAAGAGAGTTTGCAGCTGCGATTTGACCGTAGATATAGGGGTCATCTACAACAGGGGTTATATAGTCCACGGTTTGAACTAGTGCTTTTGTATCATCTAGCCTATATACACTTGCATCATCACTTGACTCAATGCCTACAAGAAGATTTTCATCGCTACATTTAAGAGTGCTAATTACTTTTGTAAGCTCCCCCGGAGCTAGTTTAGCAGCTCACCCTGCAGCTTTGACAAATTTTGTTAATTTATGCTTGTTGTTCATTATAGTGTTATAGTTCCTTGTGAATTTAATAGAATCTCAGCAGCCCCATAAGCATCTCCTACTTGACCAATTTTTAAACTATCACTCACTCTATAAAAATCCAAACATACCCCGCAAGAAAATATCTCAACACCTCTAGTTTCAAATATCTTTAGAACTCCAACTATATCTGAGTTATCATCAGCTGTCGTTAAAAGTACCGCTTTGTTTACACACAGTATAGTTTTAGGTAGCCTTGAAAGCTCTAACATACTCTTTAAAAACCCGACTATAAGCATACTGCCTAACTCGCCCTCTCCAACTCTATCACCTTTTAAAAATAGAACCTTATCTAGTAAATCTTCATTAGGCTTTGTCGCTTCACAAGTAAAGCTTTTTACTATAACTATGCTTACCAAACCATCTTCTGTGATTTTGTCACTAACACTATGGCCTGCATTTTTTGCAAATCTTATTACATTTTCTTTTGCAGCATTTGTATTTACTAAAACATTCAGCTTGGAATTGTTGTCTAAAAGTTCAAGTGATTTTTTTGTATTTAAAACTGGCTCTGGGCAGACTAAATCTCGACAATCTATCTTCATACTACTCTCTTCATTGTTAGGATTTTGTATTATACTATATTATGCCATATTATGCCAACTCCACCTTTACTAAGTGGTGCTTTATGCCTAGTGACTCGGCTGAGCATCCAAGTGCAAAACCTAGCATCTGCTGCATATGAAGAACAGGAAGAGTAACTTCGCGACCAATAGCTTTTGAGGCATGCTCCGTTTGGGTATCAAGCTTTAAATGACAAAGTGGACATGGGGTTACAATCAAGTCAGCATCCTCATCTATAGCACCCGCTATCGCATTACCAGTTAAGATAGCTGCAGTTTTAGGAGCTTGCAACTCTGCATGAAAACCACAACACTTGTTTTTCTGCTTATAATCAACACTTACACCACCACATGCAACAATCAAATCATCAAGAGAGCGAGGAGCATAAGCACTCTCTGCTGTTTTGTGAGTCTTGTTTTGAAGTTCAGATGGACGAATATTGTGACAACCATAAAATGGTGCTATTTTGAACTTATCAAGAGGGTTAACAACCATCTGTGCAATCTTATCAAGACCAATATCATCAATAATTGCATATAAAAAGTGGGTTATTTGCGATGTGCCTTCATACTTTAAGCCAACTTCAGCAAGTTTTTCATTTACTCTGCTTTTAAGCTCTTCATCCTTGTCTAAGCGATGTTTAGTTGTGGCTGTATTTAGCTGACATGTGTTACATATCGTAACCATAGTCATGCCATACCTCTCTGCATAAGCTATGTTTCTTGCATTTAAAACTAAAGATAAAAAGTCATCAAAGTCTTGTAGATGAGAAGCACCACAACAAGATGCTTCACTCAACTCTGTAAACTCTATATTTAGTTTTTTAGCTACTGCTAGAGTTGAGAGCATCTGTTCTGGTGTACTTTGCTTTGCGGTGCAACCCGTAAAGAGTGCATATTTCAATTTTCTCATTCTTCTCTCCTAAAACTTCGCTGTTGATGAGGATTTGACAAGTTTTTTAATCTCATCAAGATTGTCAGATTTTGTAATTGCCCATGGAGGCACTATCTTGCCTTTAGTAAACATCTTTATCGCAACAGGAACATGCTTAAGTATCGATGCTCTCTCCGAATAGAGAACCAAGCCGCCCTCATCAAGTACACCATTTCTTTCGATAGAGTGTTTAAATCCTACCGCATGGCGAGTAGCTACATTTGAAGTTGCAATCCCTTTTGCAAACAGCATGTTATGAAGCTTGGTGATTTTTTCTATCGGATCTACCTCTTTGGGGCACACCTCTGCACACTCATAACACTTAACACAGTCCCAAAGACCTTGTTTCTCCTCGTGAAGCTCTTCAAGCCTTGCAGCATGGGCATTATCACGAACATCAGCCTCAAAACGGTAAGCTTTAGCAAATGCAGCTGGACCAAAAAAATCTTCATTTATCTCAACTACTGGACAAGCATAATGGCAAGCACCACACTGGATGCACAAATCGGCCTCATTTAGTGCCTCCGCCTCTTTTGGAGTGACAATATGCTCATACTGAGGGTGCTCTTCAACATCACTAATAAGATACGGATAGATAGCATCATGCTTTTGCCAAAAATCACCTTTATCTACAATCATATCTTTAACTGATCGCTTGATATCCAATGGTTCAATAACTAAGTCAGTTCCAAAAATCTCTACCATATCATGCATCCGCTCTTTACATGCAAGGGTTGAGCGATCATTTATCTTGATGGCACATGCTCCGCATATGCCATGTCTACAGCTTCTTCTATAGGAAAAGCTACCATCATGATCCCATTTAATTCTATTTAAGATATCTAAAACAACCTCTTCAGAGGTTACTTCTAAGTCATAGTTTTCATAATACGGCTCTGCATCTTCAATTGAGTTAAAA
Source organism: uncultured Sulfurospirillum sp. (assembly GCA_964563675.1). Taxonomy (GTDB): domain Bacteria; phylum Campylobacterota; class Campylobacteria; order Campylobacterales; family Sulfurospirillaceae; genus Sulfurospirillum_A. The sequence continues at coordinate 12,675 of CAZLXQ010000026.1, forward strand.
CGAAATACCTTGAAGCTTACTTTTTGTGTAGTTATTTTGTCTGTTTCCACCGTGCCCTCTCTCTTAGAGTTTATCAATAATTTCTATCTTTAAGTTCATGCTTACCAAGAACAACATCCATATAATCAAGTGAGATATCACCACTTTTATCCATATATGCCATAGTGTGTTTTAAAAAATTTTTATCATCTCTTACTTGAAAGTCCTCTCTATAGTGAGCACCTCGACTCTCTTTTCTTTGATATGCTGATTCTACTATCATCAAAGAGTAATCAAGCATATGCCCTAACTCAATCGCCTCTTGTAGGTCTGTATTGAAAGTTTTTGACTTGTCTTGTATATGAGCCTCTTTAAAACGATTGCGAAGTTGTTTAACACTCTTTATAGCTAGTTTTAGAGACTCTGCTGTTCTAAATGCTCCTGCATTGTCTGTCATACACTGCTCAAGATCGTTGCGAATTTTTACAACACTCTCTTTAGCATTACTGCTGAAAAAAAAGCCAAGCTCCTTTAGTGCGGTTGAGGCATCATATATAGTGGCAGGACGCAACTCTATCTCATCTATCTGTGAAACCATCGTCTTACCAACAAATCTACCAAAAAGCAAAGCCTCTAAAAGTGAGTTCGCTCCAAGCCTATTTGCACCGTGTACAGAGATACAAGCACACTCACCAGCTGCATAAAAACCCTCTACAAACTCATTACTGTTTTTTCGGACATTACCATCTATGTTAACAGGAATTCCGCCCATAGAGTAGTGAGCAGTTGCTGAGATAAGTATAGGGTCTTCAATCATATCAAGCCCTAAAAATGTCATAGCTAACTCTCGCAACTCTGGAAGTTTTTGCATAATCAAATCTTTGCCTAAGTGAGTTACATCTATATAGACTGCATCTTTTCTAGGACCAACACCACGCCCTTCCCTAATCTCATTGAGAATTGCACGAGCCACAACATCTCTAGATGCAAGCTCCATAGCATTTGGAGCATATCTATTCATAAATCTCTCACCCTTTGAGTTAAGAAGTCGTCCACCCTCGCCTCTTGCAGCTTCAGAGATTAGAACACCATTTCCAGATATTCCTGATGGATGAAACTGTACAAACTCCATATCTTCCAAAGGAAGACCATGTCTAGCAACGATAGAGAGACCATCGCCCGTGTTTGCATGTGCATTTGAGTTTATTTTGTAAGCACGAGCATATCCACCAGTAGCAAACATAACCAACTTTGCATTAAATATAGCCATCTGTGTATCACGAGTATTAAAAGCAACAACACCAGAGATTTTCCCATCTCTATAGATGATGTCTAAAACATACCACTCATCCCAAAACTTAACACCAATGCGATGAGCTTGCTCATATATAGTTTGAAGAAGAGTTAAACCTGTCCTGTCTTTTGCAAAACAGGCTCTAGGAAAAGACTGACCACCAAAAGGTCGTTGTGCTATCTTGCCATCAGGAGTACGGCTAAACGCAGCACCCATTCTCTCAGCCCACCTGATAGTCTCAGGAGCTTTTTGGCACATAAACTCAACTGCATCTTGATCAGCTAGATAATCAGACCCTTTAACGGTGTCAAATTCATGCAATTTTGCACTATCTTCATCACCAAAAGCAGCATTTACACCACCTTGAGCTGCTCCTGAATGGCTCCTAAGTGGATGTAGTTTTGTGATTACCGCTACTTTTTTACCAGCTTTTTGCAACTGTCTAGCCGCTGCACAACCAGCCAAACCAGCACCAACAATAACTGCATCATAAACATAAATAGGTATGCTCAACTAATACTCCTCTATAATAAAAAAAGTTAAAATAATTTGGGGGCAATTTTGATTGTATCGTTTGTAGTCTTATGAGAGTTTAAATTTGAGATTTATTCAAATTAAATTTGAGACTGTTACTGTTCGAAACATGAACAAAAGATAAAGGTAAAGAGAATTTAAATTATAAACTAATCAAATTTTAA
>CAZLXQ010000027.1:0-14532 GCA_964563675.1 uncultured Sulfurospirillum sp.
AGTACGCAAAAATACGAAACTAACAGCGGAGTGATATTATGTCAGATAAATTGAACCAAATAGTGCAAAAACAGCAAAAACAGATACACCAGCCACAAAATATAGATGAAGATATAGTTCAATTAGTTGGTTTTGTTATAGGTGAAGAGGAGTATGCTATACCTATCTTGAATATAGTAGAGATAATCAAGCCTATAGATTTTACTAGAGTTCCAAGTGTGCCTGAGTATGTTTTAGGAGTTTTCAATATAAGGGGAAGCGTTATACCTCTTATCGATCTAAGAAGAAAGTTTAATCTACCTCCCATGAACAACACTAATGACACTAGATACATAGTGATGAAAGGCGAGAGCAATACAGCAGGCTTTGTGATAGATAGATTAACTGAAGCTATCAGGATTAAAGCAGACAGAATAGACCCAGCTCCAGATAGTTCTGGTGGTGAGAAGGGTGTGGTTTATGGAATTGGAAAGCGAGAGGAGAGTATGCTTACTATACTCAAAGTTGAGGCTCTTCTAAGAAGGGATTTTTAATAGTGAAGTTGTGTGTATTTGATTTTGACTCAACTCTTATGGATGGTGAAACCATAGATTTTCTTGCTTCAAAGATGGGAGTGCAAGATGAGGTTTCAAAGATAACAGAGCTTGCTATGTCTGGAGAGTTGGATTTTTTTGAAAGCCTGACTACTAGAGTGAAGCTTTTAGAAGGTCTAGATATCGAAACAGCTGATGAGGTGTGTCGCAACTTGCCATACATACATGGGGCAAAAGAGACTATTGAGGGACTCAAGAAAAAAGGTTACAAAGTTGTAGTTTTTAGTGGAGGATTTAGGAGTGCCACTGGATTTGCAAAAGATATCTTAGGCTATGATATAGACTTTTCAAATGCTCTACATGTAAAAGATGGAAAACTAACAGGGCTTGTTGGTGGTGATATGATGTTTGACTTCTCAAAAGGCGATATGATTCAAAGGCTACAGAAGTTTTTAGGAGTTAGTAGAGCCAATACAATAGTAGTAGGCGATGGAGCCAACGACCGCTCTATGTTTGCTCATGCTGATTTGAGAGTGGCATTTTGTGCAAAAGAGATACTTAAAAAAGAGGCAAATGCTGTAATAGATGTTAAAGATATGAAAAAACTATTGGAGTTAATATAGATGTATAGTGTAGAAAATTTTTCACTTTGGTGTGATTTTGTTGAGAGAGACTTTTTAAAGGGCGAATTTGTCCAGCTGTTGGATAAAAAAGTGTTTAATGGAGCAACGAGTAATCCTTCTATATTTAAATCAGCTTTTTTGACTTCACCTGCTTATAAAGAAGATAGAGAAAAATTAAGCTCTCTTGAGCCAAAAGAGATATATGAAAGACTCGCAATTGAAGACATAAAAAGAGCAGCTATGACTCTAAAGCCACTCTATGATAGTGGAGATGATGGATTTATCTCTATCGAAGTAGACCCTCGTTTGTGTGATGATGCTCAGGCGACGATAGAAGAGGGAAAAAGACTTTTTAAAGAGATAGGCTTTGAAAATGTTATGATTAAAGTGCCCGCAACAAAGGCTGGATTTGTAGCTATGGAGGAGCTTATGAGTGAGGGCATACATGTAAATGCAACTCTTGTGTTCTCTCCAAAACAGGCAAGAGGTTGTGCAGAAGCATTTGCAAGAGCAGCTAGAAGAGTAGGCAGTAGTAGTCTTCCAAAGGGAGTTATAAGTGTATTTGTTAGTAGATTTGATGCTAAGCTTGATGATAGACTAAAGGCTCTTAATCTTCCTGTAGCTAAAGTAGGTATATATAATGCAACAAAGATATATGACCTTATAGAGTCATATGGATTAGCTCATGTAAGAGTGCTGTTTGCTAGTACAGGAGTAAAGAGTGATGCACTTAAAGATGACTACTATACAAGAGGTCTTCTGTTTAAAAACTCAGTAAATACTGCACCGCTAGGAGCTATTAAGGCTTTTATAAACTCAGATATAGAAACAGAAGTAGCTCCTTCATATGACTATATAGAGTTTTTTGATGCAATAAGCAGGAGTGGTATCGATATGCAAGAGGTTTATGACGAGCTTTTTAAAAGTGGGCTTGATGCATTTAAAGATGCATTTAAAGAGATACTAGACGAACTTTAAGGGGAAATTGATATGTCGATGGAGATTAATATAGAAGCCTTGAGCTTTGATATGACAAAAAAACTTAGGTTTTATCTAAGTCGGCTTGTAGAGTATGATGGAAGCGACCTTCACATAAAAAGCGGAGCAAATATAAGAGGTAGAATTAACGGCGAGATAGTCTCAATGTCAAAAGAGATTCTTACTCATGATGACGGAATAGTTTTAGCAAAAGAGCTTTTAAGAGGAAGATTTAAAGAGCTAGTTGAGAAAAAGAATCTCGACTTTACTTTTAAGTTAAATGATGAGTATCGTTTTCGTGTTAATCTTTTTTTTCAAATAGATGGGGTTTCGGGTGTTTTTCGTACAATTCCTACAACTCTACCCACGATCAAATCTCTAAAGCTTCCAGAAGTGCTAAATAGTTTTTGCAATATCAGCAGGGGTTTAGTTTTAGTGACAGGTCCAACAGGAAGTGGCAAAACAACAACTCTAGCAGCACTTATTAACCAGATAAACTTAACTCAAAAAAAACACATTATTACGATTGAAGACCCAGTAGAATTTATATATAAAGATGCTTTAAGTATGGTAAACCAAAGAGCTGTTGGTCAAGATGCCATCAGTTTTGCCGACTCCCTTAGAGCAGCCTTGCGCGAAGACCCTGATGTAATACTTGTGGGCGAGATGAGAGATTTAGAGACGGTAGAGACTGCCATGCATGCAGCTGAAACTGGACACTTGGTTCTCTCAACCCTGCACACTATTGATACAAAAGAGACTATAGGGCGAATTATTGGAATGTTTCCAGGAAATGAGCAAAATAGAATTAAGATGTCGCTCTCTTCGGTTTTACAAGGAGTGGTATCTCAAAGACTTGTTAAAACAGTTGATGGTGGGAGAGTGGCAGCTGTTGAGATATTGGTCAAAAACTCAAGAATAGAGACTCTTGTCTTAGAGGGTCGCGAAGGGGAGATTACAGATGCATTAAAAGAGGGAAAAGATGTCTATGGATCACAAACATTTGATCAAGCTCTTTTAGGCCTTTATTCAAGTGGTAAAATTTCAAAAGAAGAGGCGCTAAGTTCAGCTACAAGTAGAAATGATTTACTTATGGCACTAGAGTATTATGAGGCAGAGAAAAAAGTTACAAAGGATGAAGATAGGTCGTATACTGAAGAAGATAGGGACATAATTGGACTGAAACAGTAGATTTTAAGGCTGTTTTCAGTATAGTTAGCCTCAAAAAAATTTAAAAGGATGGGAATGCTAGAAGGTATTATTAGAGAGAGTATTGACAAAAAAGCTACTAAGGCTTTGAGAAAAGATGGTTTTCTAATTGCTAATATCTATGGAAAAGGTGTTGAAAATATAAATGCCGCGTTTAAATCGAACGAATTCATAAGAGCAATGAAAAACAAAACAACTTTACCATTTATTGTAAAAATTGAAACAGATGAGTATAGAGTAGTTATTCAAGACTATCAAAAACATCCGGTAACTAGTGCACTTCTTCATGTTGACTTGCGAATAGTGCTTGATGGAGTAGTTTCAAAATACCTCATTCCAGTAAAAATAACTGGAACGCCTATCGGGCTCAAAAACAAAGGTATTCTTGTTACCTCTAAAAAGCGTCTTTTAGTTAAGTGTGCTGGTGAGAATTTGCCAAATAGCTTTACACTAGATATTAGTGGCTTAGATATTGGAGATGCAGTCTTAATTCGTGATCTAGAGGTTCCTGCTGATGTTAAAGTCATGGAAGAGGATAGAGTTGCTATAGTTGGAGTTATTAAAGCAAAGTAGCCATGATACTTATAGTAGGACTTGGTAATCCAGATTCTAAGTACAAAAACAATCGACACAATGTCGGCTTCATGCTCATCAATCAATTAGTCGAAGAGTATGGGGCTACTCGCATAAACAAAGCCTCTTTTAAGGGCGAACTCTACAAGTCAAAAAATATACTTTTTCTAAAGCCACAAACCTATATGAATCTCTCAGGAGAGAGTGTAAGAGCAGTAAGCAGTTACTTTGAGCCTGAGAAGATTATAGTTATTCATGATGACATAGATTTGCCTTTTGGAGCACTGCGTTACAAGATTGGCGGAGGAGATGGCGGGCATAATGGACTTCGTTCGATCAATGTTCACAACAGTAAAAACTACTGTAGAGTCAGAATAGGGATAGGCAGACCAGATAGCAAAGAGGATGTGTCCGCTTTTGTATTATCTGATTTTTCAAAACAGCAAAAAGAGAGCTTAAAGGAGATTTTCTGCACAAGTTTAAATGCTATAAAAGAGCTTGTAGATACAGAGTTAAACATAGTCTCTTCGAGATATACCCTTAAGGGTACTTCTAAAGTAAAAAAATGAAACTATTTCAAAAGTATATCGTATTTAGCTACCTGAAAAACTTTTTTATTATATTTTCTTCATTGGTCTTTTTTTATGTTGGAGTAGATGCACTAACAAACTACACAAAATTTCCAGATTCAGCCAACTTGCAACTTCTCTATATAGTTTTTAAGACACTTGATGCACTTAACTATGCTACCCCTTTAGCTATCGTATTTGCTATGATTGTAACAAAATTTGAGATGATAAAATCTAATGAATTAGTCACTTTATATGCTATAGGAATCACTAAAAGAGAAGTTGTAAGACCTCTATTTTTGTCAGCCTTAGGCTTAAGCATTCTTTATATAGGCCTCAACTTCACACCATTTGCATATGCTTATGAGTATAGCAGAAACCTTTTGAGATATAACACAATAGCAACAAGCTCAACAGAACTGTTCTTAAAAAACAATGAAGAGTATGTTTACTTTGAAAAATTGGACCCCATTAAAAAACAGGCTATTGGTATTAAAATTTTCAGTGTAAATAGTAATGATTTGAGCCAAATTATATCTGCAAAAAGTGGCTATTTTCATAAAGGTAGCTGGGTGCTAAAAGATGTAGTCATTACAACCAAGCCCAAAATAGAGTCAATATTTAGCGAAGGACTTACTAGGGTAGAAAAAGAGAGATTTGTAACCCTAGAGGAATTTAGGCCAAAAATAATAGAGAATATCCATAAAGGCAAATACAATATGTCTATCCTAGATGCCATAGATGCCATTAGCTTTTTTATCGCACAAGATGTCAATCTTGATCGTGTAAAAACAGTACTATACTCGCATATCCTATTCCCTCTTTTTGCACCTTTTTTAGTAGTAATTCTTTTTTATAAACTGCCCATAAGTAGTAGATTTCTTAACTCAGCACTTTTAAGCTCTGTTTTTATAACTATAACTCTTTGCATTTGGGGAGTTATGTTTATACTCACTAAGCTCTCAGCCACTTCTGTTATCGCTCCTGAGCTTGGAGTTATTTTGCCTATACTTTTGTTGGGACTTTATGCTTTAAAGCAGGTTTATAAAGAGAATCAATGATTTTTTGTGGTAAAATAGACTTTTTGTAAGAAGTTTATAACTAGAGGGTAAGATGAGGTATAGAGAATTAGCAGATAAGTATAGTACACCACTTTATGTGTACAATTTTGATTATATAGAAAAACAGTTTCATAAGCTAAAAGAGGCATTTAAGGCTAGAAAATCCATCATGTTTTATGCTATAAAGGCAAATCCAAATCTTAGTGTTTTAAAGCACCTAAAAGAGCTGGGTGCTGGGTGCGATTGTGTCTCTATTGGGGAGATTAAAAGGGCTTTACATGTAGGGGTAGCAAAGTATAAGATTATCTTCTCAGGGGTTGGCAAAAGAGATGATGAGATAAAAGAAGCACTACAACATGAGATATTGATGATAAATCTTGAGAGTGAAGAGGAGATGGGTAGGGTTGAACAGATTGCAAAAGAGCTTGATATAAAAGCTAGGATAAGCATAAGAGTAAATCCAAACATAGATGCAAAAACCCACCCATATATCTCAACAGGACTTCATCAAAACAAGTTTGGAGTTGATATTGATACGGCAAAAAGACTCTTTATAAGAGCAAAAAAATCTGATTTCTTAGACCCGATAGGTATCCATTTTCACATAGGCAGCCAGATAACTACGATAGAGCCGTTTAAAGAGGCAACAAAAATAGTAGCAGATTTTACTAGAAGCCTACTCTCTTTAAAGATTGATATTAGATTTTTTGATGTGGGAGGTGGGATTGGCATAAGATATACAGATGAAAAAACAGTAGATATAGATGAGTATGCCAAAGCGATACAAAAAAGTATATCAGACTTAGATGTGACTATCATATGTGAGCCTGGTAGGATACTTGTAGGAGATAGTGGAGTTTTTTTAACAAAAGTGCTTTATGAAAAGCAAAATAAAAACAGAAGATTTGTCATAGTTGATGGTGCTATGAATGATCTGATTCGCCCCGCTCTTTATGGGGCTACTCATGATTTTGAACTGCTTAAAAGTGATGGAAGGGATAAAAGTTTGGCTGATATCGTAGGTCCTGTTTGTGAGAGTGGAGACTTTTTCTTTCAAGGTGTTAAAATTGCAAAAACCAATCGCAATGACCTGTTAATTATAAAAAGTGCTGGAGCATACTGTTTTTCTATGAGCAGTAACTACAATACTAGAGGAAGAGTAGCTGAAGTGGCTATTGTAGATGGTAAAGATAGGCTGATTCGCACTAGAGAGAGCTTTGAAGATATGATTAAAAATGAGATGCAATGTATCTAGTTGATGTGCAAGGCACTTTGATAGATGACAAAGACAAGCTACCAATTAGCGGATCTTTAGAGTTTATAGATAGATTAAACTCTAAAAATGTACCTTTTGTAGTTGTAACAAACAATACTAAAAAGCCAAGCGACGAGTTTCATAGCTTTTTAAAAAGCTTAGGTTTTGATATACCAAAAACCTCTTATCTTGACCCTTTTATGGTCTTAAAGAGCTCTTTACGAGTGAAGAGAGTTTGCTGTTTTGGCTCGGCTGAGTTTACATCTGTTGTTGAGTCTTTGGGTTATGAAAACACAGCCCAAAACCCTGAAGCGATTTTAGTCACAAGTAGTAAAGAGTTTGACTCTGAAGATTATGCAACTATGATTGAGATGGTGATGAGCGGGGCAGAGCTTATAGGTATGCATGCAACTAGTACTTATGCAAAAGATGGTAGGCGATATGCTGGAGTTGGAGCTATTATGCAGATGATATCTTATGCATCAGGTTGTGATTATGAGGTTATAGGAAAACCAAGCAGTGCTTTTTACAAAGAGGCTCTAAAGCTTTTACATGTAGAGAGTTTTGATGGTGTTGAGATGATAAGTGATGATGCTCTTGGCGATTTGGTTGGTATAAAAGAGTTGGGTGCAAAAACAACTCTAGTGCTAAGCGGAAAGTGCAAAAGTGCAAAAGAGGCTCTACATGTAAAGAGCTCAATCGACAAAATAGTGCAAGATATAGGATGTTTAAATGGATAATTTAGATCTATTTAGAAAACAAATAGATGAGATAGACGATAAAATCTTGAAGCTTCTAAATGAGAGAATGAAGTCAGTTGAGGCTATTGGCAGAGCAAAGCAGACTACAGGTGCCTCTATATATAGACCAGAGAGAGAGAAAGAGATACTAGACCGCCTTAAGAGTCTAAATGATGGCATGTTAAACCACAAAGCAATAGATGCTATATTTTTAGAGGTTTTTGCAGTGAGTAGAAATCTTGAAATGCCTGAAAAAGTAGTATATTTAGGGCCCGAGGGAAGCTATACTCATCAGGTTGCAGAGAGTCGTTTTGGTGCTATGGGTAACTATATCGCTCTTAACTCGGTAGAAGCAGTTTTTAATGTACTAGGAAACAAAGAGGCAAAGTATGGAGTCGTGCCAATAGAAAATAATACAGAAGGAGCAGTTGGAATTACACTTGATTGCTTAGGCAAGTTTGATTCTTTGATAGTTTCTGAAATATACATGGATATACACCACTCATTTGCCTCGCCTTGCGAAAGCTTAAAAGATATAAAAAAGATATACTCTCATCCACAAGGCTATAACCAGTGTAGAAAGTTTTTAGAGGAGCATATGCTTTTAGATATTGAGTTCGTGCCGACTAAATCAACAGCGGCATCAGCAAAACTCGCATCAAGTGAGCCCTATAGTGCCTCTATCTGCTCTCATATAGCTGCAAAGTTATATAAAGTACCAATTCTTTTTGATAAAATTGAGGACAATTTAGCAAACAAAACTCGCTTTTTTATCCTGAGTGATTTTAAAAATAGACCAGGAGTGCAAAACAAGACCTCAGTACTAGCAAAAACTCAAAACATACCAGGTGGACTTGCTCGCTTTCTTCAGAGCTTTGAAGATGAAGATGTAAATATAACTAAAATAGAGTCTCGTCCAGTAAAGCAAAGTGGTTTTAAGGCAGTTTTTTATCTTGACTTTGAGGGGCATATAGATGATAAAAGTGTTCAAAGAGTTTTAAAAGCAAATGAGGGCACAAATGAGATAAAGTGGCTAGGAAGCTATGTGAAAGCAGGAGAGTAGGTTGAAGTTTAACAGTATACTAGATGATTTAAAGATATATGAAGCAGGGAAACCGATAGAGTTAATCGTAAGAGAGTTTGGCATAGATGCAAAAGATATCATTAAGCTAGCAAGCAACGAAAATCCAAGAGGGTGTAGCCCTAAAGTCATAGAGACTCTAAAAAAAGAGGCACAAAAAGTAAATCTCTATCCAGATGACAGCTCTTATGAGCTTAAAGAGGGTTTGGCAAATAGGTTTCAAGTAGAGCGAGAAAATATTATTATTGGGGCAGGAAGTGATCAGATAATACAGCTTGCACTTCAAGCAAAAGCAAACCCCAATAGTGCAATTTTGATGGCAAAAACTACATTTGCTATGTATGAGATATATGGCAGACAAACAGGGACTAAAATAGTAAAAACTAAATCCCATGCCCACAACCTAGAGGAGTTTTTAGAAGCTTACAGTAAAAACTCCGGTATCTCAGTGATATTTTTATGCCTTCCAAACAATCCACTTGGCGAGTGTTTGGATGCAAAAGATATATATCAATTTTTAGAAAAGATAGACAAAGAGGTTTTGGTGGTGATTGATGGTGCCTATCAGGAGTATGCAAAGCTAAAAGATAGAAACAAAGAGATAATTGTAAAAGATTTGCTAAAAAGATTTTCAAATGTTCTCTATCTTGGAACTTTCTCCAAAGCATATGGTCTTGGTGGTTTAAGGTGCGGATACGGAATAGCAAGTGAGCAGATTATAAAAACACTTCATAAGCTTCGCTCGCCTTTCAATATCACAACACTCTCTCTAAGAGCTGCCATTGAAGCACTAAAAGATGAAGAGTTTGTCCAAGCTTGCATAGAGGAGAACTTTTCGCAGATGGCTCGTTATGAAAATTTTGCACAAGAGAGTGGGATTGCTTTTTTAGATAGTTATACCAATTTTATAACTCTAAAGTATGACGAAGATAGAAAATCATCAAAGATTTCACAAAGTTTGTTGAAAAAGGGTATAATTGTAAGAGATTTAGCATCATATGAGATGAATGCTATAAGAGTGACCGTTGGAACACCAGAGCAAAATACCAAATTTTTTAAAACTTATAGAGACTCGTGAGGATTTAGATGGATTTTAAAGCACAAACAACAACACTTTTCCAAAGCCTTACACTTAAACAAAAGATTGTAATACTCGTTTCAATCCTACTGGTTGTTAGCTTTGTAGTTTTTTTGATACTCTTTAAACCAAAAGACTCTATGGTGGGAAGTGGTTATAGTGTTTTGTTTGAAAGGACAAGTCCAAGCGATTCTGCTTTGATTATCCAACAGCTAGAGCAAGGTGGTATTCCCTATAAGATTATAAATGAGGGAACTATAGCAGTCCCCTCGAGTATGGTTTATCAGCAAAGAATCTCAATCGCAGCTTTAGGTATCCCAAAAGATAGCAGGGTCGGATTTGAGATATTTGATCAAAGCGAGTTTGGAGCAACAGATTTTGAGCAAAAAATAAAATATATAAGAGCATTAGAGGGAGAGCTGTCTCGTACGATTGAGGGACTCCAGCCTATAGATACTGCAAGCGTGCATATAGCCATACCAAAAGAGACAGTTTTTGCTCAACACAAGATTCCAGCAACAGCGTCAGTAGCCTTAAGTATAGGTAGAGGTATGAACCTCTCTCAAAAACAGATAACAGGTATAAGAAATTTAGTTGCAGCCTCAATCGTAGGACTTCTTCCAGAAGATGTTTCAATCGTTGATCAAAACAGCATACCTTTAGGCGATGAGGATGGAGTCGCTTTTAAAGGAGAGTTAGTAGAGTCTCAAGTAAGATATAAAAAAAAGTTTGAAAGAGATTTAGAAAATAAAATCATCAATGTTTTAGCGCCAGTAATAGGCGGAATTGATAAAGTTGTTGCAAAAGTGACAATAGATTTTGATTTTGATAGAGTTGATAGTGTTAGTGAGGTTTATGATCCAGACTCAGTCCCAAGAAGTGAGCAGACAGTAGAGGAGAAAAGAGAGGGGATAGCTCCTAGACAAGTAGGAGGAGTTCCAGGAGCTGTTAGTAATATCGGTCCAGTTCAAGGCTTGGAAGATGATACGATAAGAGAGAGGCATGAAAAGAGCTCTTCAACTATAAACTATGAGATTTCAAAAAAGATTACAAATATCGAAGGTGAGTTTGCAACCATAAGAAGAGTAAGTGCAGCTGTGATAGTAGATGGAAATTATGAGCTTGTTAGGGATGAAGAGGGAGCAAGTACGGGAGAGTTAGAGTTTGTGTTACTTAGCGAAGATAAAATATCCTCTATAGATGATATAGTCAGGCAAGTAGTTGGTTTTGACGCAGCAAGAGGCGACAAAGTAACAGTTAAAAACTTCGAATTTAGACCCTTGCAAAAAGATGACATAAAAGCCCCCACGCAAAATTTAGTAGACCAAATCACATACTATAGTGCTCCTTTAATCCCAATTCTAAAGTATTTGTTAGCTGGACTTCTACTTTTTATTTTTTATAAAAAGGTGATAGAGCCATTTAGCAGAAAGATGGTTGAGCATGAATCGGAAGAGTTTAGCACAAGAGATATGGAGGCTCAAGAAGATGATGATGAAGATAGTGCAGAAGATACACTAGAGAAGTTTAAAAAAGCTCGTAAAAAAGTAGAAGACCAGCTTGGTATTGGAGGGGATTTCAACGAAGATGAGCTTAAGTATGATGTACTTTTAGAGAAGCTAAAAACACTATGCGATGACAAGGGTGAAGAGATATCAGGATTTCTTCAAACGATGATAAGAAATGAGAGTGACTTTAGTTTTAATCCCAAAATTGCAGGAGACTCACAGTGAAACTAACTGATGAGCAGAAAATAGAGTATGATGGGCTGGGCATGGCTGAAAAAGTTGCGATTTTACTTATACAGCTAGGTGAAGACACTACAACAAATCTTTTTTCTCACATGGATATTGATACTGTAACTGATATATCCAAATATATTGCTACTGTAAAAAATATAGATAAAACTATAGCGAATGCTGTTCTTGAGGAGTTCTATGCAATTTTGCAATCAAATCAATATATTAGAAGTGGTGGCATGGAGTATGCTAAAGAGATACTTTATCGCACTTTTGGGGCTGAAGCGGCTCAAAAAATCTTAGATAAGCTCTCAAAAAGCATGGAGAATACACAAAGTTTTGGCTATCTCTCACAAATCAAGCCACAGCAGCTTGCAGATTTTATTGTAACAGAGCACCCTCAAACAGTAGCTCTTATACTAGCTCACATGGATCCAACTAGTGCAGCTGAAACTATATCATTTTTCCCTGATGAGCTCAAAAGTGAAGTGACTATTCGTATGGCAAATCTTGGCGATATTTCGCCTTCAGTCGTAAAAAGAGTATCAGCAGTTTTGGAGAATAAGCTAGAGTCTCTTACCTCTTATAAGGTTGAAGTTGGAGGACCAAGGGCAGTGGCTGAAATACTTAACCGCCTTGGTCAAAAAGCTTCAAAATCAACTATTGCTCATATAGAGCAGGTTGATGAAGAGCTCGCAACTACTATTAAAGAGATGATGTTTACTTTTGAGGATATCATGAAGCTTGATAGTACAGCAATCCGCGAGATACTTAAAGTTGCTGATAAAAAAGACTTAATGGTTGCTTTAAAGGGTGCGGCAGATGAACTTCGTGATAAATTTTTAGAAAATATGTCTCAAAGAGCACAAGATGCATTTTTAGAAGAGATGGGTTTCTTGGGAGCTGTGAGAGTAAAAGATGTTGAAGAGACACAAAGACGCATAGTAGATGAGGTGCAAAAACTTTCAGAACAGGGTGTGATTCAAGTTGGCGAAGCTGAGGAGATGATAGATTGATAAAAAATATCATAAACAATAAGAACTCCAAGAATCATACCATAGAGCCATATCGTTTTAAGGTAATTGGTAGCTCTTTTGAGAACGAGAAAAAAACTCCTGATGAGACTCCTGATGAGCCAGACAAATCAGAAAAGCCAGTCAATCCTAAGCCAATAGTACAAGCAGATGAACAGCAAAATAGATTTATAGAAGAGTTGTTGAAAAAGAGTGATGAACTTTCATCTAATATCATAAAACTACAAATGCAAATAGAGAAGCAAGAGGGCGATTTTAATAGTAGGCTAGAGAATGAACTTCAAAGAGAATCGCAAAGTGCATATAAAAATGGCTACCAAAAAGCTAAAGATGATTTAGAAAAAGGAGTGCAAGAGGTAAAAGAAAAATTTTTAAACTCAATTAACACTCTTGAGATTGAAGCAAAAAAAGGTGATGAGTTTTTAAAGCAAGCAGAGAGCGAGCTATCGGACACAGCGATAGAGATAGCAAGAGAGGTGATTTCAAAAGAGATAAAAGACTCAAGCTCTCTAGTTGCAACAACACTATCAAAAAAGCTCATAGAGGAGTTGAAGGATGCAAAAAATATCAGGCTAAAAGTAAATCCAAAAGATTATGAGTCATTGAATCAAACCTACTCTACTGTTGAGCATATTGGGGTAGATAGCGATAGTGCAATCACACAAGGCGGGGTAGTAGTTTTGAGTGATGTTGGAAATTTAGATGCAAACATATCCACAAGATTGGAAAAAGTAAAAAATATAGTAAAAAGTGATTAAGATGATAAAAGGCAGATCTCTAGAAGAGCTAAAAGACACATGTGTAAGTTTGAGAAAAAAGATAATAGAAACAGTAAGTAAAAATGGTGGTCATTTGAGTAGCAATGTAGGAGCGGTAGAGCTTATAGTCGCTATGCATTATGTTTTTGATGCTAAAAAAGACCCTTTTATATTTGATGTTTCTCATCAATCTTATGCACATAAGCTCTTAACAGATAGATGGGATAGATTTGATACTCTAAGAGAGTTTGATGGTATTAGTGGATATACGAAGCCTAGTGAGTCATCTTGCGACTATTTTATAGCTGGGCATAGCTCAACCTCTATCTCTTTGGCTGTTGGAGCTGCAAAAGCGATCAAGCTAAAAAAAGAGCAAGATAGTAGAGTTCCTGTCGCACTCATAGGGGATGGCTCTATGACTGCTGGCATGGTTTATGAGGCGCTCAATGAGTTAGGTGATATAAAACTGCCAGTTGTTATTATCCTCAATGACAATAAAATGAGTATCGCAAGGCCTATAGGAGCGATTAGCAAGTTTCTATCTCATGCCATAGCAGGTGATTTTTTTCAAAAAATTAAGAAAAAAACTGAGGGTGTCTTACAGTATCTTCCAGAGGGTGCTACCTATATGGCAAAAAAATTTGAAGAGAGTCTGAAGCTTATCACTCCGGGGATGCTCTTTGAAGAGTTAGGTATTGACTATATTGGTCCAGTAGATGGGCATAGTGTTGAAGATCTCATAATAGCCTACGAGCTAGCAAAAAAACTAAAAAAACCAGTGATTATACATGCTCAAACTTTGAAGGGTAAAGGTTATGAGATTGCAGAAGGGCATGAAGAGAATTGGCATGGGGTCGGACCTTTTGATATAGATAGTGGTAAATCTATAAAAATAAGTAGCGGTAAAAAAAGTGCAACTAGTATATATAGCGATGCCCTCTCTAAGCTTGCAAAGAGGTATGAAAATGTAGTAGGAGTAACTGCAGCCATGCCTACAGGAACGGGACTAAATAGGCTTATTGGTGAATTTCCAGAGCGTTTTTGGGATGTTGCTATCGCTGAGCAACACGCTGTAACTTCGATGTCGGCCATGGCAAAAGAGGGGTTTAAGCCTTTTGTCACTATCTACTCTACATTTTTACAACGAGCTTATGACCAAGTGATTCATGATGCATGTATCATGAACCTAAGTGTTGTGTTTGCACTTGATAGAGCTGGTATCGTTGGCGAAGATGGAGAGACGCACCAAGGAGCTTTTGATATATCATACTTAAATACTGTGCCAAATATGACAATCTTTG
>CAZLXQ010000028.1:0-13876 GCA_964563675.1 uncultured Sulfurospirillum sp.
TGATCGTTCCACCTTTTCCTGCCGCATCACGCCCCTCAAAAAGTATAATCATCTTCTGTTTTGTATTTTCAATATACTTTTGAAGTTTAATAAGCTCTGCTTGATATGGCTTTAACTCTTGCTCATCTCTTCTTTTTTGTATCGCTCTGTTATCTTCATAGCCTTTTGCCTTGCCGTTTTGTTTTGAATCCTTAAAAACCTTTATCTGTTTCTCTATTATAACTAGTTTGTCCTTAGTGCAAGCCCAAACTATACAATAGTATCAATAAACCTTCTATCTAGCTCCAGATAACTATCTATCCGTCTATCTCGTAAAAATGGCCACTCTTTTCTAGTTTTTTCACTTTTAGCTAAATCTACTTTTGCAACTATAGTTTCATTTTTATCTCTACTACCTCTAGCGATAAACTCCCCTTGTGCACCAACTACAAAAGAGTTACCCCAAAACCTTATGCCATCTATATTTTTTTTATCATCTAGCTCTTTTCCTACTCTGTTTATCGCTACAAGTGGAAGCCCATTGGCTATAGAATGCCCTCTTTGAACTGTTATCCAAGCATCAAGTTGTCTGTTTTTCTCTTTTGTGCTATCCTCATCAAACCAGCCTATTGCGGTTGGATATATGAGTATGTCAGCCCCTTTTAATGCCATGAGTCTAGCAGCTTCAGGAAACCATTGATCCCAGCAGATAAGAACTCCCAATTTTCCTACGCTAGTTTTGATTGGCTCATAACCTAAATCTCCCTCACTAAAGTAAAATTTCTCGTAAAACCCAGGGTCATCAGGTATGTGCATTTTTCTATATCGCCCTGCCACTAAGCCATCTTTCTCAAAAACTACCACTGTGTTGTGGTATATACCAGCTGTGCGTTTCTCGAAGAGTGAAGCCACTAAGACTATTCTGTATTTTCTTGCCACATGTGACCAAAACTCTATATCCTCCTCAAAACTATCTGCTTTATCAAAGTTTTTTATATCCTCATTGATGCAAAAGTATCTATCTTGGTGCAGCTCTTGAAGCAGTATTAGCTCTGCTCCTTTGGATTTTGCCTTTTTTATCATTTTTAGAGTTTTTTTAACTGTTCTTTTTTTTGAGCCTTTGTATGACTGCTGAATAAGGGCAATTTTTAACACTCTAAATCCTCGCAAAAGTTGTTAATACATGAGCAGTGAAGTGAGCCATACTCTCTTATAAAGATAGAAGCATCTACACCTCTCACCTCTCTATCATCTATCTCATTTTTTAAAATCTCAATCACTATTTTATCATTTTTATCGCCATAAGTCGGAACTATCAATGCTCCATTTATAAAAATAAAATTGAGATAAGTTGCAGGCAGTCTTCTGTTTTTGTGATATTTTGCAGATGGTAAAGGCAAAGGGATAAGTCTAAAGCTACTCATCTTTAGTTCCTCTTCCATCTTTTTTAGCTCCTTAAAATGCTCATCATTTTTGTCATAACACTTCACATAAGCGATACTATCTTCATCTATAAATCTTGCTAGTGTATCTATATGAGAGTCTGTATCATCTCCCTTTAAATGCCCATGGTTTAAAACTACAATCCTCTTTAATCCAAACAGTTTTTTAAGCTTTTGTAGTATCTCGTCATCTGAGTATTTAGAGTTTCTGTTGGAGTTAAATAGGCATTTTGAAGTTGTTAGTAAATCACCTTTTCCATTTGTATCGATACTTCCACCCTCTAAAATAAACTCAACTTGAATAAGATTTTTCTTAGAGTATAGTATATTGAATTTATCATCTAGCGATGAGGAGAATTTATCTCCCCAAGCATTGAATCTAAAGTCATATGATTTTAACTTGCCATCTTTATAGAAATCAATCGCTCCAAAATCTCTTATCCAAGTGTCATCTGTTTTTGCTTTATAGATTACTATGTTTTCTAAAGAGTCAAAAAAGCTATCCAAAATCTCTGGATTTTCACAAACAACAATGCATAGCTGAAATTCACGCAAAGTGTTTATAAAATTCACATAGCTTAGCTGTATCTCTCTTATGGAGTGTTGCCAGTCTTTGTGTTTTATAGGAAAAACAACTATAATGGATTTTTGTTTTTCCCATTGAGCTGGAAGTCGTATGCTCATCTCTACTCCTACATGTAAAGCATAATTATACTATAATTGTTTATGTTCAAAATTTTTAGACAACACAGTGTGAATCGGATCAATATAGTCGCTATCTTATTTGTTGGTATATTTGCAGCACTTTCTGCTTTTGTAGTCATTTTCAATGAGTTTAGAGAGTTTAAGAAAGAGATAATTGCTGTAGAAAAAAACTACACTCTAGGTCAAAAAAGAGAAGTAGTTGAGCAGTCTTCTCGACTATATAGACTCATAGAGTATCGCTATAAAAATCATAAACTAGAGAATCAAGATGGACTTTATCACTCTATTGCAAAGGAGGTTGGCATAGTTTTGAGTGGCTCTGGTGCAGGAGATTATATATTTATATATGACAAAAATAGACAGATTGTATATAGCTCAAAACAGTTTAAGCACAATAAATCTACCGTAGATAAGTTGTTTAGAGAAGCTAAAGAGGCTGGGGTTCTTTTAAAATTTGATGTTGAGCAAGATGGTGTACTCATGGAGAATATAGTCTTTGTAAGAGAGTTTGAGCGGCTAGGCTGGGTTATGGGAAGCGGGGTTTGTACTAGTCAAAAAGAGGTAGTTTTAGCTGAAAAATCACAAGAGCATAGAGATAAAATCGCAGAATTTATTCTAAAGATAGTAACACTAACTCTATTTTTATACTTAGCAACTATTTTGCAGTATAGGTATATAGCAGAGAAACTAGGCAAAGAGATAAAATTTATCGTAGAGTCTCTAAAAAGTGCCTCAACAAACTACACATCTATTGATAGAGGCAAGATTAAGTTTCAAGAGTTTAAAGAGATAACGATGCAAGTAAATAGTATGCTTTTGGAGTTAAAAGAGAAGAAAAGTGATCTTGAAGAGATGAATTTAAATCTTGAAAGCTTAGTGCAAGAGAAGACAAAAGAGCTGCAAAAGTCTGTAGCTTTTGTGAGTGAGCTTTTAGAGTCTCAAGATAGGTTTTTAAAAAATGCAATTCACGAGATAAATACTCCACTCTCGGTTATTCTTATGAACTTGGACCTTCATAATCTAAAATTTAATAAAAATAGATATCTTATAAATATTGAAGCGGCTGTAAAAGTTTTAGGGAATATTTATAGTGATCTTAGTTTTGTTGTGCAAAAAGATACTAAGACAAAAAGAGTTGATATGATAAACTTTTCAAACTTTTTAAGAGCTAGGATTGAGTATTTTAAAGATGTTGCGATAGCCAATGGACTGAAATTAAAAAGTGAAATTCAAAGCGATATATCTATCTTGTTTAGTGAGTTTGAACTTCAGCGACTTTGTGATAACAATATATCAAATGCTATAAAATATAGTCATATAGATAGAAATGTATCTGTAAATCTTTATGAAGATGAGGAGTATGTTGTTTTTGAAGTACAAAATTTTGGAGAGAAGATAGAGAGTACTAGTAGAGTTTTTCAAAGATACTATCGTGAAGATAAAGCACGAGGCGGATTTGGCTTAGGCTTAAATATAGTAAAAGAGATATGTGATAATAACACTATACGAGTAGAGGTAAAATCAGATGAAAAGCGAACAGTTTTTCAATACTATTTTAAAAAAGGTAACCTATCTTGAAAATCCTACTCTTAGAAGATGAGTTTATGCTAAAAGAGTCCATAGAGGAGTATCTTCAATCTAGTGGGCATCAAGTAGTTGGGTTTACAAATGGCTTGGAGGCTTTAAAATCTTTAGAGCATGAAGCTTTTGATCTACTTCTTTTAGATATAAATGTTCCAAAACTAAGTGGACTTGAGTTGCTAGAGGAGCTAAATACTCTTGAAGTGGTTATCCCCACTATCTTCATAAGCGCAAACTTAGACATTGATGACATTAGTAGAGCTTTCGGGCTTGGGGCATGTGATTATCTAAAAAAGCCATTTCACTTAAAAGAGCTAGGGATTAGAGTAGATAGAATAAGAAAAGAGCGAGAGATAAAAAGCTCTTCTCATATGCTTTTAAGTAAAAAATACTACTTCTCCAAAGAGCAAAAGATGCTTTTTTTCAATAACTGCCCACAAGCTATTACAAAAAAGCAGTTACAAATCTTGACACTTCTTTGTGAAAATATTGCGGTAGTAGTTGACTTTGAAAAATTTAGAAGCTTCGTATGGAGTGATGAGCCAGTAGATAATGCGACTATAAGAGCGGAGATAAGTAGGTTTAGAAAATCCCTAAAAGAGGATTTTATCACAAACATAAAGGGTGTTGGATATAAGATTGATAGATATTTTACACATCTATCTTAGTTATATTGACTATATGGCTATGATAATGTTATTCTAACAATATAAAAGGAGATTTGATTGAATAGTGAAGTTTGCCAAAAGATTAGAGATAATCCAAAATTTGCTGAATTGATAAAAAAGAGAGGCACTCTAGCTTGGAGTCTTGCTGGTATAGTGTTTTTTACCTATACGGCTTTTATCATAGCAGTAGCTTTTTATTCCGGTATTTTAGCCAAGACTATTGGCGGTAGTGTTATTACTGTTGGTATTTTAGCAGGATATATGATTATATTTTTATCTTTTATTTCAGCGGGAGTTTATGCTAAAAAGGCAAATGAGAAGTATGATGAGTTAATAGAGAGCATAAAAGATGATATCTTATGAGGTATATTTTTACTATTTTTTTATCTACTAGTGCACTTTTTGCGTCTCAAAACTCTAGTGGAAGTTCAAGCATGTTGGCAATTGCTATATTTTTACTATTTGTCTTTGCTACACTTTGGATAACTTTTTGGGCAGCAAAAAGAACAAGAACAGCAAAAGACTTTTATACTACTGGAGGAGGTATTTCTACTTTTCAAAATGGCTTAGCAATTTCAGGTGATTATATATCTGCTGCAGGTTTTTTAGGTATTTCGGGTCTAATTTACCTAGAGGGTTTTGATGGGCTTATATATCTAGTTGGCTTTTTGGTTGGCTGGCCTATAGTTCTGTTTTTATTTGCAGAGCAGTTGAGAAACCTTGGTAAATATACCTTTGCTGATGTTGTCTCTTATCGCTTAAAGCAAATTCCAATAAGAGCTCTAACAGCAATCGCCTCAATCGCAACAGTTCTTCTATATCTAGTCGCACAGCTAGTTGCTTCTGGTAAGTTGATTGGACTACTTTTTGGCGTAGAGTATGAGATAGGTGTTATTTTGATGGGCTCACTAATCGTGATTTTAGTCTCTTATGGTGGTATGCTTGCTACTACTTGGGTGCAGATAGTTAAAGCTGTTATGCTTTTGTCTGGAGTGACATTTTTAGCAGTTGCAGTTATGGGAAGTGTTGATTTTAGTCTGGAGAGACTTTTTAGTAGTGCTATTGAGATAAGAGGCACACAAGATATTATGAGTAGTTGTGGTATCTTTTGTGACCCTATCTCTGCTATTGGTTTAGGGTTGGCACTTGTGTTGGGGACTGCTGGACTTCCACATGTGCTGATGAGGTTTTTTACAGTTTCAGATGCAAAAGAGGTAAGAAAATCGGTCTTTTATGCTATAGGTTTTATGGGCTATTTTTACTCTTTGATTTTTATTGTAGGTTTTGGAGCGATCATATTGGTAGCTCAAAATCCAGAGTATATGAACATAGTTCAAGGTGGGCTTGTTGGTGGCGAGAATATGGTAGCTATTCATCTAGCTTATGCTATAGGAGGAGATGTTCTGCTAGGCATAATTGCAGCAGTTGCATTTGCTACTATCTTAGCAGTTGTTTCAGGACTTACTCTTGCTGGAGCAAGTGCCATAAGTCATGATTTGTATGCAAATGTTTTTGCAAAGAAAAGTGTAGATAGTGTAACACAGATGAAAGTCTCAAGATATGCAACACTAGGTATTGGGGCAGTAGCGATACTTTTGGGAATTGCTTTTGAGAATCAAAATGTTGCTTATTTAGTGGCTCTAGCATTTGCGATTGCAGCATCAGCAAATTTTCCGATACTTTTTCTATCTATATATTGGAAGAGACTTACAACAAGAGGAGCGATTATAGGCGGAAGTTTAGGCTTAGGAACTGTAGTTGTGCTTATCGTGTTAGGGCCTGTAGTTTGGGGTGAAATAATTCATGGTGATGCATCAGTCGCAATTTTCCCCTACATGTACCCAGCACTATTTTCAGTAACAGTTGCATTTGTTGGAATTTGGTTTTTCTCTATCACAGACAAAAGCGATAGTGCAAAAAAAGAGATTGAAGCTTATGATGATCAGTATATAATAAGTCAAATAGGATCTATTACAAAATAATATTAAGGAGTATGTATGTCGCAGGTTTTTAAGCCAAATAGAGAGTTTAGTAAAAAGGCTAGAGTTAAAAATATGTGTGAGTTTAAAGAGTTAAGTTTACAAGCACAAGAGGATTTTGAGGGCTATTGGGGCAAGATGGCAAAAGAGAAGATTGACTGGTTTGAGCCTTATGATAGAGTCTTAGATGAGAGCGATGCACCATTTTATAAGTGGTTTGTTGGTGGTAAGCTCAATGTTGCTTATCAGTGTGTAGAGCGTCACTTAGAGACAAGAAAAAACAAAGCGGCTATCATCTGGGAGGGTGAAGATGGAAGTAAGAGAGTTATAACTTATCTTGAGCTTCATTATAGAGTCAACAAGTTTGCAAATCTGCTAAAAAACCAATTTGATATCAAAAAAGGTGATAGAGTCGTTTTGTACCTTCCGATGATTCCTGAAGCTGCATTTGCTATGCTTGCTTGTGCTAAGATCGGTGCAATTCACTCTATAGTGTTTGGTGGTTTTTCTGCTGATGCTCTTAGAGATAGAGTGCAAGATGCAGATGCAAAACTTGTTATAACTGCTGATGGTGCTTACAGAAGAGGTAAGCCGTACATGCTCAAGTCAGTGGTTGACGAAGCTTTAAAAGAGGGTTGTGAGGGTTGTAAAAAAGTTCTAATTGTTCAAAGAAACTTTGAAGATATAGAGTATGTTGCTGGGCGTGATTATGTCTATAATGAGATGATTGATCATGAGTCTAGGTACTGTGATCCTGAGCCGATGGACTCTGAAGACCCACTATTTTTACTATATACCTCAGGAAGCACGGGAAAGCCTAAAGGTGTTCAACATAGTGGTGCTGGATATATCTTGTGGGCACAGTATACTATGGAGTATGTTTTTGATGTAAAAGAGAACGATACTTTTTGGTGTACAGCTGATGTTGGCTGGATTACAGGACACACCTATATAGTATATGGACCACTTGCTATGGGTGCTACAACTATCATGTATGAGGGAGTTCCTCTTTTTCCTGATGCTGGGAGATGGTGGAGCATGATTGAGGAGCACAGGGTAAATCAGTTTTATACTGCTCCAACTGCTATCAGGCTTCTTCATAAGGTTGGAGGAGATGAGCCTAAAAAGTATGACCTTAGTAGTCTAAAAGTGCTAGGAACCGTGGGAGAGCCTATCAATCCTGATGCTTGGTTGTGGTACTACAATGAGGTAGGCGGAGGCAACTGCCCTATTGTCGATACTTGGTGGCAGACTGAGACGGGAGGACATATGATCTCTCCGCTTCCTGGAGCAACTCCGATTAAGCCTGGTAGTGCTACATTTGCACTACCTGGAATTATGGCTGAGATTATAGATGAGAACGGAAATCCAACTCCAAAAGGGGAGAAGGGCTTTTTGTGTATCACAAAGCCTTGGCCATCAATGATAAGAGGCATATGGGGAGATTCGGATAGATTTGTAAAGTCATATTTTTCAGATTGCAAAAAAGATGGTAAGCCTGTCTACTTTTCAGGAGATGGTGCGATGTATGATGATGACGGATACATAATCATCACGGGTAGAACTGATGATGTTATCAATGTTTCAGGTCATAGACTAGGAACTGCTGAGATTGAAGCGGCACTTGGAAACCATGCAAATGTAGCAGAAGTCGCTGTTGTTGGACGACCTGACCCTATAAAAGGTGAGTGCGTTTTTGCTTATGTGGTTACAAAAAATAAAGAGAGTATTGGCGGAAAGATTGAGATGATCAAGGAGCTAAACAAGTTGATTATGAAAGATATTGGAAATATAGCCAAGCTTGATGCTATTTGTATCACCGCGGGTCTTCCAAAGACAAGAAGTGGGAAAATTATGAGAAGGATACTCCGCTCAATCGCTAAAGGCGAGGAGATAACTCAAGATATTTCAACACTTGAAGATCCATCAGTCGTAAAAAAAATAGAGCTTTTAGTTGGTAGTAAGAACTAGCAAGGGCTACAGTGAACAAAATACTCATCATAAACACAGGAGGCACTTTTAACAAAAAATACGACCCTATAAAAGGGGAGCTAAAGGTGCCTGATGACTCAAAGGCACTAGAGAGTATTTTGAAATATTTTCACAATTTAAAGTATGAGATAAAAAATATTGTTCATAAAGACAGTTTGGATATAGATGATATCAACAGAAAGGAGATAGTAGAAGCTATAAAAAACTCTAAACAAAAAAGCATACTCATCATTCATGGAACAGATACGATGAGTGAAACTGCTGAATTTTTAGAGAAGTATATAGAGGATAGAGTCCTGCTTATAACAGGCGCTATGACTCCTTTTAGCATCAACCCTATTGAGGCTACAGCAAATCTGTCTGCCTCCTTGGGGTATCTTTTAGGCATAGCCCAAAATGGAGTATATCTCTCCATGCATGGGTTGATCAAAGAGCATAGTAGAGTTTTTAAAAATAGAAAAATAGGAATATTTGAGGAGAAAAAATGATTAGTAAAAAAATGGAAGAGAATTTAAATACTCAGTTAAACAATGAGTTTAGTGCGGCATACATATATCTAAGTATGTCAGCTTATGCTAGTGCCAATGGCTTTAACGGATGTGCTAGATGGTTCAATGCACAGTATCAAGAGGAGACCTCACATGCTATGAAGCTATTTAAGTATCTTGAAGATCAAAGTGCTAAAATTGTTCTTAAAGAGGTAGAAGCACCAAAGCTTAGTTATATCTCAATCATAGATGTGTTTAAAAAGGCACTCGCTCATGAGAGAAAGATGACTATTTGGCTAAATGACTTAAGTGACCAAGCAATGAAAGAGAAAGATCATGCAACATATAATCTACTTCAATGGTATGTAACCGAACAAGTTGAAGAGGAGGCATCCTTTGGTGAGATAATAGACCAGATGAAGATGGTAGGTGGTGATGGATATGGAATATATGCCATAGATAAAGAGCTAGGAAGAAGAGTATTTGTTGAGACTGCAGAGCAGCAGTAGAGTCTGCATGCTCTAAAGCATTGCTCTACTCAACAGTAACTGATTTTGCAAGATTTCGTGGCATGTCTACATCATTGCCTAGTCTTACGGAGATTTCAAGTGCTAAGATTTGGGTTACTACCATCATCTCAAAAAACTCGTTCATAGGGTGCGATTGGTTTGAGGTTTTTATAAAGTCATCAGCCAAATCAAACTCTTTTGGACTTATAGCAAGTATAGTTGCATCCCTTGCACTTAGCTCTTCAACATTACTTTTTATCTTTTCATAAAGTAGAGTTTGGGGCATAAGTGCAACTGTAAAAAGCTCACTATCGGCTAGAGCGATTGGACCATGCTTCATCTCGCCTGCTGGGTAGCCCTCTGCATGAAGGTAGCTTATCTCTTTGAGCTTTAAAGCACCCTCAAGAGCTAGTGGAAAAAATATATCTCGCCCTATGAAAAAGAAACCGTGACCATGGAGATATCTTTTCGACAAGCGTCTGATTTTTTCATGTGTGTCATCCTCTACATGTAAAACTAAAGGTGTATGAAGAAGTGCTTTTAGCTCACTTTGCATCTTTGCTCTGTTTAGAGTCTTTTTTCTCTCTCCAGTATAGAGAGCTAGCAACCAAAGAGTTACTATCTGTGTTGCAAATGCTTTTGTGCTTGCAACCCCTTTTTCAATACCAGCTCTTGTTAAAATAGTTGCATCGCAAAGTCGTACTATAGATGAGTTATCTACATTGCAGATTGCAACTGTTTTCATGCCAGCTTTTTTTGCCATCTTTAGAGCCTCAAGAGTATCAGCAGTCTCTCCACTTTGGGAGATGACCAAAAAGAGAGTTTTTTTATCCAAAAGAGGCTCTTTGTATCTAAACTCACTAGCAATTTCTACTTGACATTTTATTTTTGAGAGCCGTTCAAGCAAGTATGAGCCCACTAATCCGGCATGATAACTAGTCCCACAAGCACATATCTTAATATAATCTATGTTTGAAAAATCTATATCTTTAAGCTCATCAAGCTGAACACTCTCATCACTAACTCTTCCCATAAGAGTTTCACTTGCTACACTTGACTGCTCATAAATCTCTTTTTCCATAAAGTATCTAAAACCATCTTTTTGAGCATGTAGCTTATCTCGTCCAAGAGGAACAAAAGAGATAGAGATAGGCTCACTATCCATAAAAAGAGATACCCCATCCTTTGTAATCCACCCATACTCACCATCTTCAAGATAGACAACTTCTGAAGCATATCCTATAAGAGGAGAGTCGCAGGAGCTCATAAACTTCTCATTTTTCTCATTTTGTCCAAGTATAAGAGGAACAGAGTTTTTAGCAAAAAAGATAGTCTCAGGCTCATCTTTAGTGATAAGCAGTATAGCATATGCACCCCGAAGTATCTCAACTGTACACTTAAAAGCATCACTTGCACTAAGTCCATCACCTATAAACTTCTCAAATTGATGTACTATCACCTCTGAATCAGTTTGAGACAGAAACTTAACACCACCATCTTGCAAACTCTCTTTTATCTCTTTGTAGTTCTCTATAATTCCATTGTGTATAACATAAGAGAACTCTCCTTTATGCGGGTGAGCATTGACTTCAGTTGGTTTTCCGTGTGTTGCCCATCTTGTATGCCCAATCCCAACCCCAAAGTTATCACTATAAAAATCTTTTGTTTTATGAACTAAGTTTTCTAGCTTTCCTAAGGCTCTATACGAAGAGATGCACCCATCTTTAAGTACAGCTATGCCAGCACTATCATACCCTCTATACTCTAGCTCTTTTAGGCCACCTAGAAGAAACTCTTTTTTTTCATTTTCGCCGATATATCCAACAATTCCACACATGTAAATTTTACCTCGTTATAAATAGCTCTAAAATTTTATCTTTATTATCACACAATTCTATCGTTTTTTCGATTAAAAATAGATTTCTAGCACGATTTTTTATAGTCTGAATCTTTGCAGTTAGCACCTCTATACCTCTATCATCAAAAACACCCATCATATAAGCCATCAATCCTTTTTGATTTTTTGCATTAACACTAAGCTTTATGAGACTATTTGAGTGTTCACAATCCATCTCAATCTCATCCTCTCTTATGATAGGTTTGCATAGTGTTGTAGTTCTACTCATATCAAAACTTTTATCTATAAGCTCCTCAATATACAGCAATTCACTATGTGTAACTCTCTTGTGAAAATCTATTTTAAAATATTTCTTATCATCGTAAAGCTTAAAAATATCCATATTTCTTAAATCTAAAAAATTGAGTTTCCCCAAAAGATAGCCCACATTTAGCTCTTGCAATTTCGTGATAGAGATATTTAAATGAGACTCATTTTCTATCTTAAACCTATAGGTATCTACATCTTTAGCAGTAGTAGCGATCTTCACTATCTCATATGGCTTGTGCTTTATAAAAAAGTAGCTAGAAGATATGGATAGGATTTTTCTTTGCACTATTTTTGAAAGAGACTTAAACTCCAAATCTCTCTTTAGTGCTAACTCTCTCCTAAGTCTTCTTT
The DNA here is from genome assembly GCA_964563675.1 of uncultured Sulfurospirillum sp. Classification (GTDB taxonomy): domain Bacteria; phylum Campylobacterota; class Campylobacteria; order Campylobacterales; family Sulfurospirillaceae; genus Sulfurospirillum_A. The sequence continues at coordinate 11,862 of CAZLXQ010000028.1, forward strand.
TTGCCTCGCCAAGAAGCTCTTTTTTATCAAACAATTCGCTTGATAGATTGTACAGCTCTCTTAAAAGCTTAGAGGTAAATCCACTATAGGTGCCACTCCCAACAGCATTTACATCGCAGTAGGTCAATATATAGAGAAGTTTCAGGATTTGAGGATCTTCAAGTTTTGTAGTAAATGCAAGAACAATATCTTCACTATATATATCCTCCCTAGTAGCAGTATTGCTCATGAGCGTATGATATTTGATAAGAACTCCCCCGACATGTACAGCCTTACTACTAAACCCAAGCTTAACAGCATAAGTTCTAAATATCTTTGCCCCAATCAAGCTATGATCACCACGCCTACCTTTGCCCGCATCATGTAAAAAAGCAACAAGTCTGATAAGTGCTTTTCCTTCGCCACACAAGTCATCATATAGAGCTTGAACAAACGGCTCTTTTATATTTTCCAAAAAATACAGACACAATAGCGAGTGTTTATCGACTGGGTATTGATGATAGCCATCAAACTGTGCTTGATGCTTTATATGTGCAAATGGCTTGATGAGCTGCTCTAGTAGATTTGCACTATATAGAGCTAAAAATATCTGATAAGCATAGTCGTTAAAAAAAAGTTTTTTAAACTCAAAATAGATCTCTTTTGAGTTATGTTTTGAAAAGTTTGTTTTTCTTATGTAGTCTATATAGCTTATATCAAACTCTATATTTTTGCTGTCCAAGAGAGATAGCTGACTTACTACATGCAGCAAGGAGTTTGGACTTTTGCCTCTCTTTGCTACTATGAGATTGTCTTTTTTATAAACTCCATCTTCTATTTTGTTTTGTCTTAGTTCTGCGATTGAACTTTTTTTAAAGAAGTAGGGTGAGACTAGTTTTTTTAAAAATATTTGACAAGTTACATCTACAGTATGTAGAGCCAAAAAGGTTTTTTTGCATAGCTGCATCTGTGCATTCATAACTCTTTTGTCGATAAATCCAAGTTTTTTTGCGATATTTGGTATATACTCAAGATTTAGAGTATCTTGCTTTTTCTTTGCACTTAGATGTAGAGCTGAGCGCACTCTATACAGAAACTCTAGTGCTGCCCTATACTCCTTGAACTCTTTTTCGCTAATATACTGAGGAATCAACTCTTTTAATTTTGCTCTGCTTAATATGGCTCTACTAAGCCACCTTATAGTATGTGAAGCTCTTAATCCTCCCATTCCATTTTTTATATCAGGCTCCATTTTTATAGGATTCTCTTCTCTTGCTTTATAATACATCTGAGTAATTTCCCTAACAAACTCACCAAGATTGTGCTTTGCTATTTTTTTTAAATCTCGTCCAATCTCCATCCATAAAAAGTTTGAACCACAAAGATACCGAGACTCTAACATAGCAGTTTTTATAGTCAAGTCGCTATTGCTAGCACTAAAAAGCTCATCTACTCTATGCACACGATGCCCAAGTTTAATCCCACTATCCCAGATAAGAGTAAGCATAGACTCCATGATAGGCTTTAGATTGTACCCCTCTATCTCTTTATATACTATCATCAAATCTATATCAGAGTAAACACAAAGCTCTTCTCTGCCGTAGCTACCCATGGCGGTAAGAGTTATAGGGATATTGTTTACAAAAGGGAGGTAGTCGCCAAAGAATTTTCGTAGGCTATACTTGTAGATAAGAATTATAAATTGATCTATTTTTTTAGTATGCTTTACTAGAAAATCTTTACCTTGATTTTGTGTAAATATCTCATCAAGTGAGCTTAAGTAGTCTCTAATATGCTCTTTAATAAGCTTAGATATCTTAAAGTCGTCAACGCCTTGAGCCATAAGCTCTTCAATCTCGTACTTTAAACTCATTTTTATACCCCTTTGTGATATAATACTAAAAAAGAGATTAAGGGTCTATTTATGATTGAAAAACCATACCTAAAGGTGCAACCAGACGATAAAGGCTATTTTGGAGAATTTGGTGGAGCATTTTTACCACCCGAACTTATAGATCAGTTTAAGTTGATAGAGC
>CAZLXQ010000029.1:0-13289 GCA_964563675.1 uncultured Sulfurospirillum sp.
TTTCCACCAAGACCTGGATTTCTTGCAGTTCCTGCTATAGTTGCAGCAGCAGTATGTCCCATACCAACAGCTCCACCAAGTGCAGCCAAACCAAGACCAACAGAAGCAGCCAACACTGAGTATGCTTTAAGCATCTCACCTTCAGCAGCACCAGCAAATGCAAATGATGCAAATGCTACCATAAGAAATAAAATTTTCTTCATAATTTCTCCAAATATTTTTTTCAGAGTCCGTTCGGATAGTATCCCTACTTACCACTCTGTTACGAATGTGATTTTATCCGAAGTTTGGTTAAAATCCGTTTAATTTACTATTTTTCTAAACCTAAACCTATTTTTCTACCATTTTGCTCTAGTATCTTAACTCTTACCTTTTGGTCAATCTCAAGATAATCACTCACTCTCTCAACTCTATGATCTGCTATCTTTGAAATATGAAGAAGTCCATCTATTTCACCTGGCAACTGAACAAATGCTCCAAAATCTACGATACGAACTACTGTTCCTTCCAAAATCTCACCTTGTGTAAACTTTGGCATCGGCTTCTCATCTCTACGAGGACGCCCTCCACCTCGCCCGCCAAATGACGGTCTATTTACTATATCCATAATCTCATCTTTTGCAGCTTCTACTTTGGTTTTGCTTTCACCTGCAATCTTTACTTCACCCCTATCTCTCTCAAGATCAATCGACACTTCAAACTTCTCTATAAGCTCACGAATAACTTTACCGCCTTGACCAATGATATCAACTATCTTAGAGGGGTCAATACTAAAAAGTTCTAGTTTAGGAAGAATATCATTATTTATAGCTATCTCTTTATCTGCCTCTTCCATGATGTTTAGTATATGGTCGCGACCCTCTTTTGCTTGATAGAGTGCCTCTTTTAAAACATCTCTTGAAATTCCGCCCAACTTGATATCCATCTGAAGTGCCGTAATACCGTCTCTAGTTCCAGCTACTTTAAAATCCATATCTCCATCATGATCTTCAAGCCCCATAATATCACTCAAAACTGCATACTTATCGCCCTCAAAAACAAGCCCCATAGCGATTCCAGCTACAAGCTTAGAGGTCTCAACACCAGCTGCACGAAGAGCCAAAGAGCCTGCACAAATAGTAGCTTGAGAAGATGAGCCGTTTGATTCAAGTATCTCTGAAACCAGCCTAATAGTTTGAAGCCTATCAGGATCTAGTAACGGCTCTAGTGCTCTACGAGCTAGATTTCCATGTCCTAACTCCCTTCTTCCTGGGGGTCTAAGAGGCCCTGCTTCACCTACACAAAAACCTGGAAAATTATAATTCACCATAAAATCATCTGTGGCAACTCCCTTTTCAGTAAGTATGTCGTACATCTGCCCATCTTTATTACCACCAAGAGTTATGACTGCGAGTGCTTGAGTTTGACCTCTTGTAAAAAGACAACTCCCATGTGCATTTGGAAGGATATTAGTCTCAATGCTGATAGGTCTAACTTCTGTTAAAGCTCTTCCATCTGCTCTTACTCGATCAAATACTATCATCTCACGAACTACTCTTTTTTTATACTCATTAACAACAGCTGATATAAGCTCCTTGTTCCAATCTTTCTTAACAGCAATTTCATCACAAACAATTGTCTTAATAATCTCATTTAGCTCGTTCGCTCGTTCGCTCTTTGCCATTTTTGAGACTGCATGCTTAATACTATCTTTATAGTTCTCATCAATATAGATATAGATAGAGTCATCTCTCAAACTCTCCTTATACTCCAAAAGAGCATCATCTTTCTTAAGAGATTTAAACTCTGTCTCATATATCGTTGTAGCATTTGTGATAGCACTTTGCGCCTCATCTATCGCTTTTAGTATCGCATCTTCATCAAACTCATTTGCACCAGTTTCATCTGTGGCAATTGAGCGCATCTCTATCATAAGAAGCTCCTCTTTTGTGCCAGCAACAAACAGATCGAGTGAGCTATGCTTTAGTTCGCTATTGCTAGGATTCACTACATAGTCCCCATCTATGAAGCCAATTCTCACACCTGCAACATTTTTATTGATAGGTATATCTGAGAGATATATAGCAGCACTCGCAGCATTTAAAGCTGCAACTTGAAGATCTACTTCAGGGTCGCAACTAAGTACAAAAAGCGTAAGTTGGGTTGGATATGCATAGCCATCTGGAAAAAGTGGTCTTAAACTTCTATCTATAACTCTTGAGGTTAGTGTCTCAAAATCACCTGGCTTTGTCTCTCTTTTTATATACCCGCCCGGAATTCTACCTGCTGCATAAGTTTTCTCTATATACTGAACTGTCAATGGAACAAAATTTCCATCTACTGGCTCTGCATCTCTTGAAACAGCTGCTAAGATAACTGTATCTTCTATCTTCAACATTACTGAGCCTGCTGTTTGAGTTGCAACTTTTCCTATATCATAAATCTCTGTTTGGTTATTTACTTCTACTCTTTTTTTCATCTATTTTTCTCCTTTTTTTGAAACGGTAAATAGTTCTCACTATTACTAATTATCTTCAACACCTCATCTGTATCTAACTCTTTTAATGCTTGAAAATAAAACTCAACATCTACAAAATTTAAAATTTTATATACAAAAAACAGCTCATTAACTACAGGCTCAAGTGAACGCAAGACATCTGACGAAAGAAGTGGGGTAGCATACACCACCGACTTAGCACCACCATTCATAACAGTTTTTACAGCTGTCATAACAGTCATGCCAGTCTCGCACCCCTCATCTATCAACAGGATATTTTTTCCACTCAAAGACCCAATCAAATCTCCTTTTCTATACTTATATACTTTTGGCAGTATCTTCTCCTCATACCGTCTATGCGCTTCTGCATATATAAAATCTAAATTTATCCCAAAAGAGTCTACTAACTCATCATGTAGTACTATCTCCTCTGTTTCACTAACCATACCGATGATGCACTCTTTATTGTTTGGTGCATATATTGGTTCACTAAAAAGTAGATCATAACTCAGATTAAGCTTATCAGCCACGGCATTAGCAATTGGCACAGCTTGAGTTGATATACAAACTATCAAACACTCCTTTTTTCTTATCTTGTCTCTTGGTAGAGCCTCCAGAAGCTTAGTGGTTGCGTCTGCTCTATCTTTAAACATCGACTCACTTAAGTCTTGCATCACCCGCCCTGCTCTCTCTCTTGTATAAAATCGTAACTTACACCACCTAGAGGGTATAAATTAAATGTTAGATAAATGCCTCTTTTACTTATAGATCCTCTTGTTGAGCTGTTTGGCTCCAACTCCTCTCTATACACCAAGCGATAATCCCAACACTTCTTTTGCATAGTCCAGCCAGCCTGCCATGATTTGAAAAAATTATGCTCAATGTCATAATTAATACCAGCAAATAGAGTATAATTTCTTACAAAGTGTGTGTCAATAGAAAAAGTTAGGTAGTTATCTATCTTTTCATCTCTATTTTTTTGATAAGTATGAATAAAATTTGCACTATAATCTTCTACTTTCCAATTTATAGATGTTTGAAATTTAGAAAATCTGGAAAATTCATGAGAATAGTTTAAAAGATTGTTTAGTGTTAAGTTATTGTTAAAATAGAGATGTATGCCATTACTTAAGTCTTTATATCTATACTCATCCTCAGACAAGCCGCCCATAAGGATTGTTTGCCTTAGAGTATGACCGATCAGTTTTTTACCATCTTGGTTATAAAAAAACTCTACTAATTTAAGAGATATATTCTCTTTTGTATTCAAAAGCAATGAATCAAACTCATCTAAATCCCTATCTTTTTCAAGCTCTTTAAACCCATCACTCTTCTTGCTACTCCCTGGAATCGTATAGTCAAAACCTAGATATATAGTATGAAAAAAATTCTCATAAGGTTTTACTAGTTCTGTATGTAAAGAGATTCTATGATGGTTTTGAACTACATGTCCACCACCTTTTTTTATACTCTTCTCATAATCAACCTTAGCAAGATAAAAATTTTCGGTAAACTTAAAGTGTAAAAAATCATCCAAAAAAGAAAAATGGATAGATATCGGAGCATTTACTTGATGAGTAACTGCCTTAAGACCATCTTTACTAGTAAAATTTGTTGTTTTATAGTCTATAGAGTAAAAAATATTGTCTGCTAGTATACTGTTTGTAAATCTATGATAGTGCAGAGTTGGAATCTCTTGAACAGTATCATCATTTGACTCTTTAGAAGTATCTATAAAATACTTTGCATAGAGTCCTAAGTAATCCAAATCTCTCTTTAAGTAGTAGTTAAATGAAGACTGAACTAAAGAGTCATAACTTTTTTGGCTGTTATCTATAGTATTGAGGTAGTCTATGTTGTTTAAGTAATTAAAATCAATCCATAATCCATCCTCAACACTATCCTCAAAATGACCACTAAAAAGCCTGCTTCTATCATACTTGATTCTATAACCATAGTGCTTATCATGCTTTAAGTCATTGCTTTGTACATACTCTTGCTTTTCTCTAAATCCACCAAGTGAAATCTCACCAAGCGAGTAAGGAGAGTCCACAAAACGAAACAATCCATGAAGTCCTACACCACGATCTACTCTTATCTGTGGATTGATTTGAAAATCCCAATTGACTTGCGGGGCAAAGTAGATTGGTTGCATAAAGTAAAGACCTTCATTGCTTCCATAAGATATCTTTGGATGCAAAAGTCCAGTTCTTCTTCTTCTATCTGTAGAAAAAGCAAAATATGGAAGATAAAATACGGGTATATCTGCTATATAGAAAATAGTATTATATGTGTGCAAAAACTGCTCTTGCCTAGCATATCTGCCAGTTGAAAATCCAATCTTCCAATCAGGATCTTGAACATCACAACTAGATAGAATTGAGCTTTTTGCAATATACTGCTTTGAATCAAACTCTGCGACGCTACATCTAAGCCACATCTTAGAAGCACTAGCAAATGCAAACATAGGCTTCAAGTTACCGCTATCATTTTTCATATTTATTTTAACATGGTCGCTTCTAGTAAAAAGTGAACCCTCTTGCATGATAGTTATGTCTCCAATAAGCTCTAGCTCCCCACTTTCGTGGTCATAATAGGCTTCATCTGCAGTGATTATATACCTATCGCTATACAAAACCACACTACCTTGTGCATGAACAACACTACCTTCTCTAGTTAGCTTTTCTGCTAAAATCTCTACTTTTTGTGTTTGTGCTTGCGATACTACTACTATCAAAAACGAAAGCAGCAATAGCCTAAAAAACATTCACTACCAATGTTCTACCAGCCTTATCATGCCAAGTCTCTCTCTTTGGATTCATAAAAGCCCAGATAAACCCTAGATAAAAGATAGCTTCACTTATGATTCTTACGACTGCTCTATTTAGAGAGTAGATTAGTGTTGGCTTCTCTATGTCTTTAATTGATATTACTCTTATCTTCATAAAAATCTTACCTAAAGTTGCGCCATATGCCCATACAAAAAATGTTTGATAAGCTACTTTTAGTGTCATAATATACAGAACCAAGCTATTTATAACGGTTATTGTATCTTCTAGGCTTTTAGTCTCTTCGATAGAGCCTAGATAAATCACAATAAACAAAAATGATACAAGTATCTCATCTATAAAATAGGCAAAAAATCTCTTTGAAAATGGTGCAAGAGTGATATCTTCTCGCTCAAACCTTTCTATTATCTCCTCTTCATTCATGACTATTTGTCCCTTAATGCTTGATAGGCTATGTCAAATCTAAATCTCTTACCAACAAAGTGTATATCGCCACATCTCGCATATGCACGATCTCTAGCCTCTTTTATACTCTTACCAAGTCCAACACAAAGAAGAACTCTTCCTCCATTCGCATAAAGCTTATCATTCTCACATGTAACACCAGCATAAACTATATGAGTATTTTCTTTAATCTCTACATCAATAGTCTCATCAACTATAATCTCTGAAGGTTTTGAGTTTTTATATGGATAATGCTCACTTGCCATGACCACACAAACTGCATACTCATCACTCAACTCTATATGTAAGTTTTTTAAATCTTTAGTTGCTGCTTTATAAAAAAGCTCGCTTATGGGTGATTTTATAAGTGGCAAAAGTATCTCGCATTCAGGATCGCCAAAACGAACATTGTACTCTAAGACTATCGGCTCACCATTGACTACCATGATACCCATAAAAAGTACACCCTCAAAAGGATAACCCTCATCTCTCATACCTTTTAAAGTTGGCTCAACTACTATCTTATTTATCTTTTCATAAAGTTTGTCATCTATAAGAGGTGTTGGGGCATATGCACCCATGCCACCCGTATTTGGCCCCTTATCGCCATCAAGCAATCTCTTGTGGTCTTGAGCTGCAGGGAGTATCTTATAATCCTCTCCATCACAAATCGCAAAAACAGATAACTCGTATCCATCTAAAAACTCCTCTACCACTATAGAGGTGCCTGCATCCCCAAAACTATCTCCACTTAGCATATCTGTCGCAGCTCTCTTAGCCTCTTCGTGTGTATTTGCTATGATAACACCCTTGCCAGCACAAAGCCCATCCGCCTTTACTACAATTGGGGTTTTAAGTGAATCAATAAAATCGTATGCTTTTTTACTGTTAGTTGTCTCGATAAATAGTGCTGTTGGAATAGAGTGTCTTTTTAAAAACTTCTTCATAAAGATTTTTGAGCCTTCAAGCTGTGAAGCTGCTTTTGAAGAGCCAAAAATATTTAAATCGTATGATTTGAAAACATCAACTACACCATCAACCAAAGGAGTTTCAGGACCAACTATAGTTAACTCTATATTTTTATCTTTAGCAAAGCTTGCCAAACTATCAAAATCTTTGATCAGTATATTTTCGCCAAACCTAGTAGTGCCACCATTTCCTGGAGCAAAATATATCTTATCCACACCATCATCTTTGCTCAATGCAAGCCCCATAGAATACTCACGCCCACCACTACCAATAATCAATATATCCATCAAAATCTCCAAATAATACCCGAGTGGGCGTTCCGCTATGCGTTAGGCCCATATAAAGCCAACGACGCAGGATTGACCCTCTTTTTAGGTTGCAATTTCTCGCTTTTTGCAAAACTCAAACGAAACCACGATCGCACCAAGAAAGTACGCATCCCACAAATACTATCTGTTGGACCCTCATTATACGGTTGTCGCTTCACTCAGGCATAAAAGATTATATACTAATTTTGCTTAATAATTGTTTTAGCAAGCTCAATACAAGCTTCGATTGTTTGAATATCACTTACATGTAGCGATATCTCAAGAGGCATAGCCCTTGCAGTCACACTTCCAATGCAAACAGCACTATAATTTTTACACCACTTATAGTTACTAAAAAAGCACTCCACAGTAGAGGGCGAAGTAAATATAAAAACTTTTTTTTCATCTTCTACATGTAGAGCTGTTTTTTCACGACATGAAGTCTCGTAAACTACTATTGAGCTTATATCAACTCCACTATCTTTAAGTATATTTTCCAAATCTGAAAGAACTATTTTTGCTCTTAAAAACAGTGTTTTTCTGTTTTGTAGTTTTTTAGATATCTCATGTGCAAATAAGTCTCCATAAGAGCTACTAGCTACAAACTCAACTCTTCCACCTAGCTTTTCAATCTTGCTTGCAGTCTGTTTTCCTATGGCATAAGAGGGGATTTTTTGCCAGCTTTTGTTGATTTTATCTATCGCTTTTACGCTATTTTTGGAGCTAAAAATAAGTGCTTCATAAGATCTCAAATCAATCTCAATATCTCTACATGTAAGCTTGATTTGAGGCAAGTTTATCACCCCCTCGTGATGTGTGTCACTAAGGAGATAGATACTCAAAGCCCTACTCCCACTCTATAGTCGCAGGAGGTTTGGAGCTTATGTCATAAACCACTCTATTTATACCATCAACTTCGTTTATAATTCTTCTACTCATATTTTCAAGTATATGATGAGGAATGTGTGCAAAAGTTGCCGTCATGCCATCAGTCGCCTCAACTATGCGGATACAAGCTGTGTTGTCATAAGTTCTATTGTCGCCCATAACACCAACACTTTTTACATTTAACAAAACTGTAAATGCTTGCCAAGTTTTAGCATAATACCCCGTTGAGTGAAGCTCTTCAAGCATAATCGTATCAGCTCGTCTTAGTATCTCTAAATCTTCATTATTGACTTCGCCTATTATCCTGATACCAAGTCCTGGTCCAGGAAAAGGGTGGCGAGCCAACATATCTTTTGGAAGTCCAAGCTCGCTCCCAAGCTTTCTAACCTCATCTTTAAAAATCTCATTTAGTGGTTCAACTAGCTTAAATGTCATCCAATCAGGAAGCCCTCCTACATTGTGATGAGATTTGATTGTCTTAGATGGTCCTTTTACTGAGATTGATTCTATAACATCTGTATAGAGTGTGCCTTGAGCTAAAAACTCTATATCGTCATATTTTTTTGCTTCTACATCAAATACTTTTATAAAAGTTTCACCAATGATTTTTCTTTTTTGTTCTGGGTCAGTTATACCTTTTAGATTTGTCAAAAACTCTTCACTCGCATCAACACTAACTAACTTCATATTGAGCTTTGTTTTAAACATCGCTTTAACTTGTTCTGCTTCATCTGCACGAAGAAGTCCATTATCAACAAATACACAAACTAGCTGAGTACCTATAGCTTCATTCAAAAGTGCAGCCGCAACAGAGCTATCAACACCTCCACTAACAGCACAAAGAACTTTTTTATCTCCAACTTGAGTTCGAATTGCCTCTATCTTCTGTTTTGCAAATGAGCCCATATTCCAAGTGCTCTCACATCCACATATATACTTTGCAAAATTCTTTAGAAGCTTTGCTCCCATCTGTGTATGATAAACCTCAGGATGAAACTGAAATGCATAGATAGCTCTTTTTTCATCAGCAATAGCAGCATAAGGAGAGTTATCACTAAAGCCTATCTTCTCAAATCCACTAGCAAGACTCTCAACCCTATCGCCATGGCTCATCCAAACAGTTTGACCACACTTTGTATCTCTAAAAATCTTGTGATCCTCTTCAAAGCTAAGCTCTGCTTTTCCATACTCTTGATGATCCGCAGGAACCACACTTCCCCCAAAGTGTTGATTTATAAGCTGCATTCCATAGCAAATGCCAAGAATTGGCAAACCTAACTCATAAATCGCTGAATCTGGGTGATAAGCATCTTTAGTATAAACAGAAGCTGGTCCACCACTTAATATAATCCCTTGTGGGTCTCTTTTTTTTATATCCTCCATGCTCTCATGATACGGCACTATCTCACAATAGACACCACTCTCTCTTAGTTTTCTAGCGATTAGCTGAGTATATTGTGATCCGAAGTCTAAAACTACAATTGGAACTTCTTTCATCTGTTTTTTATCCTTTAATATAGTGTGCCCCTAAAGACTTTTCTCTTTTTAATGCACTTTTGATAATACTCCTAGAGGCGAGTAAGCGAAGCTTGATTAGCCTTCCTATTGGTAACTCCAATGCCTTTTCAACCCAATCAAGGGCTTGCTTAAGTTCCTTTTTGTTTCTTACTATTCCGACGCTTTGCCACATAAGACCTCTAAGCTCGCTTTTAAGTTTTTTATCGCCTGATTTGACAAGTTCCCTCTTTTTGAGTATAAACTCAACCCTCTTTTTTTCATATGCAAGAGTTTTAGATATGTCAACTGCTACTCTTTTTGAAAATACTAACCCCTCCAAAAGAGAGTTGCTAGCCAGTCTATTGGCACCATGAACACCTACTGAAGCCACCTCGCCTACGAAATATATATCTTTTACGCCCTCAATTTTTCCACTCATATCAGTCTTTACTCCGCCTATAGCATAGTGAAATGCGGGCGAGATTGGAATCCTCTGCTTTGGTAAATCAAATCCTATATTTTTCATATCAAAGTAGATAGTTGGAAATCTTTTTTTAAAATGCTCTTTTTCAAAACAACTAATATCAAGATATATATCTTTGTTGCTCTTTTTTCTGTACTCATAGAGTGCTTCACAGACGATATTTCTAGGACTCATCTCACCCCTCTTGTCATAATCAAATAGAAATCTTTTTCCATCTTCATCAACTATACACGCACCCTCTCCACGCAAGGCTTCACTCAAAAGCTGTTTTCTTGCCCAACTAGTTTTGACAAAAACCGTTGGATGAAACTGCATCATCTCCATATCTCTTAACTTGATTTTATGCTCACAACAGATGCCTTGTATGTCTGCACTGATAGTTCTTGAGTTAGTGTGAAACTCATAGAGTGAGCCTACTCCCCCACTAGCTATGACAACTTTTTTTGCATATATATTGAAAATATTGCCTTTATGAAACACCTCTACACCATAGCAGATACCATCTTTTATAAGAAAGTCTACTACTTGGGTATTGTAAAGCACAGGGAACTTCAAAGATTTCATCAAAAATAGATGTAGCTCTCTTCCTGTAGCATCTCCTGCTGCTCGTAAAATCCTTCTTGTGCTATGAGCTGCCTCCTTTGTGTAAAACAAGTTTCCTTTCTCATCTGCATCAAACTTGAATCCAGAGCTTATCAAATCCTCTATCACCTTTGGTCCTTCGTTGCACATAATCTCAACAGCGCTTCTATCACAATGCCCATCTCCAGCCTCTAAAGTATCCTTGATGTGAAGAGGTATGTCGCTCTTGTCTATAGCAACTGCCACACCGCCTTGTGCATAAAAAGTGTTGCACTCCCAAGCATAATCCTTGCTTAGAACTAAAAGATCTGTATCGCTACTGAAGTTCAAAGCTGTATTGAGTCCAGCGATACCTGAGCCAATTATCAATACATCATAATATATTTTCAACTATCTACTCACTGAAGTATCTATATACTGTGGCGGTCCTTTATGCCCACAACCCATGATACCAAAGCCAATAAATGCTATAATCAAAACATGAAAGACTCTAAAACTATAATTTCTCATCTTAAAAAAACTCCCTCTTTAAAAACTTTAGAGCAAGAGGAGTGTTTTGACATACTCATCAAGCTTCTTCCTAGCTCTATATCAAATTTTATAAAATTTTTATATATCAAAAACAGTATACTATTTTTTGTACTAAAACACCCATCTGCAAAAATGGAGTTTAATTATAAGCGTAATTTGATAAAAGAGATATTAAATAAGATAGAAAGTTTTCATCCAAACTGTAAGTGTATCAATCTTACTGACATAAGAGCATTTGTTTCAAATAAAAAAGAGCTGGTGCTTGATACTCCTAAAAGTGCGGTTTTTATCTACAAAGAGCGCTCTTTTGGAGAGTTTAAGAATGAGGCAAAAGATAAAAAACTCCATGAAGTGTTTGAGAAAATTAGAAAAGAGATACTAAAAAACAGTGCTTAAAAGAGTGTTGCAAAATCTACCACAAAATGCTGGAGTATATAAGTTTTATAACAATGAGAAAAAACTTCTCTATATTGGCAAAGCAAAGTCGCTCAAACATAGAGTAAAGAGCTACTTTAAGTTTACCCCATCTTTTGCCCCCACAAACAGACTAAGCCTAAGAATTCAAAAGATGATAGGTGAAACCTCACATGTAGAGTATATAATCTCGCCTAGCGAATATGATGCTCTTATACTAGAAAACTCTCTCATAAAAGAGCTAAAACCAAAATACAATATACTACTAAGAGACGACAAAACCTATCCATATATCGCAGTTGATCTGAGTGAGGAGTTTCCGCGGTTTGAGATTGTAAGAAAGATAGATAGAAAAAAGAGTATCAAATATTATGGTCCTTTTTCAAACTCTGCCAATGATATACTAGAAGCTCTCTATCTTACATGCAAGCTTGTACAAAAAAGGAGCTGTCTTAGAGAGAAAAAAGCATGTCTATTTTTTCAGATAGATAGATGTTTAGCACCATGTGTTGAAAAAGTCTCTAAAGAGGAGTATGCAAAGATACTTAAAGAGGCGACTACGCTCTTGGTAGATAGAAAACAACTCATCTTAAAGCTTAAAAAGAGAATGTTAGAGGCATCTTTACATCAAAATTTTGAAGAGGCTGTACTTCTTAGAGATATGCAAAAGTCCATAAAAAACTCTCTACATGTCATACATCTAGACCTTGCTAAAATGCAAAATTTTGACCTATTTGTGGTAGAAATTATAGGTAATATAGCCTCTGTAGTGAGACTTTTCATAAGAGACGGAAAAGTCATCTCCAACATAAACACTATCATAAAAAACTCAAACGGATATGAGATAGGAGAGATATACAAGCGAGCATTAGTTGATTTTTACAATGAAAAGACAAAGCTTATAACTCCTTTGATACTAGTTGGAGATGATTTTGAAGAGCAAGCAGATGTAGAGCTTATTCTTAAAAGAAAATATAACAAAAAAGTATCAATCACTCGCCCCAAAAGAGGAGAAAAACTAAAACTTATCAATATAGCTCTTAAGAATGCTAAAGAGCAGTTAAGTCAGTATCTAAACAAAAACAGCGACAGCCTACTTGAGGAGATAAAGGAGCTTTTTGATCTTCAAAAGAAGCCCTATCGTATTGAGATTTTTGACAACTCCCATATCAGCGGGGATTCTCCTATTGGATGTATGGTAGTTTATGAAGAGAGATTTATAAGAGTAAGCTATAGAGTTTTTAACCTTACATGTACAGATGAGTATGGACAGATGAGAGAGCTTTTAAGTAGAAGGATAAAAAACTTTAAAAAAGAGTCTCCTCCTGATTTGTGGATACTCGATGGCGGCAAAACACTTTTAAGGCTTGCACAAAAACTGCTCAACAAGCATGAGCAACAAATAGACCTTTTAGCAATCTCTAAAGAGAAAAGAGACGCAAAAACTATGCGTGCAAAATCTAAAGCAAATGACACCATTCACTCACTGAAGTATGATTTTAAGCTACCCACAACAGACAAAAGACTTCAGCTTATACAAAAACTCAGAGATGAGGCACATAGATTTGCCATCTCTACACATCAAAAAAGAAAATTATCAAACGATATGAAGATGGATTTATCACAGATAAAAGGGATAGGAAAAGCTACTATTAAAAAACTAATCTCCTACTTTGGTACTTTTGAAAATATCTATAGTGCAAGCAAAAGTGAGCTAAAAATCGTACTAGGTGAGAAAAATGGTGAGAAATTATATAAATTCTTGCAACAAGTAGGCTAATCTTAAGCGAAAATTGGTTAACATTAGTCTTTTAATAGAGGTAAGCAATGATACTTTACAGTAAAAATGGTAAATTTCTTGGTATTGGAAAAGATGAACTATCTTTTTTGGGTTTTGAAGACTTAGA
>CAZLXQ010000030.1:0-12986 GCA_964563675.1 uncultured Sulfurospirillum sp.
AACAAAAGCCAAGGAGCAAGAACAAAAGCACTAGCAAACTTCAAAGCAGGAACTGTTAGAGTCTTAGTAGCCACTGACATCGCAGCAAGAGGCATAGATATAGACCAACTCCCACATGTAGTAAACTTTGAACTCCCAAACATAAGCGAAGACTATGTACACCGCATAGGAAGAACAGGACGAGCAGGAAGTGAGGGCGTGGCTATATCTCTAGTATGCGTTGATGAGCTTCAATACCTAAGAGATGTAGAAAAACTAATAAAAAGAAAAATCCCACAAGAGAGAATCGAAGGTTTTGAGCCAGACCCAACTATAAAACCAGAACCAATACAAAAAAGAAGAAACTCAAGAGGTAGAAACAATAGAAGAAGGTGAAATTTTTAATTTTTAAGAAATTGTATCAGAAGGGATATATATATATCCATCCATAAGTATCCTTGCGCTTCTACTCATCTTTACACTGTTGATTTTCCAAGTATCTTGAGTTTTACTCACATCTGCACCAACTTTTAAAGTGCCAGATGGGTGTCCAAATGTTATACCACTACATCTATCTTTGCCTGCGACTAAGTTTACCAGTGTTCCTGAAATTGCATATGCTGAGGCTATAGAGACTGCTACAGTTCCCATCATAGCATGATGGAGTTGTCCCATAGAGAGAGCACGAACATTTAAATCTATATCACTTTTACTAATCTCTTTACCGCTTGAAGAGGTGTAATTTTGAGGTTTTGATACGAAAGCTATTTTGGGTGTATGTTGCCTCATTTTTGCCTCGCTTATATCATCAATAAGACCCATTTTTATTGCACCGTATGCTCTTATAGTTTCAAATATCTTAAGTGCTTTTGTGTCTGAGTTTATATCTTTTTGAAGCTCTGTCCCTTTATAGCCTAACTCATCTGCATTTAAAAATATAGTTGGGATACCAGCATTGATCATAGTTGCATTAAACACCCCAGCACCTAGAACTTCTAATTTGTCTACTACATTGCCTGTTGGAAATATCTTATCAGCAGAGTCAACAGGCTCTATAAACTCTAGCTTTATCTCTGCTGCAAGAAATGTTACACCATCAAGTTCAAAATCTCCTATCTCTTGTACTTTGCCATCTTTGATAGGCACATAGGCGATAATAGTTTTTTGAATATTGACCTGCCATATGTGTATTTTTACAAGACCATCTTTTTTAAGCAACCCCTCATCTATAAGCCCACTCTTGATAGCAAATGGAGCAACAGCAGAGCTTAAGTTGCCACAATTTCCACTCCAGTCTAAAAAGGGCTTATCAATAGCGACTTGACCAAAAAGATAGTCTATATCATACCCCTTTTTTTTAGACTTTGATATGATTACAGTTTTGCTAGTGCTAGATGAGGCACAACCCATACCATCAATCTGTTTCCCATATGGATCTGGACTTCCTATAGCTCTTAAAAGCAGAGCATCTCTCTTCTTGCCAGCTTGTTGAGCAACTTTTGGGAGGTCATCTAGTCTAAAAAATAGACCTTTGCTTGTGCCACCCCTCATATATGTAGCTTTGATTTTGATTTGAGTGGCACTTTTCACTATGAGTCCTTTTTTAGCATATCTTGAGCGAATCTTTGAAGAATTCCGCCAGCACTATAGATAGAGAGCTCTTCACTTGTATCTATTCTGCAAGTTACCGGTATCTCAACTCTTTGTCCATCTTTGCGAATCACTACAAGCAACAGAGTCAATCTAGGTGCTATCTCTCCAAAAATCTCATAAGTCTCTGTACCATCTAAGTTGTAAGTATTACGATCTTCACCTTTTTTGAACTCCAGAGGCAAAACACCCATACCAACTAGGTTTGTTCTATGGATTCTCTCTATACTCTTCGCTATAACAACTTCAACTCCAGCTAGTCTAACACCTTTAGCAGCCCAGTCCCTTGAAGAGCCTTGCCCGTAGTTAACTCCTGCAATTATGATTAGAGGTTGTTTTTTGTTTAAGTAGGTCTGTATAGCCTCCCACATGCGCATCACTTTGCCATCTGGCTCAACCCTCGCTAGTGAACCTTGAGTTACCTTTTCATTCTCAATAACCATCTCATTGAGAAGTTTAGGGTTTGCTAAAGTGGCTCTTTGTGCTGTTAAGTGGTCTCCTCGATGAGTTGCATATGAGTTGAAATCTTCTCTAAGAAGCCCCATTTTTGCTAGATATTCACCCGCTGCACTATCAAGCATGATAGCATTTGAGGGGGATAGATGGTCAGTTGTGATATTATCTCCAAACATGCCTAAGGGTCGCATGTTTTTTAAAGCACTTTTACCCATAAACTCATCATCCCAGTATGGTGGAGATCGGATATATGTACTTTTAGAATTCCAGCTATAAAGAGGACTTATATCACTAGTATCTCTCTCTTGTTTGGCAAACATTGGCTCATAAACTTCATTGAAGTGTTCGGGCTTTACACATCTGCTTGCAATTTCATCTATCTCTTCATCGCTTGGCCATATATCTTTTAATCTAATCTCTTTACCATCTTTAGAGAGACCAAGTAGACCATTTTCGATATCTAGATTTATATTTCCTGCAATTGCATAAGCTACAACGAGTGGAGGTGAAGCTAAAAATGCTTTTTTTACATGTGGATGAATACGCCCATCAAAATTCCTATTGCCAGAGAGAACTGCTGTTGCTTGTAGCTTTTTCGCTACAATCTCTTGCTCTATTTTTGAATCAAGTGCACCGCTCATTCCGTTACATGTAGTACATGCAAATCCAACAATGCCAAATCCCAAAGTCTCTAACTCGCTTAAGAGATTAGCATCTTTTAAGTATAGCTCAGCCGTTTTAGAGCCAGGAGCTAGTGATGTTTTTACCCATGGTTTTCTTTTAAGACCAAGTTTGTTTGCTTTTTTAGCTAGAAGTGCTGCAGCGATAACATTTTTTGGGTTACTTGTGTTGGTACAGCTAGTGATTGCAGCGATAACTACTGCACCATCAATCATCCTATCTTGATTGATTTGAAAATTCTTTTTTGATATGCCCATGTCTTTAAGTTTAGATATTGGTGTAACTCTGTGTGGCTGAGAGGGTCCAGAGAGTAGGCGAGTAACTTTTGAAAGATCAAACTCTAGCTCACGATCATACTGTGCATTTTTCAAACTACCACTCCAAAGCCCTACCGTTTTTGCATAATTCTCTACAAGCTCTATATGCTCTTTAGCTCTTCCTGTTAGTTTTAAATACTCTATAGTCTTTGCATCAATAGCAAACATAGCAACACTTGCTCCATACTCTGGTGTCATGTTCGAAATCGTTGCACGATCTCCTAGCGACAGACATGATACACCCTCTCCATAGAACTCTATATAGGCTGACATCACACTACTTTCTCTTAAAAACTTTGTCATAGCAAGTGCGATATCAGTAGCAGTTATCCCACTAACTCTTTTACCTACAATCTCTACACCTACACTACTTGGAAGACGCATATATGATGGATTGCCAAGCATGACATTTTCCGCCTCCAGCCCTCCAACCCCAACTGCAAGGACACTAAGTGCATTGACATGAGGTGTATGACTATCTGTTCCTACAAGAGTATCAGGACTAGCCACTCCATCTACACTTTGGATAACAGGAGACATCCTCTCTAGGTTTATTTGATGCATAATTCCATTGCCAGGAGGAATGACATCTACATTATCAAATGCCAACTTTGTCCAGTTGATAAAATCAAATCTATCGGCATTACGCCTCTCCTCAACTTCTCTATTTTTCTTAAATGCATCTTTGTCAAATCCAGCATACTCTACTGCTAAAGAGTGGTCAACTATAAGCTGTGTTGGAACGATAGGATTCACTTTTGAGGGCTCGCCTCCCTCTTTGGCTATCGCCTCTCTAAGCCCCGCTAAATCTATAAAAGCTGTTAATCCTAGTATGTCATGACAGATTACACGACTAGGATACCAAGGAAAATCCTTATCTATGCGTCTTTGAATAATTTGAGTAAGTGAGCTATTTAAATCTTCTGTCGGACATCTTCTTACTAAATTTTCAGCTAGAATACGTGATGCAAGTGGAAGCTTGTCATAAGCCCCACTTTCGATACTATCAACAGCCTCTTTAACATCAAAATAGTCTAAGTCAGTACCATTTAATCTTTTACGATATAGAGTATTCATCTTATACCCTGTCCTTTAAAGGTATATACTTTCTATTGTCAGGTCCGTTATATTCACTATTTGGACGAATTAGTCTGTTGTCTGCTCTTTGCTCTTTTATGTGTGCTGCCCAGCCTGCAGTTCTGCTCATGACAAATATCGGGGTAAAGTAGTCAGTTGGAACATTTAAAAATCTATATGAAGAGGCACTATAAAAATCAGCATTTGCTGGAAGTTGTGGCTTCTCTTTTTTCATAACTGCCTCTATGGCCTCACTAATTTTAAATGTATCAGTATCTCCTCCTAGTCTTTTTGACCAAGCTTTCATAAGAGGACTTCTTGGGTCTCCTCCTAAACCATAAACACGATGACCAAAACCCATAAGAAGCTCTTTTTTCTCAAGAATTTCATAAACACCCTTTGTTGCATCTTGCGGAGTATCAAAAGAGTCGATTAGTCTCATAGCGGCTTCATTGGCACCACCATGAAGAGGTCCACGAAGAACTGAGATACCAGTTGTAACAGCACTATAGGTATCAGATAGTGTCGAAGCACAAACTCTAGCTGCAAATGTAGAGGCATTAAACCCATGCTCAGCATAAACAATCAAAGATGCATGCATACAGTCTATCTTCTCTTGAGTAGGAGTCTTTGAGTGTAGCTTCTCTAGGATGTATCCTGCGATTGTATCTTGCTTTGAATCAGTTGACATTTTTGTGCTATCTTTGTGAAAATGGTGCCAATAAAACAGCATAGATGGAAAGATGCCTAAAAGTCTAGTGATAACTCTATCTTGCTCCACTTTAAAATCCTCTTCAGGCTCAATTGTTCCAAGCATAGAGCAACCTGTTCTCATCATATCCATAGGGTTTGCAGTTGATGGTATGCTCTCTAAAACCTTTTTAAGAGCCTCTGGTAAAAATCTCGCTGCCTTAAGCTCATTTTTGTAGCTTTCAAGCTCATCTCTTCTAGGGAGTTCGCCATACTGAAGAAGGTATGCAACCTCCTCAAAAGTAGAGTTATAAACTAAGTCTGCTATGTCGTAACCTCTATAGTTTAAACCACTTCCTTGACCAACCGTACAAACAGCACTAACTCCCGCACTTACACCAGCTAACCCACCTGTTTTTTTACTACTCATTTCTTCTCTTTAGAAAATAGTGCATCAAGTTTAGCTTCATATGAGTGATAATCCAACATATCGTAAAGCTCCATTCTTGTCTGCATTATATCAAGTGTACTGCTTTGTGTTCCCTCTTTTAAGATAGCCTTAAAAACTGCTAATGCTGCTTTATTCATAGCTCTAAAGCCAGACAGAGGATATAAAACCATATCAATCCCAACACTAGCTAGCTCCTCAACTGTAAACATAGGGGTTGAGCCAAACTCAGTTATATTGGCTAAAACAGGCACTTTAATATCGCTTGTAAAATCTTCATACTCCTTAAGTGTATGAATGGCTTCAGCAAATATCATATCAGCCCCAGCCTCAACATAAGCATGAACTCGTTTTAGTGACGCAGCTTGTCCTTCGCTTGCATGTGCATCAGTTCTAGCCATGATGACAAAGTCAGGGTCGCTCTTTGCATCAACTGCTGCTTTTATTCTATCGCACATCTCTTCAATGCTCACGATCTCTTTGTTTGGTCTATGACCACATCTTTTTTGAGCCACTTGATCCTCTATATGAAAACCTGCTGCTCCTGCATTTGTCATCTCTTTTACAGTTCTAGCTATATTGAAAGCCCCGCCCCAGCCAGTATCGGCATCTACTAAAAGAGGTAGGTTTGAGCGACCAGTGATGCGTCTTATGTCTATACAAACATCTTCAAGCATAGTCATACCGATATCAGGCAGCCCATAGCTTGCATTTGCAACTCCTGCACCTGATAGATAAAGAGCCTTTGCTCCTACTTTTTGGGCTTGAATAGCACTGTAGGCATTTATGACACCTAGTATCTGTAGTGGACTCTGCTTTTTTAAAGCATCTTTAAATCTTTTTCCTGCACTATTTATCATTTTAATTCCTTACTGTTTTTTGGATAACCAAGAGCTTTTATAGACTCTTGTATATGAGGGAGCACACTCTCATCCTCTATGGTTGAGGGCATATTCCACTTTTTTCCATCTGCCATATCTCTTAAAGTGCCTCTTAGTATCTTTCCACTTCTTGTTTTAGGAAGTCTATCCACTACGGCTGCAATCCTAAAGCTAGCAACTGCTCCAATCTCATCACGAACAAGTTGCACTACACCATCTACAACGGACTGATTGTCTCTCTCTATTCCATCTTTTAAAACAACAAAACCCATAGGAGTTTCGCCTTTGAGTGCATCATCAACACCTATGACAGCACACTCCGCAACATCAGGATGTTTTGCCACAACCTCTTCCATCTCTCCAGTTGAGAGGCGGTGTCCTGCAACATTGATGACACCATCCATGCGACCCATAACCCAAACATAGCCATCTTTGTCTATATAGCCAGAATCTCCAGTGAGGTAGTAGCCTTTGTAGAAATCTAGGTATGAACGCTTATAACTTGCGTTATCATTCCATATTCCCATCAAGCAACTTGGAGGAAGAGGGAGTTTAAGAACTAAGTTTCCAAGTTTTCCAGCCTCGCACTCCTCTCCTTGTGCATCTAAAACTCTCAAATCAAATCCAGGCATAGGCTTTGTAGGAGATCCTGGCTTCACCTTCATAGGGTCTAAACCGATCGGATTTCCAGCAATTGCCCAGCCAGTTTCAGTCTGCCACCAGTGGTCTATCACCTGTTTTTGTGTTGTCTCTTGAGTCCACTCTAGTATTGAAGAATCACATCTCTCTCCCGCCATAAATATACGCTTTAGGTTGCTTAAATCATGCTTTTTAGCCCACTCCCCATCAGGATCCTCCCTCCTTATAGCCCTAAAAGCGGTTGGAGCTGAAAATAGTATATTGACTTTATACTCCTCGCAAACTCTCCAAAAAGCTCCTGGATTTGGAGTTCGTACAGGCTTTCCCTCATAAACTATCGTAGTACAACCATGTAGTAGTGGAGCATAGACTATATAGGAGTGTCCAACAACCCAACCAACATCACTAGCTGTCCAAAAAACATCTCCTGGTTTTGCATTGTATATGTTATCCATAGACCACTTCATAGCTACCGAGTGTCCACCATTGCTTCTAATCACTCCTTTTGGTTTTCCAGTAGTTCCTGAAGTGTAGAGTATATAGAGTGGGTCAATAGCATCAACAGGAACACACTCAACAGGGCTTGTTTTCTCTTCCTCTTCAGCCCAATCAACATCTCTCCAAGGAAGCATATCTGCTCTTTTTTGTGCTCTTTGGTAGATAAAGCAAGTTGTAGGTTTGTGGCTCGCCTTTTTGATAGCTTCATCTAAGAGTGGCTTATAGTGAATTATCCTACTCACCTCAATACCGCAACTTGCACTCATGATAACTCTAGGCTTTGCATCATCAATCCTGATAGCAAGTTCACTCGCAGCAAATCCACCAAAAACAACAGAGTGAATCGCTCCAATTCTAGCACATGCCAACATAGCGATAACAGCCTCAGGAATCATAGGCATATAGATAACCACTCTATCGCCCTTGACAACACCCTTGTTTGCGAGCATTCCAGCAGTTTTTGCTACCTTGTCTCTTAACTCTCTATATGTGTAGATTTTTTTAGTATCAGTAACAGGAGAGTCATAGATAAGAGCAGTTTGATCACCTCGCCCATTGTCGATATGCAGGTCTAAAGCATTATAACAAGTATTCATACACCCACCAATAAACCACCTATAGTGACCGTTAACTACATCTAAAACTTTATCCCACTTGTGATACCAGTGAACTTTTGTAGCAGCTTCTGCCCAGAATTTTTCGGGATTCTCTATAGACTCTGCATAGACTTTGTCATATATTGCACTCATTGAAACCTCCTTGATATCTCTATTATACAGTCCAATAAAAAAAATGGAGAGTATAAAAATTATATTCTTTTCACAATTTTTGTACAATTTATTTTTTTTGTACAATTTTTGTACAATTCGGGTTTATCTAATAAAGTCTTCCAGTATCGAAAATGCAGCCTTTTTTCCATCAGCAGCAGCAGTTACAGCAAGGTCAGCTCCTCTAACGGCATCTCCGCCAGCATAGACTTTTGAGTTTGATGTTCTTTTGTCTTCATTTACTATGATATCTCCCCACTTGCCAGTATTGATCTGAGCAGTATCGTACCATGTGAGTTTTACATTGTCAAATCCAAGAGCAAGTATGATGATATCGCATTTGATTGCAAAATCACTATTGTCAATAACTTCTAGTTGTACTCTTTCGTTTTTATCAGGCTCGCTTAGTTTTGTTTTTTGACACATTATGCCCTTTACATGCTTACCTTTGTTTACAACTACCTCTTTAGGAGCAGTAAAAAAATCAAAGATAACTCCCTCTTCTTTGGCATTAGTAACCTCTTTAGAAGAGCCGGGCATATTTTTCTCACCCCTTCTGTATATACAGCGAACTGATTTTGCCTTCATTCTTACTGAAGTTCTAACCGCGTCCATAGCAGAGTCTCCACCACCAATAACAATAATATGCCTGTCTTCTAAGATTTTTTCATAAAAGTCTTCAAATACCCTTTTTTGAGCATGTTTTAAGATGTCCATAACATGATAAACACCATGAGCATCTTCATTTTTCATCCTAGCACCTCTGCCACTTGGTGCTCCAATGCCTACAAATATAGCATCATAATCATCTAGCATTTTTTTAAGCTCTTTAGAAGTATCTATATTGCTATTGAGATACAAGTTCATTCCAGCCTCTTGCATCCACTCAAATCGTCTTAGAATAACATCTTTTTTTATTTTAAAATTTGGAATTCCATAGGTCAAAAGACCACCAGGACGATCAGACTTTTCAAACATGTCAACCTCTACACCACCCCTAAGCAAAAATGTAGCACAACTCATGCTAGCAGGACCACTTCCAATAACCGCAACTCTTTTACCTACTTTAGCTCTACTGTTCCCATAATCTGGCTTAAGTCCCATGTTGAAAGCTTGCTCATTTAAAAAAACCTCAATAGCACCTATAGATACAGCCCCGCTATCTGTTTTTGATATAACACATCCGCCTTGACATAATATGTCTTGAGGACAAACCATACCTAGAACTTCAGGAAAAGGCGAGGTCTCGTTGCTCGCTTCAAAAGCCCCTTTTATATCCCCATCTTTTACTTTTTCTATCCAGATTGGGATTTTGTTTTCCAAAGGACAACCAGTTCTGCAAAAACTAAACTCACTACTCATCCCTTTTAAAAGGTCTATAGGGCACTTGATACACCTAAGAGATTGTGCTACAGCCTCATCTTTGCTAAAGAGATAATAGGTCGGATGAAAATCAACCACTCTATCTTTGGCTTCTCTTTTTCTTGGTGTCTCTTTTTTTATATTTAGGTACTGTTTATTTCTGCTCACATTAATCCTTCAGTTCTATATACTCTATATACATCTCTTGTCCTGTTAGAGTATTGGTATTTGGGCTATCGCAATTAGGGCAAAAAAAGTTAAAATTTTCAACCTTAGTCTCCTTTTTACAATCTTCACAAAAGATTATGATATCGACCATATTTATCTTCATGGTTGCGTCTTGACAAAGAGTATCCTCTTTGAACATGTCAAAACAACTTTTTAGAAAGTGAGGCTCAACACCCCCTAGCTCTCCAAGCTTTACTACAACACTATCTATCTGTTTTCCGTTTGCATGCTTTTCGCATAGATTTATCATAGATTTTACTATAGAGTATTCATGCATACTTCACTACTTCATCTTATCAAATTGCTCATAATCAATCAAACTAATAGCATCAGTTGGGCATATATTGATGCAGGCTTGCTTGCCATTTTGCCCTCCGCATAAATCACATGTAAGCGACACCATCTGACTAACAGGAGCATCTGGCTTAGTATTTTTAGCCATAACAACTGCTCCAAAAGGACAAACCATATCACAGCTTTGACACCCTATGCAGTCGCTCTCATAATACTTCACAAAACCATCTTCAAATCTGATGATATCAACAGGACACCCCTCAAGACAAGGGGCATCAGGGCACTGCATGCACTGCATTGGAGTTGTTTTTCCATCTATGCTGATGACTCTGTTTCTTGAAGGCTCTATATACTCACCATCAAGCTTCATCTCATAAACAGCATCAATATCTACTCCCATATGACTCGCACTACAGGCTAACTCACAGTTGATACAGCCGATACATTTTTGTGGGTCTGCGTATATAAATCTATTGTTTCTCATACTCTATCTCTCGGTACAGGATATACATGGGTCTATACTGTTAAGTATCATAGTTACATTATCTACTTTGTCGCCTAAAATCATAACTCTTAATGCTTCCCAGTTTGTAAAAGTAGGCACTTTCCACTTCATCCTAACAGGCTTTTGACTTCCATCAGTTTTGAGGTAGTAGACAAGCTCTCCTCTTGGTGCTTCAGTTCTTACAACTGCCTCTCCAGCTGCTATATGAGGTCTTTTTTCAAGATAAGTTCTGCCTTCAGGCATATCAGACACCACATCTCTTATAATCCTAATTGCCTCAAGTATATCTCCAAATCTCACCATAGCACGAGCAAATACATCCCCTTCACCTCTTAGTGTAACTTTTGGCTGAAGGTGAGGTCTTAGTGCATAAAGAGAGTAGGGTGCTTTTACTCGCACATCGTTATTGATTCCACTTCCTCTTGCAACTGGTCCTGTTACACCAATCTCAACTGCATCATCATAAGGAAGTACACCAACTCCGATAGTTTTACCTCTAAGCTCTTCACTCTCTTCATACCTTTTTTTAAGGTTTTTGATTTTTGGCTCAGCAATATCAAGCGTATCTAAGATGAATTTGATTTTTTTATCATTCAAATCATACTTAGTTCCTGTTAGCTGATTTACACTCATATCCATTCTGTTGCCCCAAATAGTCTCTTTTAGGTCTTGCATATGCTCTCTAGTGCTAATAGTATCTTTCATGAGCTGATGTGTATGGGCGATATGTGTGAGCATGGAGAGATTAAATAGGTCTGAAGCAACTCTTTTAACCTCATCTGCTACAACTCTTAAAGCCTCAGCTCTTAGTGGAATCTGAACACCAGCTATTTTCTCAGCTGCCAATGCATAAGTAAAGGGATGATTGTTAGAACACAAAGAGCAAACTCTCTCTGTAAGTACAAGATTCTGCATAAAGTTTTTCTTTGTTACAAGCGACTCCATGCCTCTGTGTATAAAGCCATTGATAATCTCAAGCTCAGTAACTACTCTGTTTTCATCAACTTTTAGTTTAAAGTATACTGACTCTTCAAGCTCAGTATGAAAAGGTCCTATTGCTATTCTCTTACTCATCATCTATGCCTTTGTTCACTTTTTGCCATAAAATATCAGTATCACTAACTCCTATTTGCATCTTAGATAATGATATATACTTATTTAAAACCCCTTTTGCTATACTATAATCCAAAAATAGCCTATCGCTATTTGGATGGCCTATAGGCTCAACACCATACATCTCCCTTATCTCTCTCTCTGCCCAGTTTGCACTTTTTAGGATAGGTGTGATTGCATATATAGTTTTATCATCCGTGGAAACTTGTAGGTTTATTATGGTGCCATCTATATCAAAATGATAAACAATCGTATGAGTACCATCTTTTTCATTTTTATATGCAGTTGCAACTATACATCTTCCCTTGTAAGCTTTTACTGTTTGTGCGACTATCGTTACATCTTTTTTGTCATTGAGTGTAATCCAAGCCAATTGATTTCCGTAGCTATCTTTGTCCTCTTTTAGTTCATACCCTGATGCAATTTTATTTTTAATTGCACTATTAAACTCTTCAACTCTCATGCATACATCCTTTTGAAATTCTCAATTTTTCTACATTTTGAGCATATCTTTTTATCTAGTTTTTTTACATCATCATAAACATAAGCCTTGTCTAAAAGCCCTCTTGAGGGTGGCATATAGTCATCTCCACAACTAAAGCAAGTCTTATAGTCGATAAGTTCAGAATTAACATCTTCAAATTTTTCACTTTGTAATTTAGCAGTATCAAAACTATTGGTTGAAAAGATTGCCCCTGTTGGGCAGAAGTAAGCACAGTTACCACAATAACAACAGGAGTTATGCCATATATTGTGAACAAAACCATTTTTTGTTTGCGATATCTTGATAGCGGTTGATGGACAGACAGTTTCACATGTCCTACATGCCGTACACATATCTTTATCTAAAGACATTTTTCCTCTAAAGGTTTTTGGAGCTGAAAAGTCTTCAAATATAGTATCTACTGTTTTTGGTATGGACTCGCCATCTATCTTATGCTCTAGTGTTTTTATCCCTTTTGCGATCCCCTCTGCAATGGACTGAGGTCTTGGTGGGCAACCTGCTACATTTACATCAACTGTTACGAACTTATCAAGTGGGCCATTGATAGCATAAGAGTCTCTAAATATACCACAACTAACAGAGCAAGTCCCAACACCAACAACACTAAAAGGCTTTTTTAGTTTGGTTAGAGCATCTTTCAAAAATGACTCGCTTCTAGCAGTAAGTGGCCCTGTAATGAGAAGTAAGTTTGCATCTTCAACATTTTCAACTAGCTCAACTCCAAGAGTTTGTACTTGAAATTTGTCTACAAAAGCAGTGGCAACAAACTCAACATCACAGCCATTGCAACTTCCAGTGTTTATCCTAAAAAGTTTAGGTGTAGTTTTACTCATAATTTGCCCTTATTGTGCGATTATATTGAAAATTGTGTATAATTGCAATAAAAATAGTATATT
>CAZLXQ010000031.1:0-12694 GCA_964563675.1 uncultured Sulfurospirillum sp.
TATAAAACTCCATATAGTCTCTAACATCATCTTTTAACTCTTGTATTGTATCATATTCATTGAGATAAATCCTTTCAACCTTAGCACTTCTGCTGAAGCGTTCAAAACTAGCAAATGCGGTTTTGCAAAGTAAAAAGTTTTTGTGAATGCAGATATTGTCTGTTCGCTACTTTTTCTACTCATCTTTTAGCCTTCATTTTTATTGCTTAATTTTAGTTTACTTGAATTAAACTTTAGGGAAGATTGTTTGTTTTTGTGAGGGTATTATAGTCAGTTCTTCAAATTTATCTAGCCTTAAAGCTCTTTTGTGTTTTGCAGTATTTTGTTAAAAAACACTCTGTTTCGCATTTTGGGCTTATCGCTTTACAGATGTATCGTCCAAAAAGAACCATGCCTTGATGGAGTACATGTAGATTAGTTTTAAACTTTTTTGTTAGCTCCTCTTCTGTTTTCAGTGCTGTTTTTTCATTGCTAAGACCAAGTCTATGAGCTACTCTAAAGACATGAGTATCTACTGCCATCAAGTTTGCTTTTGCATACTCTATCATGACAACATTTGCAGTTTTTTGTCCAACTCCGGCTAGAGTAACAAGTTTTTTTGCATCAAGAGGTATCTTGCCATCAAAATCATCTAGCACCTTATCTGCCATTTTGATAAGATTTTTCGCCTTGTTATTAAAAAAAGAGCAAGACTTTATAAGCTCTTTTACATCATCTAAATCAGCAGAACTTAGCTCTTTTACATCAGGATACTTATTGAAAAGAGCAGGGGTTATGATGTTGACTCTCTTGTCAGTACACTGTGCAGAGAGCATTACAGCGATGATAAGCTCATATAAGTTTTTGTAGTTTAATTCTGTTGGTGCATTTGCATAGTTCTCTATAAAAATCTCTTTTATCTCAGATATCTCTAGCTTTGTTGCTTTTTTCATGTGAGAATTATATCACACATAATAAGACTTTAATTCAAACGATAGTAAAATAGTGAAATTTTAAAAAATAAGGATTAGTATGAAGAGAGTTATCATAGGAAGTTTAGCAGCACTTATCGTAAGTGTTAGTCTAAATGCAACGGTTTTAGCCACGGTAGATGGAGAGGAGATTACAGATCAAGACATAGCAACTCTTCTTAGAGCGATGCCAGGAGCTGAGTTTAAGACTCTACAACCAGAGCAGCAAAAGCAGGTTTTAGAGCAAGCCATAGAGAGAAAGCTTTTATCAAAAGAGGCTATCAGGTCAGGTGTTAAGAAAGACAAAGAGTTCAAAAAGACTTTAGATGCTATAAAGAGTGATTTGGCACTTGAGATATGGATGAAAAATATATTTGAAGAGATAGCTGTCTCTAAAGAGGACGCAAAAGCCTATTTTGAAAAAAATGCAGATAAATTTATGCAACCAGAGACTGTAAAAGCAAGACATATAGTCGTGGCTGATGAGGCTGATGCAAAGAAGATTATCAAGGAGCTTGAAAACTTAAAAAGCGAGAAACTGACTACCAAATTTATAGAGTTAGCACAAGCAAAATCAACAGGACCAAGTGGTGCAAATGGAGGAGACTTGGGCTGGTTTAGTAAGCAACAGATGGTAGGTGCTTTTAGTGAGGCTGCATTTGGGCAAGGTAAGGGGGAGGTTACAAAAACTCCAGTTAAAACTCAATTTGGCTACCATGTAATTTTGACAGAAGATAAAAGAGGCGGAAAAAAGGTAGAGTTTGAAGAGGTGAAAGAGCAGATAAAAAATGGCATAAAAATGGAAAAATTTCGCCAGATAGTTCAAGAAAAAGCAAAAGAGCTAAAAGAAAAAGCTAAAATAGTTATAAAGTAGAGGTGAATAGTGATGGCAAGTTCTAGGATATTTGACTTTGTAAAACCTGGGGTTTTGAGCGGAGATGATATTGCAAAAGTTTTTGAAATAGCAAAAGCAAATCACTATGCTCTTCCAGCAGTAAATGCCATAGGCACAAGCTCCGTAAATGCTATCATGGAATCAGCTAGAGAGGTTAACTCGCCTGTAATAGTGCAGTTCTCAAACGGAGGAGCACAGTTTTATGCAGGAAAAGGATTAGATGGTAACAAGTCAAGTGTCTTGGGCGCTATTAGTGGTGCTTTACATGTGCATACGGTAGCTCAAGCCTATGGGGTGCCAGTTATCCTTCACACTGACCATGCATCAAAAAAACTTTTGCCTTGGATTGATGCTCTTTTAGAGGCTAGTCAAAAGCACTTCCACAAAACAGGAAAACCACTATATAGCTCACACATGATAGACCTATCAGAAGAGAGTTTAGAGGATAATGTGAGAATTTGCACAGAGTATCACAAAAAGATGAGTAAAATCGGAATGACTCTTGAGATAGAGTTAGGCTGTACAGGCGGAGAAGAGGATGGAGTGGACAATACCCATCTTGATAATTCAGCACTCTATACTCAACCAAAAGATGTAGCATATGCATATGAGAAGCTGATGCAAATTGACCCTAACTTTACTATCGCTGCCTCTTTTGGTAATGTTCATGGCGTGTACAAGCCTGGCAATGTTAACTTGACTCCAAAGATACTTGATAATTCTCAAAAGTATATTCAAAAGAGATTCAACACAAACAAAAGACCAGTAAATTTTGTTTTTCATGGGGGAAGTGGAAGTGAGTTAGCTGATATCCGTGAGGCTATAGAGTATGGCGTAATTAAGATGAATATTGATACTGACACACAGTGGTCTTTTTGGGAGGGTGCTAAAAAGTATACTAAAAAACACGAAGCATACCTGCAAGGACAAATTGGAAATCCCGATGGTCAAGATAAGCCAAACAAGAAGTATTATGATCCAAGAAAATGGCTAAGGGCGAGTGAAGAGGCGATGATAGTGAGACTAAAACAAGCTTTTGAAGATTTGAACTGCATGGATAGAAACTAGATTGATATTTTCTTCCTCACCGCTTCAAGAGTGTAGCTTTAAAGAAAAAAGGGTGTATGTCAAAAGAGATGACACTCTACATGTAGACTTTTCTGGCAATAAGGCTAGAAAATTCTACTGGTTTTTAAGACAGGATTTTTCACATGTAAAAAGAGTTGTCTCATACGGTTCAAATCAGTCAAATGCTATGTACTCAATATCAGTAATGGCAAAGATGAGAGGTTGGAAGTTTCTCTATTTTTGCAATCAAATTCCTAGCTTTTTAAAACAAAATCCAGTTGGAAATTACAAATATGCTCTGCAAAATGGTATGCAAATCATGAAGAGCGAAAATCGACAACAAGATGCTCGCATGTGCACTGACAAAGGTGATTTAGTGATAGAGGAAGGCGGTCGTCAAAAAGAGGCTGAATTTGGTATAAAAATCTTGGCTGATGAGTTAAAAAAAGATACAGAAAAGGCTGGTATAGAAAATCCGTATCTTTTTTTACCTTCAGGTACAGGAGTAACAGCACTCTTTTTGCAAAAAAATCTCCCTTTTGAAGTCTTTACATGTAGTACTGTTGGAGGAGATGAGTATCTAAAAAAGCAGTTTGCAGAGATAGATTCTTCTAAGAGCAGATTTCCTACTGTTTTAAATGGAGGCAGAAAGTACCACTATGGAAAACTATATAAAGAGTTGTATGAGCTTTGGTACGAGCTAAAAAACGATATGGGTGTAACATTTGACCTTATGTATGACCCAATTGGGTGGAAAAAGTTTCTTCTACATGTGAAGAGTATAGAGGGGACTCCTATCTATCTTCATCAAGGTGGATTGATTGGAAATGAGTCAATGATAGAGAGGTATGAACGAAAATATGGTAAACTAACAGCATGAAACAGATAAATACAAATAACAGTAATTTTAAAGAAGAGTTTGATGAGCTACTAAAAAGAGGGAGTATGGACATTGATAGTGTATCTGAAATAGTCCTTGAGATCATCTCAGATATAAAGCAAAATGGCGATATAGCTCTTAAAAAGCATATAGAGAAGTTTGATGGCTGGACTCCTGAGAATAGCGAAGAGCTAAAGATCTCTTGCGGGTCTATGAAAAAAGCTTATGAAGAGTTAGAACCAAAGTTAAAAGATGCCTTAAAGCTCGCATATGATAGAATCAAAACATATCATGAAAAACAAAAACCAACTTCATGGCTAGACTATGAAGACAATGGCACTGTTTTAGGGCAAAAAGTAACTCCAGTTGATAGAGCAGGACTCTATATACCAGGAGGAAAAGCAGCATATCCTAGCTCGCTTCTTATGAATGCAATTCCAGCCATAGTCGCAGGAGTAAAAGAGATAATAGTCTGCACGCCTGCACCAAATAACAAACTAAACTCTCTTTTGCTAGCAGCCCTTCACCTGTGTGGTATAAAAAAAGCATATAAAGTGGGAGGGGCTAGTGCTATCTCTGCCATGGCTTATGGAACTGGGGTTATACCAAAAGTTGATGTTATCACGGGACCGGGCAATATATTTGTAGCGACTGCAAAAAAGCTTGTTTTTGGTGAGGTAAATATAGACATGATAGCGGGTCCTAGCGAGATAGGTATACTTGCTGATGAGAGTAGCGATACAAATCTTTTAGCTATAGACCTACTAAGTCAAGCAGAGCATGATGAGATGGCAAGCTCAATTCTCATAACCCCATCACAGCGCATTGCGGATGAGACGAGCAAAAAAGTGTATGAATGGCTAGAGAGGCTTGACAGAAAAGAGATAGCAAAAAGATCTATAAAAGAGCGGGGTGCTATCATCGTGACTAAAGATATACATCAAGCATGTGAACTTATGAATGAGATAGCACCAGAGCATCTTGAGGTGATGACAAAGTACCCTTTTGAACTACTACCTCACATAAAACATGCAGGAGCGATTTTTATGGGAAGTTATACTCCTGAGCCGATAGGTGATTATATAGCGGGACCAAATCACACACTACCGACTGGGGGGACGGCGAAGTTTTACTCTCCACTAGGAGTGGAGAATTTTGTAAAAAAATCGTCCATCATAAGTATGAGCAAAAAAGGTATCAATGAAGTTGGACAAGCTTGTCTGCTACTTGCTCAAACCGAAGGGCTAGATGCTCATGCGGCTTCAATTCAAGAAAGATTAAAGGAAAAATAATGTCATCACACGAAGAGCTTCCAGAGAAAGATGTTGATGCTCTGCTCTCTTTTTTAAACAAATGCATAAAAACAGCGATTAGGTTTTTAGCGATACTAATGGTGCTGGTTATTTTTTGGGGTGTAGCTGATGTTGTCTATGTTTTGTATCAAAGACTTATGCTTCCTCCTGTCATGCTACTAGGCATCTCTGATATATTTCATGTTTTTGCTGCATTTTTAACTGTTTTGATAGCAATAGAGATATATCAAAACATAGTTTTATATGTCAGAACCAATGTCATTCCTGTTAAGCTAGTTGTTGCAACTGCCTTGATGGCGATAGTGAGAAAAGTCATTATTTTAGACTTTACAATAATAGAGCCTCTGTATGTTTTTGCTATAGGAGTTGTCTCTTTAGCACTTGGTATTACCTATTTTCTCATAGGCATGCATGATAAAGAGCAAATTACTAGGGAGTAGAGATGGTTCAGATAGTTAAAAAAATTGTAGATAACGGGCTTTTTAAAAATTTTATTATTGCACTTATAGTTGTCAATGGCATCACTATGGGAATGGAGACATCTAAGAGTCTCTCTTATGAGTATGGTGAGTTTTTTCGTCTTTTTAATATTGCTGTAATTTCAATTTTTACCATTGAAGTTATCTTGAGGATTTATGTATATCGTGCTCTATTTTTTAAAGACCCATGGTCTATATTTGATTTTACTATAGTTACTGTCTCTTTGATTCCAGCTGGTGGTGGCTTTGAGGTCTTAAGAGTTTTGAGGATTTTAAGACTCGTATCGGTTGTTCCTCAGATGAGAAAAATTGTAACAGCACTTATAAGTGTTATTCCTGGCATATTGTCTATTGCTGGTTTTTTGTCTCTATTTTTCTATATATTTGCCATTATGTCTGTTAAGCTATTTGGGGAGAATTTTCCGCAGTGGTTTGGAACACTAGGCGGCTCTTTTTATACTCTATTTCAAATCATGACACTTGAGTCTTGGTCTATGGGGATAGTTCGCCCTGTGATGGAGGTAGCACCTCTTGCTTGGATATTTTTTGTTCCTTTTATCTTTCTATCTACATTTATCATCGTAAATCTCATAATCGCTATCGTGGTTGATGCTATGAACCATATGAAAGAGGATTCAGATGAGAACATCGCAGAATCAATCCAACAAAGCGAAAATGTATCAAAACTAGAAATTCAAAAACTAAGAGATGACATAAAAGAGCTTAAGGTTCTAGTCGAACTAAAACTAAAAAGAACTTCTTTATAGTTTGCTAGCCCACTTTGTTTCAAAAAGATTGGCTAATGCCAAAGAATCCTGGGTTAAACAGAAGAAGAGCTAAAACTGCTACTTGTATAAGGATAAATGGCAAAACTCCTTGATATATATCTGTAGTCTTTATGCTAGGCGGTGCTACACCCTTGAGGTAAAAGAGGCTAAAACCAAAAGGTGGAGTTAGAAATGATGTTTGTAAATTCATAGCGATTAAAATAGCAAACCATATAGGATTAATCTCAAGAATTATAGCAATAGGAACTAAAATCGGAACAACAATATATGAAATCTCTATAAAGTCTATAAAAAACCCTAAAAGCATGACAACAAACATAGTAAGAATCAAAAAGCCCATCTTTTCACCAGGAAGTCCAATCATGAAATCTTTTACTATAACATCACCGCCTGTATATGTAAAAACCATAGAAAAAGCAGTTGCACCAATCAAAATCGCAAATACCATAGCTGTAATCTTAACAGTTTCTAATGCACTTTGATGAAGCATAGAGAGAGAGAACGATCTATATAGTGCTGAGAGTGCAACTGCACCAACACCACCAACGGCAGCTGATTCAGTTGGAGTTGCAACACCCATAAAAATCGAGCCTAAAACTAGAAAGATTAGCACGAGTGGTGGTATGATTGCTTTTAGTGCATTTATGATTTGTTGAGCTTTTGTACCATGGGCATCCTCAATCTTTATAGCAGGAGCAGCATCTTTGTTGAAGTATGAATAGACCATAATAAATATAACATAACTTCCAACTAAAAACAGACCCGGTCCAAGTGCTACTTTAAAAAGATCTCCAACAGGAACTTGAAAAACATCTCCTAAGATAATCAAAACAATTGAAGGCGGTATAATCTGTCCTAAAGTTCCTGCTGCACAGATAGTTCCTGCCGCGAGCCTTTTATCATACTGATACTTAAGCATTACAGGAAGCGAGATAACACCCATAGCAACAACACTCGCTCCAACCACGCCAGTTGATGCCGCAAGAAGTGAGCCTACTAAAACAGTGCTAATAGCAACACCACCTCGAATCTCACCAAACAGATACCCCATAGACTCCAAAAGCCTCTCAGCTAGCCTACTTTTTTGTAGCACTATTCCCATAAAGATAAACAGAGGAACCGCCATCAAAAGTGTGTTATTCATAATCGACCAAATACGAAAAGGCATAAAAGCAAACATATCTATCCCATACTGTATGCCATAACTAAAGCTCTCACCATATGCAAATGCCTCAAACAAACCAGCAATAAATCCAAATATGATAGCTGCCGCACCAAATGTAAAGGCAACAGGAAAGCCAAAAAGAAGCAAGAGCAAAGCAGTAAAAAACATAATAATACCTATCATATTAAGCCCTCTTTAAGCTTTTTGTGCGCCCCTCTATAGAGATTTATATTTTTTACAATAAATCCTATGGCTGCAAAAGCAAGAAGTGCCATAGAGCATGGTATCAATGCTTTTACAATCCACCTATGGGTTAGCCCACCAGGATCACCGCTAATCTCACCTGATTGAAACGCTTCATTGACAAACGGAATTGAGCCAAACCCTATCAACATAGCAAAAGGCATCAAAAATATGATAACCCCTGCTATATTTATAGTTGCTCTTTTCTTGTCGCTTAGCCTGTCATGCACGATATCAACTCTTACATGCCCATCCTCTTTTAGGGTATAAGCTATGCCCAAGAGCATAATTATAGAAAAAAAGTGCCACTCTAACTCTTGCATGCCGATAGAGCCCATATCGAAAAAATACCTCATCACTACATTGTAAAATACATTTAGCATCATAACTAACATTACAATAGCGGTAAAGTGTCCTACGATATCACCGACTCTATCAAAAAATCTCTCAATACTAAGTAGCATCTTTCTCCTTTTATTCTATAATTTGGAATTATTTCCAGCCATAAACATGGCTGGAAATAATACTATAAATTATCTTTAAGATATTTAAAGTCAGACATCTTTGTCCACTCTCTAGCTTTTCTCTTAAATTCATTTTGAGAGTCTAAAATCTCTTTTAGCATTGGATTGTCTTTTATTTTCTCAGCTAGAAGTCTGTCATTAGCAGCTCTCATAGCATCCATAACTGGCTTTGGAAAAGTTTTAATCTTTATATCTGGATAGTCAGTCTTAATCTTCTCCCAAGCTATAGCACTCATATAGTAGTTTTCTACATACATGTCATAAGCAGCAAGTCTCATAGCAACTCTAAGAATCTCTTTATTCTTATCACTTAATCTATCAAATTTCTTTTTATTAACTAAAAACTGCAACTCAGTAGCTGGCTCATGCCATCCCGTATAATAGTAAGGAGCTATTTTATGAAATCCCATTTTTATATCCATACCAGGTCCAACCCACTCTAGTGCGTCAATAGTGCCTCTATCAAGCGAAGTATAAAGCTCGCCTGGAGCGATATTGGTAACTGTCAATCCAAGTTCAGCCATAACCTCTCCAGCAAAGCCTGGAATTCTCATCTTTAGACCTTTTAAATCATCAAGAGTCTTAATCTCCTCTCTAAACCATCCGCCCATCTGATTTCCAGTATTTCCGCCTGGAAAAGAGAGTACATTGTGCTTAGCATAAACTTTTTCCATAAGCTCCATGCCACCACCAAAATAGAACCAAGCATTTTGTTCAGGAGTTGTCATGCCAAAAGGCATAGTTGTAAAAGGTAGAGTATTGATATCTTTACCTTTCCAGTAGTAAGATGCAGAGTGCCCCATCTCATACTTGCCAAGCTTCACCATATCCAATATGCCAAATGGTGCTTTATGCTTATTTGAAGCATCAACTTGAATTGTAAAACTTCCTCCACTCATCTTCTCTACCATATCTGCCATATTTGTTACGGCAGTTGAAAATGGAACAGCCGTAGGCCCCCATGTTGTTGCTATCTTCCAATTAACAGCTTTTGGCTTCTTTTCAACCTCAACAACTTTCTCTACAACAACCTCTTTCTCAGCTACTTTTTGGTCGCAACCAGTGAGAAAAAATAGAGCTGTAACCATAAATGGTATAGCTGCATATCTTAATATCTTCATAAACTATCTCCTCCTTAAATTTATTAGAAGTTTAACTACGAAGTATGATATGGATATGACATTTAGCATAATAAAAAATATAAATCAGCAAGCATTGACTAAAGTTACTTTTAGTTACAATCTTTCTCTTTTTTAAAGATATAACCAACATCTATAGAGGTATCTATGCACTCTATCGGGATTTTTTTTCTCACTCGTCTTACGAGAGAACGAATAGAGTCCATACTAACGAAGCTGCCTTCCCATACGATAGCTTGAATTGTATCAAAAGAGACCACTTTCCCTCTTTGAGCCAAAAACAGATTCAAAAGAAGTCTCTCTTTGCGAGATAAATGCTCCTGTTTTCCATCGATTTCCAAAATACTATCTTTAAAGTTAAAAACAATATTTTTTGTTATCTCTATCAAAGTATGATTGATGTAGCAAAGCTTCTCTATCTTTATCTCCAGCTCATCTATAAAAAATGGCTTCTTAAGATAATCACTACAGCCAAAACTATAGGATTTCTTTATAACATCAAGCTCAACCGTAGAGCTTATGATGATTACTGGTACATCAGCATTAAACTCTCTGATTTTTTTAAGTATCAGTGTGCCATTTAAGGTTGGGACATTTATATCTAAAACAAAGCAAGCATATCCATTGTCTATAACATCACAAGCGTCTTGTCCGTCTATAAAGCTATGAACTTCAAAAGCTCTTGCTTGAAGTCTTTTAACTATAGTTTCATTGAGCCTCTTATTGTCTTCTAGTAGTAGAATTTTCATTTTAGCTTCTCCTTGTTGGGTACTGTTATGCTAAATACAACACTATCTAGATAATTGCGAACACTTATCTCTCCATCCATCTTCTCTTCTATGATTATTTTCGCCATGTATAGACCAAAGCCTGTTCCATCTTTTGAAGTTGTAAAGTATGGGTCAAAAACAAAACCTATTATATCTTCAGGAATTGCACCAGCATCATCACTAATCTCTATGAATGTTTTATCTCTTTTTGCCTCTACATGTATGGCTATACTTTGCCCTTTTTTGGCAGTAGTGATTTTATTTTTTGCATTATTTATTATATTTAAAAGAACCTGTTTAAACTCATTTTCATAACCAAAAACTTGCACAAAATCATCTTCGCATATAACGCTTAGTTCTATATGTGAATAAAAAAGTTGCCTCTCTACAATTTCTAAAACCTGATTGAGAGCTTTTTTTGCACAAAATATCACCCTCTTAGTGGATGGTTTTAAAAAATTCCTAAAATCTTTATGGGTTTGAGACATATACTGAATCTGAATCATAGACTCTTTTACAAAACCTTTCATCATATCACTATTCATCTGGCCTTGAAAGTAGCTAAACTCTATATCTTGTAGAATCGCTGAAAGCTCGACAAGTGGCTCATTCCACTGATGAGCAATTGCGGTTATCATCTCGCCAACCTCTGCTAGTTTTGCGCGTTGAATTAAAAACTGTTTTTGTTGATTTTTCTGTGTTACATCATCCATAACAGTTACTATACCTCCAATGCGTCCATCTATATTGGAGTAAACTGTCTTATTTATAGTCATAACTCTTGAGCTTCCATCTTGAAAATGCAGTGTACCTTCAAAGAAATCAGTTGCTCTACTTTTTAAAAGCTCTCTGTCTTTATTGGCCTGCTCCTGCGCCCACTCTTGTGAAAAAAAATCAAATACACTTTGACCTAACACCTCATGCTTGGTTTTATTCAATAAATCAGCGAAGGCTTTATTGCAACCTATATACTCTCCTTTTAGATTTTTGTAGTGTATAGGGTTAGGCATAGCATCCATTAAAACATTAACAAACTTCAGCTGATTTGTTAGCGCTACTTCACTTCTCTTTCTTCTAGCGACACCTATTATTAGAAGAACCAATACAGAAACAATAGTCGTAACTACAAATATCGCTAGCCATATAAAGTATTTATACTTCTCATAAAAAGAAAATGGCATATTTATTTTCTTATAAACCTCGATATCGCTTGGTATTTTTATACCATGCTCTCTTAGTCTGTCATAATCAAATATGTATTTATTTGGGCTCTTAGTTAAGATTGGTATCTCTCTTGGAGCAGTGCCTTCAAATATCGCCTCAATCATCTTTATTGCTGAATCAGCCTGGGCAGTAGCACTTGTAAGAAGTCCTCCAACAATCCCTTCGCCAAGATAAAAATCCCACAACCCATAGATAGGAACCTGTGAAGCATTTTTGACCTGCTTTAGGCTCTCTTTATATGTAAAGAATTTTCCTGTTTTATCTTTAAATAAAAGCACCCAAAGAATTGCCATTTTTTCTGTCAAGCTCTCTGTTTTCTTTTTTAAATTTTCTATATCGATACTATCTATGTATTCGAATTTAAGCCTATCTTTAAACTCTGGTAGCACTCTAAATATATCTCTTCTTAATGCCTGTCCTGTGCGAGAATGATCATTGATAATGAGTAGTTTTTCTAAATCAGGATGAATTTTCAAAATCAAGTCTATATTTTTTCTAATATCAACCTCTTCAACAACCCCAGTTATATAGGAGCGCATATTGTTCTCATAAATCATAGCTTCATCAAAATTATTAATACCTAAAAAAACAACAGGTAAACCCTGAAATAGGTGCGGATGATACCTTATAACAAACTCCAAAGCATTGTTATCAACTGCAACTATAAGATCAAATCCTCTCCCCTTGAACTGCTCCTCAAAAAGCTCAAAAAGCTTATCAAAATAGAGCTGAGTCGCAATTTTCTTTGTATCCATATAGACTGTAGTCAAGTAGATATTTGCACTTTTATCAAAATGCTTCTCAATAACACTAGAGATATCATCACTCCACTTATACCCCCTATGATATGAGTGAATTAAGAGTATATCTTTTGAGAGAGTCGAGGCAAGCAGACTAGAAACAAAAATTACTAACAACAAAAAACTTTTCATAAACAACAAACACCTCTAAATAAAATTATCCTCTTTTAAGAGATATCTAGATTCACATCACAAGTAAACACCCTCAAACAAATTACTAAATACAGACAACAAGAAGAGTTAGATATGCTTAAGCAATAACAACAAAGCAAAAGGGTAAAAATGAGTTACAATCAACTAACTCTCCAAGAGAGATATTATATCGAAATAGAGATAAAAAGTGGAGCATCACAAAACAAGACAGCAAAAACACTTCATCGCTCACAAGGCACCATACCAAAAGAGCTAGCAAGGAACACAGGAGCTAGGGGATATAGACACAAGTAAGCCCATAGA
>CAZLXQ010000032.1:0-12618 GCA_964563675.1 uncultured Sulfurospirillum sp.
AACCATAACTTGGTGAAGCTCTGGACATCTAAAAATTATTTATGTAAACTTTTCTACTTGATAAGTTAGTATTTTAGGATGGTTTTTGAAGCTATCTGCGGGAAGTCCTGCTTTACTTAAGAGATGCCCAAAAAAGCTTTCAAACTCTGGTAGCTCCTCCCATACTTGTGGTAAAAATGTTGCCTGATTTGAGTTGAGCTTTAAGATAACCCCATCTATATTTGGATCTATCTTGCTTTTTAAATCTTCTATGTTGCTATACTCCACAAACTTCGGCTTAGTTAAAACAGAAACCTCTATATCTGTAACACAAAGCTCCTCTTGAGTTAGTTTAGCAAATCTAGGATCTCGAAAAGCTGCACTTTTTGCATTTGAGATTATGTCCTCTATGAGTGGTCGCTTAGCTTCAAGTGAACCGATACACCCTCTAAGTTTGCTATTTTGATTCAGTGTTACAAATGATGCACCGTTCTCTTTGAGTGCAGGATACTTTTTTGCAATAGAGTCTATATCAAGAGTATTGGTATAGTCAAACTCATCTTGTATGGCTTGAAGTGCGATTTTGGATAGATTCATTTAAAAATCTCCTTTAGTGTTTTATCTGGCTTTCCTATATAATAGCCTTGTGCAAAGTCCATGCCCAATATCTTGACTTGGTTTAAAATCTCTTCGGAATGAACAAACTCCGCTATAGTTTTTATACCTAGCTCTTTTGCAAAACTGACTATGGTTTTTGTGATAATTCTCATATCATCATTTCTATCTATATTTTTTATAAGACTCCCGTCTATCTTGAGAAAATCAACTTGAAGCTCCAAAATTCTCTCAAAATTTGAGTATCCAGAACCAAAATCATCTATAGCTATCCGTGCTCCATACGACTTGACTTGCTCTATGAAACTTATAGCCTCTCTATAGTTTTGTGTACCCTCACTCTCTAAAAGTTCGAAAATTAGCCAAGGACCTATGCCGCTCTTCTCTAAAATATCAAAGATAAATTTTGTCGTTGCTTCATTTGTTACATCTAAAAAAGATAGATTGACAGAGAACTCACTTGGACATGCAGCAAAAATATCTATACTCTTTTGAATAAGTAAGCAAGAGAGCTTTGGATAAATTTTTGAGCGTTTAGTAATATCTAAAAATTCGTAAGGCAAGAGGATTTCCCCTCTTTCGTTTTTGACTCTCATTAGTGCCTCATGTTTCTCTATTTTTCCACTCTCCAAACTCATAATTGGCTGAAAATATGGAACTACCAATCTTTTTTCAGTAGCATTTTCTATAGTCTTTAAAATTTGTATATTTTTTAAATGCTCCTCTTTTTTGTTACTTTTTTTATCATATATTGCAAATGATTTTTTAGACAGCTTTGCATCATTATATGCAATCTGAGATAGTTTGAGTCGATTCTCTTTACTTTGTGAAGCACCAATAGTCATGGCTATGCATATCTCAATATCACTACATAAAAACTTATGAATTTGGATTTTCTTAGAGAGTGTCTCCAGATAAACTATAAGAGCCTTCTCCTCTATCTGTTCTAAACAAACCATAGTGTATATATCGGCTTCTAATTTATAGAGTCTTGTTTGTGAAGTTAGCAGGTTGCTCTCTAGCCATCTTGCAACTTGTATCAGTATCTCATCACCGCACTCCTCTCCGTAGAGGTCATTTATGGAGTCAAAAGAGTCGATATTAAATATTATGTTTGTAGTTTCATACTTTGCTAGTATAGTATTTTTATCCATAAAGAGCTTAAGCCTATTTTGTAGCTTTGTAAGAGGATCTTGGTAAAGATTATTTATGAGACTAGTCTTGCTTAGGACTAGTTCAGTAACATCTGTAGCTAAAAAGAGAATCTCATCAAGTCCATACTTTTCATCTACTATGGGCACAAAAGAGCAGTTTAGATGTATCTCCTCTTTATCATAAGTTATAAATATCCCTCTACCTTCCCAAGACTGATTACACTTTAAAATCTCTTGTACTTCTAGAAAGCTATCTTTCATTATACTTGAAAAGCTTACACCTAAAGACTCCTGTTTTGTTGTATGCATTATTTGACAAAATTGTCTATTTGTGTATATTATGTTGAGCGAAGAGTCTAATTTTGCATAAATTGCACTATTTTCAAAAGCTTGAAGATATATACTCTCTTTTGTTTTATTGTCTACATGTAGAGCTAGTTGAGGTTTTTTTACAAAATCTTTCAAAAATCCTACCCAGTTTTTCACAAAATACCTCTTAGACTGATTTGTATACTACAACTCTATCCAAACTGATTTAAACCAATATAAAACTAGAGATAAAAGCATAGTTTAAACAAATCTTCAATATAATCACGACTCAATCTCGCACGCACCAATCCTTTTAGGTTGCACGGTATATAGAATTTGCTGTGTTGATGGGTGTGGAGGCTAAACCAAAAAATGGGCAAACCCCAAATCAAAACAAAGGAGACTTCATGGTAACAATGAAGGATTTACTAGAGTGCGGTGTACACTTTGGACACCAAACCAGAAGATGGAATCCAAAAATGAAAAAATTCATTTTTGGCGAAAGAAAAAATATCTATATCATAGATCTACAAAAGACTCTAAGGTACTTTAGACACACTTACAATATCGTAAGAGATGCAGCAGCAGAGGGGAAAACGATACTTTTTGTAGGTACAAAAAAACAAGCAAGCAATGCCATAAAAGATGCGGCTATCGCTTGTGGTATGCCTTATGTCAACCATAGATGGCTAGGTGGAATGCTAACAAATTATGATACGATTAAGCTATCAATCAGAAAACTTGATATCATTGAGAAGATGGAAGAGGATGGGCAGATAGAGCTGCTTACAAAAAAAGAGGCACTTATGCTTCGTAGAAAAAAGGCTAAACTCTTAAACTATCTTGGTGGCATTAGAGATATGAAGGGTGTGCCTGATATGATTTTTGTGATAGACACTGTAAAAGAGAATATCGCAGTTTTAGAGGCTAGAAGACTTGGTATTCCTGTTGTAGCTCCACTAGATACTAACTGTGATCCTGATGTTGTTGATTATCCGATTCCTGGAAATGATGATGCCATTCGTTCTGTTCAGCTATTTTGTAGAGAGATGAAAGAGGCGATTAATGAGGGCAAAGAGATAAAAGCACAAGATGAGGCAGAACCACAAGAGCAAGATGTTCCGGCTCAAGAAGATGAGATAGTAAAAGAGGCTGTATCTGAAGAAACAGTAAGGGAAGCATAACTATGGCTGAAATTAGTGCGAAATTGGTTAAAGAGCTTAGGGGTGCAACTAGTGCTGGCATGATGGATTGTAAAAAAGCTCTTGTGGAAGCTGATGGGGATATGGGAAAAG
This sequence comes from uncultured Sulfurospirillum sp., assembly GCA_964563675.1. GTDB lineage: Bacteria > Campylobacterota > Campylobacteria > Campylobacterales > Sulfurospirillaceae > Sulfurospirillum_A. The sequence goes on from CAZLXQ010000032.1 coordinate 3,353, forward strand.
CAACAACAATTCTAAGAGAAAAAGGTCTAGGAAGCTCTGCAAAAAAAGCTGATAGAATTGCTGCTGAAGGGCTGGTTCAGGTCATAACAAGTGATAAAGCAGTAACACTTGCTGAGATAAACTCAGAGACAGATTTTGTTGCTAAAAATGATAACTTTATCAATCTAACTAAAGAGATTACAAGCCATATTCAGCAAAATAACATAGTTGATACTAGCACACTTACGAGTAGTACTATTGGCGAAGCTAATTTTGAAGAGTATTTGAGTGCTAAAGTTGCTACTATTGGCGAGAAGATTGTCGTAAGAAGATTTGTAACACTTAATTCTGATAAGAATTCTGTTACAAATGGCTATGTTCACTCAAATGGAAGAGTTGGTGTTGTTATCAAGGCAAATTGTGAAAATGCAGAAGTTGCCTCAAAAAGTGTAGAGTTTATAAGACAGCTTTGTATGCATGCAGCCGCTATGAAGCCATCTTTTTTATCCTATACTGAACTTGATGCAGACTTTGTTGCAAAAGAGACTCTTGGTATGAAAGCTGACATTGAGAAGCAAAATGAAGAGTTAAGAAGACTAAAAAAACATGAGCTAAAGATACCAACTTATGTGAGCATGTCGCAACTTACTGATGAAGTGATGGCTAAAGCTAAAGCAGATATTGAGACTGAGTTAAAAGCTCAAGGCAAACCAGAGAAGATTTGGGATAGAATAGTTCCAGGACAACTAGATAGATTTGTAGCGGACAACACTCAGCTAGACCAAAAGATGACACTTTTAAGTCAGTTTTTTGTGATGGATGATAAAAAAACAGTTGAGCAAGTTCTTGCTGATAAAGCTACACAATTCGGTGGAAAAATTGAGCTAATAGAGTACATAAGATACGAGCTTGGCGAAGGACTTGAGAAGAGAGTTGAAGACTTTGCTGCAGAAGTAGCAGGACAACTAGGACAATAAAACCTACATGCAAGAGGTGTTCTTATTGAGGCAAAGCTTTAGTGAGAGAAGTCTACTAGGGGCTTTGTTCTAATAAAAAGGAGACTTTAGAGTGACACCTCTTTTAGAAGTACGAAATCTTTCACACTCTTTTGAATACAATCTTTTTTCTGATATAAATTTTACTTTAAACCCAAAAGAGTCTCTCTCTATAGTCGGTGTGAGCGGTAGTGGCAAATCTACACTTCTGCACATTTGTGCAACTCTTCTTAAGCCCGATAGTGGTGAAGTAAAGCTTCTTGGAAAAGATTTATACAATCAAAAAAATAGAGATATTTTAAAAATAAGAAGAGAAGATGTGGGGATTATATTTCAGTCGCACTACCTCTTTAAGGGCTTTAATGCTTATGAAAACATAGAGCTTGCGGCTTTACTAAATGATACTTTGGTAGATGGTGAACTGATAGAGAAACTAGACATCACAAATGTTTTAAAACAAAAAGTGGGTGAGCTCTCAGGCGGACAGCAACAGCGGGTCTCAATTGCAAGAGTGCTATCAAAGAAGCCAAAGATTATATTTGCTGATGAGCCAACAGGAAACTTAGACAGTAAGACCGCTAGTGAAGTTATGAATATCTTGTTTAAGTATATTGAGCAGAGCAGAGCAGCACTACTTTTGGTAACTCATGATAGTGATTTAGCAGACAAATGTAATGCAAAATGCACTCTTTAGTAGAGTTTTTTAGTACAAACCAAGTTGTACTTTTTATGCTTCTTTTCACGAGACTAAGCGGTCTTTTCGCATTTTTTCCATTTTTTTCTCACCTAAGAATACCGATGACTGTCAAAACTGCTATGGCGTTTTGTATGACAATGTTTCTTTTTCCGCTAGCTACTCTTCCTGATATTGAGTATACTGTAATTAGTCTGACTTTAGCACTTGTGAGTGAGCTTATGCTAGGCTTCATCGCAGGACTTTTTTTAGTTATAGTTTTTGGAATGCTACAAATTGCAGGCATGAATATCTCTTTTGTTATGGGCTTTACAATGGCAAACCTGATAGACCCACAAACAGGAGTAGGCACTCCCATAGTGAGCACTTTTTTTACACTACTCGCCCTAGTGATACTTCTTAGCTTCAATGGTCATCACTTGATGATACTTTTTATAGCAGAGTCGTTAAATCATATACCTCTAGGTGGTTTTTATCCAACTTATGGCATTTGGGAGTATCTAGTTGTAGCAGTTGCAAGTATGTTTATGTTTGGCTTTATACTCTCTTTTCCAGTTATTGGAATATCTCTTTTAGCAGATATAGTTTTTGGCATGCTTATGAAAACTATGCCATCATTTAATCTGCTTGTAGTGGGTTTTCCTATAAAAATTATGATTTCTTTTATTGTTATGATTGTAACTCTTGGCTCAATTATGATAGTTTTCAAAAGAGAGATGCTAGAAGCACTCAATAGATTATCTATACTATTTATATAGTCCTAATCTAATTTATACTAAAATAGTTTAATTATTATATATTTGGGAGCTTATATCATGTATTTTCTTCTTGTAAATCAACATCCAGCAGTATCAAGGCTTATCACTCTAAGCACAAAAAAGCTTGAGTTTAACATAGATGAGGCAACATCATTTGAGGAGCTACCTCTTGAGAGTTATGATATTGTTTTTGTTGATAATGAGATGTATGATGAGAGTACTATAGACAAGATGAGAGAAGTCGGTCTTTCAAGGCATTTTGTCTACATCACTCCAAGGGGCGAAACTAAGCCTGAAAATATGGACTATCTTTTAAAAAAACCATTTCTTCCAACAGATTTTATAGATCTAGCTTTAAAGATAGGAGGTGAGATTGAGAATGAGGTTTTTGATGATAGGGTTCTTGAAGAGCTTGAGGAAGAGGATGCTCAAACATCTGATACTCAAGAGATAAACTTAGAAGATGAGGATATATCTGAGTTAGATTTAGGTGATATTGAGCTTGATTGCACAGATGATATTGAGCTTGAAACAAAAGAGGAGAGCATGGAGGCAGATGATGCAGAGTTAAGTTGTGAAGCATCAGACCTGCAAAGCTACGAAGATGAGATAGAGCTTGACGAAGAGATGCTAAAGAGGAGCGATGAAGAGAATGTAGCAAGCCAAACTAGTGGCGAAGACGAGCTGGATTCCATTTTAGATAGTGAAGAGATTGATGAGGTGAAACAGTTGCTAGAAGATGAAGCTGATAACGACTTATTGCTAGAGGAGTCTACTTCAAGCGAGGAGGATTTTTCAGTAAACGAGCCTGATGACGAAGAGCTTAGTTTAGATGATGTCTCCTTGTGTGAAGATAGTGTAGCTGAGGATAGTCCTCCATCTTCAATCGACGACATAAAAGAGAGTGAACTTCTCGTGGCTCTTGGAGGTGAACAGAAGTGTTGTGAAAAAATAGATTTAGAAAAAAAGATAGAGCAAAAAGTGAGTCAAAGCATAAAAGATACACTAAATGATAACTCTTTAAAAGATGTTCTTAAGGGCATGAAAATCAATGTAACTGTTACATTTGAAGAGGATAGTCAGTGAACAAAGGGGTTATGCTAATAGTATCAGGACCTAGTGGCTCTGGCAAAAGCTCACTCATCGCAGAGATGACTAAAAAAGTAGAAAATATCTATTTTTCCATATCTACTACAACTAGAGCAATAAGAGAGGGTGAAGCTGAAGGAGATGACTATCACTTTATATCAAAAGATGAGTTTCTAAAAGATATAGAGAAGGGGCTTTTTTTAGAGTGGGCAAAAGTACATGATAACTACTATGGAACATCTTTAAAGCCTGTACAAAAAGCTTTAAATGATGGCAAATTAGTGCTTTTTGATATAGATGTTCAAGGATACGAAATTGCAAAAGAGAAGTTTGGAGATGCTATTACTTCAATCTTTATAACAACTCCAAGTCAAGATGAGTTAAAATCAAGGCTTATTCATAGAGATACTGACTCTCAAGAAGTGATAGATAAACGCTTAAGTAATGCCGCCTTAGAGATGAAAAAAATTCAAGAGTATGACTATGTCTTGATTAACGATGGCTTTGAAAAAACAGTAGAGAGACTTACTGCGATTGCTGTCTCCTCAAAATACAGGGTGTTCTGTACTGACACCAAAAAGCTGATAAACAACTGGTCAAGCTAACTCTGTTTTTAGAGCTACTCTTAAGACTATAATGATATAATATCCTATTAGTTGATAACAAGGAGAGAGTATGGGTGTTCCAAGTATGCCAGAACTACTGATAATTTTAGCGATCGTTGTATTGCTTTTCGGAGCAAAGAAGATTCCAGATCTTGCAAAAGGTATTGGTAAGGGAATTAAGAGTTTTAAAAGTGAGATGAAAGAGGATGAAGTAGCCAAAGAAGAAGCTGAAAAAAAAACTCAAGAGCAAGTTAACAATAAAATAGAAAAAGAAGAGACCATATCTACCACTAAGGTAGAAGAGACTAAACAAGCTTAATCGGGTACAAGATTGAAGAGCCGAATAAGAGAAATTATAAAAAACGAACTCCAGTGTGAGTTTGTTTTAGAAAAGCCAAAAGATCTCTCTTTTGGTCACTATGCAACGCCTCTAGCATTTTCGCTTGCAAAAGAGCTTAGAAAATCTCCTATGCTTATAGCAGACGAGCTATGTAAAAAGTTTGAAAATAGCACTATATTTAAAGAAGTTACATCCCTAAAAGGTTATATCAATTTTAAACTAAGCGAAGGGTTTTTGGATGAGTATGCATCATGGGCATTAAGCAACGAAAAAGATTTTGCCAAATCAGACAAAAACCAATCAATACTACTAGAATATGTAAGTGCGAACCCTACAGGACCTCTTCATATAGGGCATGCTAGAGGTGCAGTGCTTGGCGATTCGGTCTACCGCATAGGAAAACATCTAGGCTATAAAATCACTAGCGAGTATTATGTAAATGATGCGGGAAGTCAGATGGAGATGCTAGGTCTGTCTATTTTTCTTGCTGGACGAGAAAATGTTCTTCATGTTGAGGTGAAGTGGCCTGAAGAGTTTTATCGTGGCGAGTATATAGTCGACTTGGCCTATGAGGCTAAAAAAGAGTTAGGCTCTAGTGTATTTGAAGATAAAAAGAGTATAGAGAAGCTCTCTTTGTGGGGAAAAGAGAGGATGATGGAGCTTGTAAAGTCAAATCTTGCCGATATTGGCATAGAGTTTGAGCAGTTTGTGAGTGAAAAATCTCTATACAGTAGTTGGGATGATAGCTTTAAAAAGTTAGAAAAATCAGATAAAACTTATATAGATGATGGAAAAATCTGGATTAGGTCAACCGACTTGGGCGATGAAAAAGATAGGGTAGTTATCCGCGAAGATGGAAGACCAACCTATCTTGCTGGCGATATTATCTATCATGACGATAAATACCAAAGAGGGCATGACTACTATATAAACATCTGGGGAGCTGATCATCATGGGTATGTTTCAAGAGTAAAAGCTGCTATAAATTTTCTTGGACATGATGAAGATAGACTAGAGGTGATTTTAGCTCAGATGGTTGCACTTCTCAAAGGTGGTGAGCCATACAAGATGAGCAAACGAGCTGGTAATTTTATCTTGATGAGTGATGTAGTTCAGGATATTGGGAGTGATGCTCTTAGATTTGTATTTTTAAGCAAAAAGAGTGATACTCATTTGGATTTTGATGTTGATATGTTTAAGCAAGAGGATAGCTCGAACCCTGTTTTTTATATAAACTATGCACATGCTAGAATCAATCAAGTGTTTAAAAAGAGTGGTAAAACTCTTGAAGATATAAAAGAGACTAAGCTAGAAAATCTAAATGATGATGCAGTAAACCTTCTATATACTGCACTTCTACTTCCAGAGGTTTTAGAAGATGCTTTTGAATCAAGACAGCTACAAAAAGTAACAGAGTATTTAAAAACTCTCGCCTCAATGCTTCATAAGTTTTATAATGAAAACAGAGTTATTGGTGGAAAAAATGAAAAGAAATTTTTAAAACTATTGGCTATGGTTGGTGTGAGCATAAGAGTAGGATTAAATCTCATAGGTATAAAAGCGAAAGACAGAATGTAAAAACTTGCTTATCCTTAAGAATTTAAGAAAGAAGAGTGGTAATATGAAGCATATAGTTGTAGGAACAGCAGGGCATGTAGACCATGGCAAAACAGCACTCATAGAGGCTTTAACGGGCTTTGCTGGAGATGACTTAGAGGAAGAGAAGAGACGAGGAATAACCATAAGCCTTAGTTTTTCCAACTTGACAAATGCAGATACAAATGTAGCTTTTATAGATGTTCCAGGTCATGAGAAGCTTTTAAAAAACATGATAGCAGGGGCTTTTGGATTTGATGCTAGTATGGTTGTGATTGATGCCAAAGAAGGGGTTATGCCTCAAACCCATGAGCATCTTGAGATTTTAAATCTTCTACATGTAAAGAGTATTATCATCGCTTTGACTAAGAGTGATTTAGTAAGTAAGCAGAAGATAGAGGAGCGAAAAGCTGAGATAGAGGAGTATTTTAAAAACCTCTCTCACCTTGAGATTCAAGCAATAATCCCTGTTAGTATTTATGAGCCAAACTCTATCAAAAATTTACAAAATGAGCTATTTTCAATTCCAATCACAAAAAAACCGAGCAATGGGCTTTTTAGATACTACATAGACCGCTCTTTCTCGCTCGCTGGTGCTGGACTGATTGTTACAGGAACCGTGCTTGATGGGGATATAAAAGTAGGTGAAAAAGTGTTCGCACCAGAGTTTGGCAAAGAGATAGTGGTGAGAAATCTTCAAGTTCACGAAAAAGATGTAAATGAGGCATTGAGCTCACAAAGAGTGGCTATAAACCTACAAAATCCAAAGATAGCTCTTAAAAAAGGGGTTTTGCTTTGCAAAAAAGGGTTTATAAGAGGTTTTGAGAGTGTTGATGTGTGGGTTGAGGGTATCTCAAGTCAAAAGGTTAAGCATAACACAAAAGTGATACTTTTCATAGGGACAAAGCAGATCGAAGCCAAAGTGCTACTGTATGGAAACAGAAGTGAAACTTTGGGTGGATTTGCTAAGTTGCAGTTTGCACAAAAAATCTTCTTGGTTCATAATGAGCCATTTATAATCTGCTCTAGCGGTCGCACTATTGGTGGTGGACGAGTTCTAAATCCCATCAATGACCCAATCAAAAAAAAGATAAAAATACTCCTCTTGGAGGCTCTAAAAAATGATAACTTCAAGAGTGCATTTGAGATACTTGTAAACTCTCACAAAAGAGGTTTTGGGCTCATCTCATCAAACCAAAGATTTGGACTTAACCACAATGAATCTCTAAAAATCGCTCAAGAGATGGAAAATGTTTTTGTAGATGAAAAAGGGTTAGTTCTCTACTCAATAGAGGTAAAAAATGAGCTAAAGCAGGTGATAAATTCAATCTATGAGAAAAATGAGTATGCTCTGCTCTCAGCAAACTCACTCGCACTCAAAATCAAATGGGCAAGCGAGGCGCTATTGAGCGATATCTTAAGAGAGATAGTAAAAAGTGGAAAACTTGAATTTAAAGATGGAATTTACAAAAATCCAAATATAGATGTAAGCAATATAGATAAAGTTATAGAGGAGAAGATACACTCAATCCTTCAAGAAGAGGGATTTATGCCAACAGCTCCTTATAACCTCTATGACAAGCTTGACATAGATAGAAAGATGGGAGATGAAGCACTCAAAAGATTGACAAAAGCAAAAAAAGTAGTACGCCTTGCTCATAACCTTTTTGTTACAAGCGAAAACCTAAGTACGATTATGGTCAGACTTAGAGAGATTATAAAAACCACAGGCTTTGTAGATATCGCATCCTTTAGGGGGTATTATGATATGAGCAGAAAGTATCTAGTGTCCTATCTTGACCACTTAGACCTTTATGACGATATAAAAAGGGATGGGATGAAAAGAGTTATGGCTTAGTGATGTCGCACAGCTCTTTAAACCACTCTTCGTTTTGTTCACTTCTTGTCTCTTTGGATTTATAGAGATTTTTCAAAACTGATATAAGTTCATCTTCACTTAAAAACTCCAACACAGTAGGCTCCATAGGGATTGTATCTGGGTCTGTTTCTATTAACTTTGCTATCTCTTTTATTAGTTCACTTTTGCTTATCATTCTACTCTTTCATTTGTAAAGGGCGAATTCGACTCATAACCAAATACCCTTAACCAGTATTGTAGCATTTAAACCTGTAAGCTCCATAAAAGCCTCATGAGGTGTTGCATAACCAAGACACTTTCTAGGTCGTGAATTTAGCCTGTGAACGGTATCAATGAGCTCTTCTCTTGTTGTATCTACAAACTCCATTCCTTTTGGAAAATATTGCCTAAGAAGTCCATCGGCATTTTCATTGCTTTATTTTAGCATTTTGGAATAAAATCTTTGCTTGGTTTGGTTCTTTTTGTTAGGGACATTATACAAGGCCATAGTGCGGGATTATTTGGCTTTAATAATTAAATAAACTTAAATAAAGCTAGAAACTTACAAGCATAAAATCGCCTTGTCTCTCAATTCAACCGTTATACTCATAACACATATTTGACTTAATATGAAAAAATCATTATAATACAATTATGAAAGCAATAAAATTTAATTGGGATAAAAATAAAGCTACAAAAAATCTTGCTAAACATAAGATTTCATTTAAAGAGGCACAATCAGTATTTAATGATGATAATGCCAGATTAATTTTTGATCCTGACCATTCGGAAGATGAGGACAGATTTATCTTACTTGGATTAAGTTGCTCTTTGAAAGTACTGGTTGTAGTCCATTGTTACAAGGATAAAGAAAATATCATTCGCCTCATTTCAGCAAGAAAAGCAACTTCACCAGAAGAAAAAAACTACAAGGAACTATTATGAGAGAAGAATACGATTTTAGCAACTCTGTTAAAAACCCATATGCTAAACATGTTAAAAAACAAATATCAATTCGTATTGAAATTGATACAATCGACTACTTTAAAGGTTTAGCAAAAGAAACTGGTATTTCATATCAAAACCTTATAAACTCATACCTGACTGAGTGTGCTCATCGGCATATAAAACCTGAATTAAAATGGGCTTAACCAAGAGTATACCAAGTATGTGGCGACAAAACAAACATTTAGGAGCTACAAAAAAACGGAGCAAATCGGACACCCATGACAGTTTCATTCGGACACTTTGGTCTAAAAACCGTCAACTTATATTGGCTTAAGAAAGAGATATTTTCTAAATTTATTTACAAAGGTGTTAGAGTGAGGATTATATCTATGAAACAAGTACGA
>CAZLXQ010000033.1:0-9295 GCA_964563675.1 uncultured Sulfurospirillum sp.
TTTGGGTGGTAAAAGCTCAAATACATGCTGGTGGAAGAGGGCTTGGTGGTGGTGTTAAAGTTGCTACAAGCTTGGAAAAAGTAGAGGAGTTTGCCAAAGAGATTCTTGGCATGACTCTTGTTACTCATCAAACAGGACCTGAGGGAAAGCTTGTTCAAAAGGTCTATATAGAAGAGGGCGCTGATATACAAGATGAGTTATATCTATCTGTTGTATTGGATAGAAAATTAGAGATGCCTTTGATTATGGCTTCAACACAGGGAGGTATGGATATAGAGACTGTAGCACAGGAGTCGCCCCAAAAGATAATCACAGTTGCAATTGACCCCTCTTTTGGTTTTCAAGGCTTTCATGGTCGCAAATTGGCTTTTGGTCTTGGGATTACGGACAAGAGTGAGCAAAAGAGTATCATCTCACTTGCACAAAAGTTGTATAAGTTGTATATGGAAAATGATGCAAAGATGATTGAGATAAATCCACTTGTCAAAACAGGAGATGGTGAGTTTATCGCGCTTGATGGAAAGATGGGATTTGATAACTCTGCACTATATAGACAGCCTGAGATTGCCGCTATGAGGGATTTAAGTGAGGAGGATGCTGATGAGCTTGAAGCTGCAAAGCATGGTCTTAGTTATGTTGCACTTGATGGCGAGATTGGCTGTATGGTAAATGGTGCTGGTTTAGCCATGGGAACTATGGATACTATAAATCACATGGGAGGAACACCTGCAAACTTCTTGGATGTTGGTGGCTCGGCTAATGCTCAAACAGTTGCTAAGGGCTTTGAGATAATTTTAAAAAATCCAAAAGTAAAAGCGATTTTTGTAAATATTTTTGGTGGAATTGTTAGGTGCGATAGAATTGCAAATGGTATTATCGAAGCTACAAAGATTACAGATATTAGTGTTCCAGTGATAGTTAGACTTGATGGAACAAACTCTTTAGAGGCTGCACAAATTCTTAAAAGTGCAAATATTGCCAATTTGATAGTTGGTGATGATTTGGGTGATGGTGCCTCAAAAGCAGTTGCTGCGGCAAAGGGAGTGTAGATGAGTATATTGGTAGATAAAAATACAAAAGTAATAGTTCAGGGCTTTACTGGCAAAGAGGGGTCGTTTCACTCTGAGCAGTGCATCGCATATGGCACTAAGATAGTTGGTGGTGTTACTCCGAACAAAGGTGGTCAAACTCATCTAGGTCAGCCTGTTTTTAACACAGTGAATGAGGCAATAAGTGCAACTAATGCAACGGTGAGTATGATTTTTGTTCCACCTGCATTTGTTGGTGATGCTATTATGGAGGCTGCTGAAGCTGGGATTGAGTTAGCCGTTATCATCACCGAAGGAGCACCTGTAAAAGATATGCAAGCAGCTAAAGCCTATGCTACAAAGTGTGGCATGATGACTATTGGGCCAAACTGTCCAGGGGTTATTACCGCTGATGAGTGTAAAATTGGAATTATGCCAGGAGCTATTTTTAAAAAAGGTAGTATTGGGCTAATCTCAAAATCAGGCACTCTAACTTATGAGGGTGCAAATCAGGTCTGTAATGAGGGCTTTGGAATTACAACCGCTGTTGGCATTGGAGGAGACCCAATTATCGGTCTTTCGTACAACCAGATTTTGCTGATGTTTGAAGCAGATCCGCAAACTGAAGCGATTGTTATGATAGGTGAGATTGGAGGTGATCTTGAGATTCAAGCTGCTAAGCTCATAAAAGAGAAAATCACTAAACCAGTTGTGGCATTTATCGCTGGACAGAGTGCTCCTAAAGGCAAGACTATGGGTCATGCTGGAGCGATTGTGAGCGGGAATACTGGAACTGCAAAAGAGAAGATGGAGGCACTGCGGAGTGTTGGAGTTAGAGTTGTTGTCTCGCCAGCTGACATCGGTAAAGCTATAAGAGAAGTTTTAAATAGCTAGGCTTTATTAAAATAGTTATAAATGTTACTATAAGTAACATTTAATTTTAGAGATGTCCTTAAAAGTTGGCTTCAAGGAAAGCTTGATATAGTATGTTATTGTTGTAAGGAGAATTTATTGGAGTTTTTAAGTTTATTTTTTAATCAGTTACAAAATCCTATTTTGGCATTTTTACTTATTGGTATGGTCGTTTCAGCTCTCAATAGCAGACTGCGTATCCCAGAGGCTATCTATCAGTTTTGTGTGTTTGTTCTTTTGGTCAAAATTGGCATAAAAGGCGGCATGGCTATTAAAGAGTCAGATGTTACTGATATGATACTACCTGCTCTTTTTAGTGGGCTTTTAGGTGTTGGTACTGTTTTGCTAGGCTCTGTTACACTTGCAAAACTTCCAGGAGTAAAAAAGGATGATGCTTTTGCTACTTTGGGACTATTTGGCGCAGTAAGTGGATCTACGCTAGCAGCTAGTATGATGATTTTAGATAGTGAAGAGATCTTTTTTGAGGCTTGGGTTCCTGCACTTTATCCATTTGTAGATATTCCTGCTCTTGTTATGGCGATTGTTTTAGCAAATATGTACTTAAATAAGAAAAAAGATGGTCCAAAAACTAAAGTTGCTATATGGCCTATTGTTAGAGAGTCTTTGCAAGGCTCAGCTATCACGGCTCTACTCATAGGTTTAGTTATAGGTTTAGTTACAAATGCACAAGCAATCTATAGTGAGTTTTACGATCCACTCTTTGGAGGTTTACTGACTATACTTATGCTTACTATGGGAATGGAAGCTGCTAATCGCATAAGAGAGGTCTTCAAAACGGCACACTGGTATATTATTTTCTCTATAGTGGGTCCAATCGTGCACGGATTTATGGGGTTTGGCTTAGGGTATATCGCTCATGTTTTAGTAGACTTAAGTCCTGGTGGAGTAATACTGTTAGCAATAATTGCTGCTTCAAACTCTGATGTTTCAGGTCCTCCAACTATTCGAGCTGGAATTCCATCTGCTAATCCATCGGTTTATATAGCTACTTCAACTGGACTAGGTACAGTTGTAGCAATTGCTATTTGTATCCCGCTTTTCCTTGCATTAGGTAAAGTGGTTTTTAATTTATAAGGAGATAATATATGTACAACACTGTAGAGCATCAACTAGTTACAATCGTAACTGAAGCTATGCTTGAGAAGAGGATGACACAAGAGTTAGATGTTCTAGGTGCACATGGCTATACGATTAGTAATGCTAGAGGCAAAGGTGATCGTGGTGTGCGTTGCTCTAGTAGAGGCATAGATGGGAACATACGAATAGAGATAGTGTGTTGCACTGATGTTGCTGAGAAGATTATGAGACATATGCGAAAAAAGTATTTTGCTAACTATGCCATCATAGTATTCAAACATCAAGTTGATGTAGCAAGAGAGGACAAGTTTTAGTCAGTTTAGTATGGGGCAGTAAAGGTTAACCCAGAAGAGAATAACTCTTCTGGGTTTAGGCTCTATATTATTATGTAAAAAAGTCCAATGTGTAGAATGGTAGCGATTGTATGTTTCTTATAAAATTTATTTTAAAATAAGTATGGATGTAAATTTTTTATGATAGATTACAACAAATGAATTATCAAATAAAGTAAAAGTTATATATTATTTTATCTTATAATTTACTGCTTCATTTAGCTTTTGCTATGAGACTATGTTTTTAAAAAACTGATTTGAAAATGATAAGTTTTTTAAGAACAATAACTTAAACCCAAATTATGCAATAGCATATGCTATTTAGATGACTGACTTTCTACTGCATGATTTGAGCTAAAAGCATATTTTTAGAGAGAAATTGTTTCTGAAATTAACTATTTTAAGGAGATAAGTATGCTAAGGAGAATAACAGTTGGCCCAACTGGCTATATGCCACAGTCTGCACCATCGCGTGGGGTAGAGTTGCCTCCAGAGGGAAAAGCTCTGCTTTACGGAGATATAGTAGAAGAAGAGGCCGCGATGAGAGAGGCTGCAAAAACACTTTTAACCCAAAAAAATCCAACTATATTTCCAGGACCTCAGGTTTTATGGGACTGGAGAGATGATGTTGCACAGAAGTCAAATGCAATACTAGAGCTTGCATCAGAGATTCCAAACTGTAAAATCATTCCGATGCCAGATTATAGACCAAAATACCCTAAAATTGATCCTGAAGCTGAGATAAATCCAAATCATCCAAATTTGACAATTTTGCACAATAAGATAGAGGCATGTATATTTGTTGGCGTGCACTGTCATTATGCAAATCTGTCACTAAGAATGATAAGCTCAGGAACAAGCTGTTTCACAATCGCACTATGTGCATTTTTAGGGCATGAAGAGGCTATGGTATCTATCAGGGATGTTCATGCTGATAACATAAAAAGACTAAAAGATATTGTTATAGAGACTAAAGAAGAGTTGAGCATTGAGTGGGAGCCAAAACTTCCACCTAAAAATCCATCACTTCCAAAAGAGGATTGGGCAGATTTAAATCCATTGGATTATGGTGAGCTTATGCATCTAATTGTTCCAAAAAAAGGCATAGAAACAGTTACAGAAGTTGAATAAATAGGAGATAGATTATGAGTAAAAAAACAGATACAATAGTTGATATGGATTTTCTCTTGAAAGAGGCACCAAGAGAGAGACATTTTATTACAGGTGCACAAGCTATGGCAGAGGCAGTAAGAAGAGCAAGTGTAGATATGGCGGTAGCTTATCCAATCACTCCTCAGTCAGAGGTTATGCATCTAGTTGGCGATATATATGCTGAGGGACACATAAAAGAGTACTATAGAGCCGAAGAGGAACTAGGGACAATGTCTGCTATAACAGGGGCTGCGAAAACTGGAGTTAGACTATTTACAGCTACTTCGGGACCAGGACTTTTAAGAGGTCTTGAAGCCATAGTTTCATGGCCAGGTCATAGAACAGCAGTAGTTTTAGGGGTTTTAACAAGAGTTGTAAATGCACCACTCTCAATTCAGCCTGACAATATTGAGATGGCATATCTGCTGCACTGTGGTATCGTACTGCTTCATGCTGAAAATCAGCAAGATACGTTTGATATGACTTTAGCAGCATTTGCAATTTCAGAAAAAGTTGATGTGTATATCCCTGTAGCAGTAGCAACAGAGGGCTTTTTTGTTACACATGCTAAAGGTTATGTTGAGATGACACCGGATGATATGAAGTATACACCTATGGATCCAAGTGCCGCTCCAGTTCCAGCTATGGACAACGAGACGCCACCAGCTAGAATTCAAAGAGATGCTCCAGTTCAAAAATCAAACTTTATGAGCTACCTAATACACTCAGTATGGCAACAAGAGGTATGGGACTCTAACCATAGAGCGATGAAATATATATATCAGTATTTAGGCGGTCCAATTGAAGTGATAAATCCTGATGCAGAGGTTTTTATCGTGGCATCTGGATGTGCTGCAGCTCAAGGAAGAGAGGCTACAAGATATGCCATGAAAGAGAATTTGAGTGTAGGTCTTATAAAAGTTAAGGCGATTAGACCATTTCCAACGCAAGAGATAAAAGATGCTCTAAAGAATGCAAAAGCTGCTATTGTTCCTGAGCATAACATAATAGGATGGCTATCAAAAGAGGTTAAAGCCTCAATTCCAAATAGTGGAATAGTTGTAGATGGTCCTAGAGTGTATGGTGGTATGACGCTTCCTGTTGAACTGATTATGCAGGAGATATATACGGCTCTAGGAATGACTACAGATAAAATTCAAGCATAAAATAGGAGATTATAATGGGATTAAGATATTTAGAATCTGCAGCAGTATTTAAAGATTATCTACCAAAAGATTATGTAGATTTGATAGATCATGGACCTTTTGGAAAAGATCATAAAGATGTTGGAGTTAAAAACCTTGGAAAATTTAAAGAGATAGGCGAAGAGCATCCGATGTGTTCTGGCTGTTGGATGGCGTACTTCATAAGAGTTGTTTTTGCATCTCTTCCTAATCCAGAAGAGACGATTATGATAGGGACTGCGGGCTGTGGACGACTTGCTATCTCACAAGGCGCACTTCCGTTTGTTTACGGAAACTATGGTGATACAAATGCTGTTGCATCTGGAATGACTAGAGCTTTTAGACTTAGGTTTCCAGATAAGCAAAAAGATGTTATAACGATGGCTGGTGATGGTGGGATGATGGATATCGGTTTTAGTATGACAATGCACTCTTGGTTTAGAAAAGAGAAGTTTACTACCATAATGCTTGATAATGAAGTCTATGGTAATACTGGCGGACAAGAGAGCGGAATGTCGCAAAGAGGGGCTGTGCTTAAGATGGCACCAAAAGGTAAAAACTTTAATAAAATGCCTGCAACTGAGCTTGCGAAGCTAGCAGGGTGTGTTTATGTTGTTAAGCTCTCTCCAACCAATATAAGAAAAGCTGGAAAAGTGATAAGAAGAGCAATACTAGCAGCAAGAGAGTTCGGTCCGACTTTTATACATGCATATACTTCATGTAATATAGAGTATGCTATACCAACTGTTGATGTTTTTAAAGATGCTAAAGAGAAAGAAAAGGGTGTTTTTAAGTTTGATGAGTATATGACAGATGAAGTAAAAGAGTACTTTGAAAGAATTGAGAAAAAAGGGGGTAAAGAAGAATGAAAAGGTATAATATAAGAATAGCAGGAGTTGGGGGACAGGGTGTTGTAACCGCTGCTCATATTCTTGGAAATGCTATGTCTGCTGGAGATAAATTTGCGACTCTTGTTCCTTTTTTTGGTTCAGAGAAGAGAATGGCACCAGTTGAGGCTTATGTAAGAATTTCTGAAGAGCCTATCTATGAGGTTGGTGAAGTTGTATATCCAGATATAATCATGATTTTTCACTCACAAGTTATCACACATGGAAAATCTTATACAATGCCGTTCTATACAGGTTTGAAAAAGAATGGAATTGCTATAATCAATACTGAGATTGATGTGCTTACGGATGAAGATAAAAAAGTATTAGATGAGTTAAATACAACAGTTATAAGTTATGACGCTACTAAGCTTGCACTAGATGTTGCAGGAACTGAGCTTGCTACAAACATGGCGATGCTTGGATTTATCTTTGGTATTACAAAACTTATAAGCTTTGACCATATAGAGCAAGCGATAAAAGAGAGATTCTTAGGAACATCATTTGTAACCTCAGGTGGTACGGCAGCCCTAGACTCTGCTTTGGAAAGAAAATACAAGAAAAAAACTGAACTGTTAGCAAAAAATATGGAAGTGATAAGCAAAGCATTTGAAGTTGTTGATAAGATGGGATGGAAAGAGTAGACTCTAAAGAGTAAAATAAAAATAAAGGATAAAAATGTACTATGTAGCAGTAGTTAATGAGGATATGTGTTCTACTTATAATTGTAATATGTGCACAATGTACTGTCCAGAGCCAAATACCCTGATGTTTGACAAGGGCAAAAAAAGCTCATGGGTTGCAGGGGATAGATGCAAGGGGTGTGGAGTATGTGTATATGTATGTACAGATCTATTGAAAAGAGGCTGTGTTGAGATGAAAACAATAACGGCTAAAAAAGAGGGTTAGAGCTTCGGCTTTTGGCTTTTTATTTATATATTTGGAAGGGTAGGGTAGTCGATGATTTCCTCTTTTGTGGTTACAGGATTTTTAGGTGTAGGAAAAACTACCCTTCTTACAAATAGCGTAAAAGAGCATTTTAAAGAGAAAAGAATAGCTATTATTGTTAATGAGTTTGGAGAAGTAGGAGTTGATGGAGAGATACTGAAAAACACCTATAGCGAGGTTTTAGAGATTTCTGAGGGCTGTATATGTTGTAAATTGGCTGAGGAGTTTGAGAAGGGAGTTTTGGAGATAATTCAAGATTACAATCCTGAAATCATATTTGTTGAGACTTCAGGAGCATCAGAGCCTTTTCCTATTTTTCTATCTTTGCAAAGCTTAGGAGTCGCTGTAGAGGGAATTATCTGTGTAGTTGATGCTAAAAATTTTGATTCATACAAAAACAACTCTACAGTAAAGTATCAAATAGGTGGATCAAACATCATCGTGATAAACAAGATAGACTTAGTCAATGAGCAAAAATTAACTTATCTTGAAAATGAAATATCACAGATAAAAGAGAAGTTCAATATAAAAAATAGTCTTACCAATAAGCCAATTTTTAAAAACTATGTTACACATAAAACAGAGTTCAGACTTCTCCCAAAGAGCATATTTAGTGGTATTTACAAAGTAGATGAGATAGTAAAATTTGCTAAAAATTATATACATCATAATCATACCTCAAAAGACTCTATAGAGCAAAAAGTTCTTTATTTGTCTGAAGATATTGAATTTAAAGATGTAAAGAAGTTATTGGCTAGCCTACCTTCAAATGTATATAGAGCAAAGGGTATCATAAAGACTACTGATATTGATGATGCGCTTATAGTAAACTATGTTTTTGGAGATATCTCCTTTGCTGAATTAAAAGACTATAGTGATAGTTCAATCTTGATATTGATAGGCTCTAGTTTAGGGAATATATAAAAAAGATTTTATTATGTATTGTGAGAAAGTGTAATGAATCCAGTTATACTGTTTTTTATATTGGGTGCTTTGGCTGGGCTACTAAAGATAAACTTAAGGCTACCATCTTCAATATATGAGTTTTTAAGTATGATTCTTTTGCTAGCAATTGGATTAAAAGGTGGAATAGAACTATCAAAGCAGTCATTTGGTAATTTGGCTGTTGAGATGATAGTGGTGGTTGCTATGGGTATCATCTTGCCGTTGATAGCATATCCTATATTGAAAAAGATTGGTAAATTTAGCAGAGTTGATTCTGCATCTATTGCAGCACACTATGGTTCGGTTAGCGTTGGAACATATTGCGGTCGCTATCTCATACTTGACTACTCTTGGTATCGCTTATGAGTCCTATATACCACTATTTGTTGTCTTGCTTGAGATTCCAGCTATATTGATAGGTATCATTCTGGTAAAAGGTTTTTCAAGAGACATGGAGTGGGGAAAGCTAGCTCACGAAGTGTTTTTAGGGAAAAGTGTAGTGTTGTTGGTCGGTGGGCTGCTTATAGGTCTTATTGCGGGAGCGGAGAGAGTTGAGGGGATAGGAGAGCTATTTTTTGGCTTGTTTAAAGGAGTGTTGGCACTATTTTTACTTGAGATGGGATTGATTGCTGCAAGTAAAATCGGAGTATTGAGAAAATCTGGACTTTTTTTAGTTGCTTTTGGAGTACTATTTCCTCTTTTTTCTGGTATGGTTGGGTCTGTTTTAGGAGTGTTGCTAGGATTATCATTGGGTGGTATTATGCTTTTTGCAACTTTGGCTGCGAGTGCCTCTTATATAGCAGTTCCAG
>CAZLXQ010000033.1:9395-11917 GCA_964563675.1 uncultured Sulfurospirillum sp.
GCAGTTCCAGAAGCAAATCCCACCATGTCTATTACGGCTTCACTTGCAATTACATTCCCATTTAATGTTATGATAGGTATCCCTATCTATCTATACATGGCTAAATATTTTAGCAGTCTAATAGGAGTATAAAGTGATTAAGAGTAATCCCAATAAGTTAGTAGTTGTAGTGACCGAATTATCTTTAAAGCAGAATATACATGAGATACTAAAAGAGATGGGTATTTTTGGATTTACAGTTTTTGAAGTGGGTGGTTCTGGAGATAGTGGAGCAAGAGATGATGATTGGTTTTCAAGTAAAAACATACGCTTTGAAATTGCTTGCAAAGAGGATATTGCCGATAAAGCTATAGAGCAGTTAATGCTCAAATATTCAAAAAATTTCGCAATGTTTATCTATAAGCATGATATTGATGTAATTGTGTAGCTTTTTTAGGGGTTAAAAAGGTTATAAAATGTTACAAATAGAAACTATTGCTTAAAGTGTTTGGAGGGTTTTATCATGCAGGGTTGACATACTATAAGCTATTGGGTAGCATTATATAGTTAATTAGAGGGTTCAGTTTAAATTTGTAAGTTAATATATGTTTTTAAAAAGCTCATTATAGTGTGCAGGGTTAGTGATTATGAACTTTTTAAGAGCAGTAGCTTAAGAAGCACCTAGATAGTGTGCTTTTAAAGATGGATTGTTTTTAAATTTAGTTAAAAATAGGAGAAAATATGGCACAAAACAAAGTAACTGTTCCAGTAGTTAGAGGCGATGGCATTGGACCAGAAATCATGAATGCGAGTCTACATGTTTTAATGGAGGCAGGTGCTAACATAGAGCCTCTTTATATAGATATGGGCGAGAAAGTGTACTTGACTGGCAGTACTTCTGGGATACAAGAAGATGCATGGGATATTTTACGCAAGTATAAAGTTCTCTATAAAGCTCCAATCACAACTCCTCAAGGCGGGGGCTATAAAAGCTTAAATGTTACAATTCGTAAAACACTAGGTCTTTATGCAAATGTTCGTCCAGCGATAAGCTATCATCCATATATACCTGTTAAGCATCCAGGTATGAATTTAGTTGTAATTCGTGAAAATGAAGAGGATTTGTATGCAGGCATTGAGCATCAACAAACTCCTGAAGTTACTCAATGTCTTAAGCTCATTAGTAGACCAGGATGTGAAAAAATATCTAGATTTGCTTTTGAGTATGCAAAGGCTAATGACAGAAAAAAAATCACTTGTATGACAAAAGACAATATCATGAAGATAACTGATGGTCTGTTTAGAAGTGTTTTTGAAGAGGTTGCACTAGAGTATCCAGAGATTGAAAGTGAGCATTGGATAATCGATATTGGAACTGCAAAACTTGCTGATAGTCCTGAGATGTTTGATGTAGTACTTCAGCCAAACCTATATGGTGATGTAACTTCTGATATGACGGGTCAAATCTCTGGCTCAGTTGGCATCTCTCCAGGTGCAAACATAGGCGATAACTTTGCTATGTTTGAAGCGATTCACGGCTCAGCTCCAAAACATGCTGGCAAAAATGCTGCAAACCCATCAGCAGTACTGCTCTCTGGGGTAATGATGCTAGTGCATTTAGGTCAAGCAGATGTAGCAGAAAAAGTACATAATGCTTGGTTAAGAACAATTGAAGATGATGTAGGAACTTATGACTTAGCTAGAAAAGCAAAAGCTGAAGGTAAAACTGACTATAAAGAAGTCGGAACAAAAGAGTTTGCTGATGAGGTCATAAAAAGACTTGGTCAAAAACCTCAACACTTAGATGCAGTCACATATGATGACTCTGCTGGTGTTTACAAATCTCCAAAATTGAAAAATGTTAGAGATATTCCAATGGAGCTTGATGGTGTAGATGTGTTTATTGGTGATGGAAAAATATCAGCCAATGATCTTGGTCAAAAATTAGAGAGCTTAGCTGGACCTGACTTTAAACTGACTATGGTATCAAATAGAGGACAAAAAGTCTATCCAGATGGGCATCCTGAAACTTTTTGTACAGATCATTGGAGATGTAGATTTAAAGAGGCGGACAATGGAAGACCAACAAATGCTAGGATTAGAGATCTAATGCAGAGAGTTGAAGATGCAGATCTTAACTGGATCAAACTAGAAAACCTATATCTAATGGACGGAAAAAGAGCCTATAGTATGGGTCAAGGAGAGTAAAACTCATCTTGATTTAAGGAGGCTAACTTAAGCCTCCTTAAAAAATGCACTCCCAATACGAAGCATATTTGAGCCACACTCAACCGCAAGTTCATAATCACCACTCATCCCCATAGAGCAGATTTTTGCCCCCATTGGTTTAAGCTTTTCAAAGATATTGTAAGTTGTTTCAAAGCTTCTTTTTATAAGACTTTTATCGCTAGAGTAGGCACCTATGCTCATTACACCTTTAAGTCTAATATGCTTACATGTGTCAAGTATTTTTTCATACACTTTAACAGAATCTTCTGGCATAACACCAGCTTTTTGCTCCTCATAAGCACTGTTTATCTGTA
>CAZLXQ010000034.1:0-11774 GCA_964563675.1 uncultured Sulfurospirillum sp.
TATATGAGATAAAGCAGACTGATTGCGGCGGTATGGTGCAGGGCAAAGCTTACTGCATGAAGAGATTGGGATATAAACATAATAGCAAGTGATTGAGGGAACAAGAAGAGAAGAAGCCATCTTATCACCGTTATAAACACTGAAAATTTTAGTATTTTAAGTAGATTTAGCTTTAGAAGAGGCGTTTGAAAGTAGAAAAATAGTATTTCACAAACTACTCCAAATGCCCATAGATAACTTACAATCTCTAAGCTTACACCTCTTTCGACTGTATATATTGTAAAAAAGTTATAAAATGCTCCAAAACTTACTTGCATAAAAAAAAGACTAACCCATAGAAATACTACTTTTTTAAGCTCAAATTTTTTAGATTTTTCACTATTTAGTGTCTGTTTAAAGTCTCTATTTTTGTGAGTTATCATAAGACCAAATATAATCAAAATCAGAGTGAATATAAGATAAAAATTAAGACCAACGATAAAGCCATCTAGCTCCCTTGCCAAAACAATGCCTATCATCATAAAGCCAAGTGAGCCATATAGTCTTGATTTGCCAAATCTCTCTTTTCCAAGCTTCTGCATAGCATATGTTTCTATATAGGGCAAAACTAAGCCCGCTCCAGCTCCGATGATGAGATTGGGTACGATAAAAGCGTAAAAGTTTTCAATAGTAAAGTAAAAAAGCAAAGCCCCTACAAGTATAGAGATAAGAGAGTAGTGGTAAACTCCCTTTGTGAGCTCAATATGCTTTAAAAATAGAAATGGCACGATAAAACGCATAAGAGGTGCAAGCGAAAAAATAATTCCAATTTGCATAGGAGTGTACCCAACCATCTGCATCATTTTGGGCATAAATATAACATATACAGCGGTTAGACAAAAGTAGCAAAAGAAGAAGGCAGAGATTTTAAAAAAGAGCATTACTTCTCAGTTTGTATAGGCATAGTTCCTGATATAATGTCGTGAAGTGCTCTGTTATCGCGTCTTATCACTGCTAGCACAAGACCCATAATGCTCAAAAATGAGAAGATAAATGCAACATATCTAACTATTAGTTGAAAAAGTTTAGGCTTTTGTAGATTGTTACTAACTAGTTTTATATCATAGGCTTTGTATCCTGGTGTTTGAGACTTGAAAAACCAAAATAGAGTGATGATAGAGAGGTGTGGTATAAGAAGATATATCCAGCCCAAAAGCATTTGGCTTTCAAACTCCTCTCTTGAACCCATGGCAAGATAAAAAACAGCATAAACAAGAGGCATTAGTATTAAAAAAGTGTCTATTACAAATGCTTTGACTCTTACAACAGAAGCAGATGCTTTGAGGATAGGCGACTTTGGTTTGAGCCCCTTTTTTATAGGTTTTTTATGTTTGACATCTCTCCATCTTTGCATAATTTGTTAGTTTCCTCTGCTTCCAGGCTTAAAAGCTCTACTCCCATCTACACACAAAGGACACTCCTTCTCGTCATAAATGTCAAAATCAAAATCACCAAGAGCAAAAAATGGAGTCTCTAGCGGAAGCTTACATGTAGGCATCGGCTTCTTAGCGCTTCCTACTCTTTTACAAAATCCACGATTTGCAAGGGCGGCAAAAGCAACTATCACTCCACCTTGCTTCTCCACCTCTTTTGCTGCTTCAAGTGCAGACCCACCAGTAGTGATAATATCCTCGCACATAAGAACCTTTTCACCCTTTTGGATCTTAAAGCCTCGTCTGATAGTCATCTCTCCCTCTGCTCTTTCAGCAAATATCGACCTAGCACCGAGCGAGCGAGCGAGCTCATACCCAGCAATAATTCCACCAAGAGCAGGAGCACAGACTGTATCGACTTGAATGCCACTTTTTTTGATCATATCGGCTAAATTTTTTGCTAAAAGTTCAGATGTTTTTGGATTCTCTAAGACTTTTGCACTCTGAAGGTAAAACTTTGAGTGTTTACCACTACTAAGAAGAAAATGCCCCTCTAAAAATGCACCAGCATCTTTGTATATCTGCTCTAAATTCATTATATTTTTAGCAACTCTGCTTCTTTAGCTTTTACTAGAGTATCTATACTAGAAACTCCCTCATCAGTTATCTTTTGAACTTCATCTTGAGCTTTTTTTAACTCATCTTCGGTAATCTCTTTCTCTTTTTCAAGTTTTTTAATCTTATCATTTGCATCTTTTCTGATATTTCTTATAGATACTTTTGACTTCTCGCCCATAGTTTTTGCCAGCTTTGCATTCTTTTTTCTCTGCTCACTTGTCATCGGCGGAAAAAATAGCTGAATTGATTCTCCGTTATTGTTGGGATTAACTCCTATATTTGCTTCAGATATGGCTCTTTCAACATCTTTTAGTAGATTTTTTTCCCATGGAGAAATGCTGATAGTCATAGCATCACTAGCAAGAACTGTTGCCACTTGATTTAGTGCCGTTGGAGCTCCATAGTAATTGACTTTAATGTTGTCCAAGATAGATACTGAAACAGCTCCACTTCTTATAGTTATAAACTCTTTTCTTAGTGCTTCAAGGGTTTTTTTCACATGTTCTTGTTGGTCAAGGTATATCTCATCTAGTCCCATATTTATCCTTTATTAATATTCTTGTTGATATTTTATTTCCTATAGAGACAACAACTCTATTTCTTGTTTTGGTTAGTTTTTTATCTAGTTTTATCCTGAAATCACCATCTGTCAACTTAACCTCTTGCCAGCCATGGGCAGTTATGTGAACTCCTCCAACTTCAGCCTTTTCGTTAGTCTCTACATGTAGGTATGTAAGAGTTGAGTCTTTAGGAAAACCTATAGGCTCTATCCAGTTTGCATCAAGTGCTTTGTATTTAAGATACTGCTGCAGATTGCTTTTTCCAACAAGCGCTGTTCTGTCTAAATCATAAACATCACTAAAGTGTGAAACCGCGCCCATGTTTTGGTTGACAATAGCATCAAAACCATAACCCTTTACTATCTCTTTAACTCTTGGACTGTAGTCTCCATAGGGATAGCTAAAGAATTTAGGTTTTACACCTAGCTCTTTCTCAAAAATAGCTAAGCCTTTATCAAAGTCCTTTTTTATCTCCTCATTGCTCATCTGTGTCATGCGACCATGAGCATATGAGTGAAACTCAATACCTCCATATCTCTTTACCTCTCTTAACTGCTCCCATGTAAGAAAATCAGAATATCCTCTTTGGGTAGCTTCAACATAAACAAACATAGAAAAAGGGTAATTATACTCCTTGAAAACCTCAAGAGCATTTTCGTAAAAACTTTTAAAGTTGTCATCTATCGTCAAGACAACCCAGTTATCAGGTATGCTTTTCTTTTCTCTTAGTGCAGATACAAGCTTTTCAAGAGGCACCACCTCGTAACCATTTTTTTTAAAGTGTTCAAACTCAGCCCTTAGATCTTCAATAGTAGTATTTGTACTAGGATGCCTATCGTCGCCAAATCTATGATAGACAAATATATGAGCATTTGCCCAGAGTGTTATCGCTAGAAGTTGTAGCAATAAGAAGGACTTCATTTAATTATTCAGTTTTTGGAACGATTGGAGCAGTTGGAGCTCTTGGAGACTCTGGGGTTGAAGGCACAATACCTCTCTCTATTTGCTCAGCAATAGATACATTTTGTTCTTGGTTATATAGATACCCTAAAGATAGAGTATTTGCTACAAAAACAATTCCCAATATAAATGTAAATTTTGCCATAAAACCAGCAGGTCCTTTTGCTCCAAATAGCGACTCATTGCTTCCGCTATAGCCACCTAAGCCTATTGACGAGCTTTTTTGCAAAAGTATTGTGATGGTCAAAATAACAGTTAAAACAAACTGCGAGACCAATAAAATTCCGGTCATTCTCAATATCCTTTTTACTAAGACTTTTCAATGAAGCCTGTTAAATTTTAATATAAGCTATGCATTATAGCCAAAAATATTGAAAACTAAATAAAGGATACTCCAATAGGTAGCCCTAAAGTTAGTTAATTTTATATTAATTTTATTTCAATATAATTACTGACTTTATCTGCACTTATTTCTCGGGAAGTCCTACTTTTCATAGAATAGAAACTTTTTTACTTTGTGAAGTCGCTATTCGCTAGTTTTTGTAGCTTTAGGGGATTTATTCCATACAGCTATAGTGAGTTTTGCTTGCTATAGTGTGTAAGGTCAGATAATTATTTTTTGAATATAACATAGTTTAGGAGAGATAATGGGACTATATGATAGAAGTTATGTAGCTAGGAACACACAAGAGGTCATTAAAGAGCAGACTCAAGTTCGAACAAAAAGTTCAATGGGAATATTCATCAAGCAAACATATCAACTATTTGCAGCTTCTTTGCTTGCATCAACAGCGGGTGCTTATGTGGGAATTGGGATATCTGATACTATAGCTAGTTGGTTTTGGGGATTGGTAATTTTACAATTTGCACTGCTTTTTGGGCTTTATGCTGCTAAGAGAAAAGTTGGATTGAACCTTGTGTTGCTGTTTGGATTTACATTTATAAGCGGACTAACACTTACTCCACTTTTAACCAACATACTTGGTATGCCCGGAGGTGCTAGCATAGTGGCCAATGCATTTATGTTAACAACTGTTGCATTTGGCGGATTATCGATATTTGCTATGAATACAAAAAAAGATTTTACAGTGATGGGTAAGATGCTTTTTATTGCACTTATTGTTGTGATAGTTGCTAGCTTGATAAACATCTTTTTAGGAAGCCCTATCATGCAGCTTATTGTTGCAAGTGTTGCTGCTGTTTTGTTTAGTGCCTTTATACTTTATGATACTCAAAATATCATCAAAGGGAACTATGAAACTCCTATAGAGGGTGCAATCGCACTATATCTTGATTTTCTAAATCTATTTGTTGCTCTGCTTCAGATACTTGGAATCTTTGGACGCGATGAGTAGAGTGAACGAGGGGGAATTGCCTCCTCAAACACTTCGCATACTTGATGCTAATCTAAATCGTCTTAGAGAAGGTATTAGGGTAGTAGAAGATATCTGCAGGTACTATAAAAATTCAAAAAGACTCTCACTAAAATTCAAAAATTTACGCCATCTTTGCCGACTAGATAACTATCTCGAACTTCTTGCATGTAGAGATGTTTTAAACGACCCCCTTATAGAGACAACAAAGAGCGAAAAGAGTAGAGATTCACTTGAGTCCATCATACTCTCCAATATAAAAAGAGCACAAGAGAGCTCTAGGGTTTTAGAGGAGATTTTAAAGCTTACAGATGAAAAAAGTGCTGAGAAGTTTAAGCAGATACGCTATAATCTGTATAGCCTAGAGAAAGAGGTTCTGCTTTAAACAGAGCCTCTTTTAAAATACTTAAAGCATTATTTATGTGAGCAACACCCTGTTGCCTATATTACTAGCAAGCTGGCACATTGCCACTATCGCTAGCGTAGTTATGGAAAAAGTCAAATACACTAGAGACATGTCTATCTCTTAGTGGCTTAGCTTCAGGACAAATTTCGAGTATTTTGTCATTTAGTTTACCAGCTTCGTATATAGCTCTCCACTCTTCTTGAGTATGCTTTCCAGCCATTTCAGCAGCACTAATGCCACAAGGCTTTTTAAGAAATTTTATAAAGATCTTTTGCCCTTTTGCACTACTAGCAAATGCGGCTGTACTAACAAAACTCAAACCAACTACTGCTGCAAACACCAGTGTCAATAGTTTTTTTACCATTTTTTCTCCTTTCATAAATTTGATAAAAGTTTACCATAATATACTTTTAACAAGCTTTTAGAGAACTCTAATACTCTACATGTAGAGAAAAACCTCTACATGTAGAGTGGGCTAGATTAGCCTAAAGGCTCATTTACTTCGATGCTGCACTTATTGCCTTCACAAGCAATATTTGCATCAAAGTAGTAAACTTTTGTCATATCTGCTCCACCCTCTTTTGCCTTGTCCCATGCTTCCATGCTTCTTGCACCTGCAGAGCAGTTAAAAATAACAGTTTTTCCTTTTGGCAGTTTTGAAACAAACTCCTTCGCTTTCATTTTACCAGCTTCGATATTGATAGCACCTGCAATGTGCCCCACTTGAAACTCATCTGCACTTCTTACATCTACTATTTGAACATTTGCTGGGAGATTATCAAGTCTAGCTTTTAGCCACTCTCCATCTACTGTCCCCTCATCTTCGCCTAGCAAAATACCCGCTACCATCTTGGCTGGTTTTTTAGCCTCTTCTTGCGATACTCTTTTAGCTTTTGAGCCTGTTGTTGGCATCCCTGCTTTTTTCCATGCCGGAAAACCACCCCCATATACTTTTACATTTGTATAGCCTAAATCAACCAATCTTTGTGCTACCACATGTGCTTTGTGGCAAATATGTCCAGTACAAAAAGTTATAATCGGAGTACTCTTGTCTGCTGGGAACCTTCCCTCTAGCTCAGCTAGTTTTGTCTCAGCAATTGAGATAGCTCCTGGTATTGTAGCCCTCAAATATTTCTTATGTGGTCTTGTATCAATAATAACTGCACTATTTTTTTTATAGGCTGCTACGACTACTGCTGTTCCCACCTCGTAATAGGTCTCTCTTTTCCACTCAGGTAAGCCTGCTTGGTAAAGTTTTACATTAGTAAAGCCTCTTCTTTGTAACATTCCAGCAACTTTTGGACTTTTAGTGCAATGCCATCCCCCACAATATACTAAAATTCTTTTATCTTTAGCAATATTGTCAAGTTGTCCTATATAATCGTTAAATTTAGTATCAGGGATATTTAGACTTGTTGTTATTGTTGATTTTTGGTACATTTTTGCTGGTCTTGAATCAATCAACAGTGCCTTAGCCCCCTTTCTTGTTCCTTCCCCTACAGCCTCTTTTGCATATGCAAAATCTACAACTTCTAAATCGTACTTCTCTATTAGTGCCGCTACTTTTTTAGTTGGTGTTGCCAACTCTTTTTTTACTGGTGCTACTGATGCATCAGTTGTTGCACACCCAGAAAAAAGCAATAATGCACTAACTGCAAATGCTCCCAATAGTTTTAAATTCACATACTCTCCTTTTTTTTAAAGAGGGACTAAAGTACCTCTTTGTATACTAACTGTCCTTGCACACTATAAGACTAGCAAATAGCGGTTTTGCAGAGTGAAAAGTCCTTCTTTTCTAGAAAAAAGTGCATAAGGCTAGATATTAATGATGATCCCTTAGCTCGCTAACGAAAAGCAAAGAGTCACACAACTTATAGATTAAAAGACAAACCCCAAACGAGCCTATTACTATTAAAATCTCGCTTAGATGAGGGTGAATATAGTTAAATGTGCTTGCTTGCTCATAAAAACTATATTTCTCAAAACCCGTCCCAAATCTATCTGAAAGTGGATTTGCAGTTCCTCCATAGACGAATATATATCTTCCTATAAATCCGCCTACTATCACACAAAGACCTGCTATGAGTGTTAGTATAGGCTTGCCTGGCTTAAATACCAATAAAAATGGAATAACAAGTGTCAAAAGTATGTACCCTCCAAAATATAGGTGTCTAAACTCCCCAAACAAGATTATAAATGCCCACTCTTTATCAACTACCATGTATGCAAAAATCTCATATAGTGCTAGTATTGAGACAAAAAAGAGTATAGATTTTCTGATTAGCTCCATCATTCCTGCATACTCCTCTTTGCCTCTATGCACTAAATGTGCTAGTAGTGCCATAATCCCTAAAGAGGAGATTGATGCTGAGATTAAAAAGTAGAACATCAAGCCAGGAAACTCTGTCCACAACTCTCTTGCTGTATTCATCGCAAAAAGCTTTGCCTGTATGTAAAACTCTATAAAATCAAGCCCTAAACTCATGATGACAATAGCAAAAGCTAGTCTTCTTGCTAGAGCCCTATTGTTTGTCAAGATAAGGTATATCTCAAATGCAACAAATGGAATATAGATAACATACAAAGGAAGCATAAGCCACATGCCAGCAGTGACATTGGGAGTTAAAAACATCCAGTGCATAGCTAGTAGATCTAGTCCTGTTGCAATTGTAAAAAGTCCACCTAAAACCATGGCGAGCCCTAGTGTCATAAAGCCCGCGGCCGCTTTTGCAATAAGGTTGAGCTTCATAAGCTCTGCTACCGCAACCAAAAATATTATTCCACTTCCTACATATACCAAATACATGTAGTTGGCAATATATAGAGTCCAAGGTACTTCTCTGCTTACCTTTCCAACTTCTCCAAAAACAGCCAGTTTCATAGCCTCTCTTAGCTCAGGATTGTTAAGATCCATACCAGGAGTGTGTGCCGTTGCTGTTAAAGTAAAATATCTCAATACGTATGTATCATATATGCCAATAAGTGCTAGAGCGATTAAGCCATAAGAGATGTACATTGTTCTGTTTAATAAAAGGTCTTTGGCACTAATTCTATTAAAATCAAGACCTATAAAAGTTAACTTCTCCATTGTCTACTCCTTCTTTCGTTTGCTTTAATATACAGTGGCTCAATATCTTCCCAGGTATGCACCTCAGTCTTATGTCCTATGCTCTGCCTTGCAAACTTCTCATCATTTGGCAGTATGTAGAAAAGTTTTGGCAGTATGCCTATCTCCTCTTTCTGAAAAAAGAATTTTTTTCTTTTCAATAGCTTTACTAAGTCGCTATTCTCATCATTCAAATCACCAAATGTCCTAACTTTTGTTGGGCAAATTACCTGACAAGAGGTAGTTCCGTACTCATCAATCATGTGATCACAAAAAGTGCACTTATCAACAGCCACAGTAATATCATCAACAAATCTAGCATCATAGGGGCAAGCTAGCATACATCCTTTGCACAAGATGCACATGTGAGCATGTGTTTTTACTATCCCACCTTCTGAGAAGTGGCTTGCATTTGTTGGGCATACATCAACACATGGTGCATCTATACAGTGATTGCATTGTGAAGGATACATGTTTGTAAATGGCTTCCCAAAGATAGAGCCCTCTACAACTCCTACCCATATCCTCTGTTTATTTGCCCCCATTTGCACCCCATTTTCCTGCTTACAAGAGACTTCGCAGGCTTTACAGTTTATGCAGTTCTGATAATCTAGTGCCATTGCATAATTTTTCATAGTTATACCTTCTTAATTGATACAAGTGTATCATGCATAATTGAACAACCAAAAACTGGCTCAAACCTATCCTCTATTAGCTCATTGTCGCTTGCTCCATTTCTGTGGCCAAATGTCAATGCTGAAGAGTTGGCCCCAAATCCATGAACATAAAAAACAATGCCTTGAATAATTTTTATTGTTGGATATGCTTTTATCCTAATCGTAGCTGCCTTGCTTTTTACTTCTAATTCATCTCCAAACTCAATACCAAGCTCTTTTGCATCTTTGTCATTAATCCACATGTAGTTCTCTTTCATGAGCTCTAGTAACATTATGTTGTTTACTGTACTACTTTGAGTTTGAATAGCATGTCTTCCACTGACAAACTTGTATCTCCCTTTTGGAATTTGAACAAAGTCATTATCTACCCAAGTTGGCATAGGGTGGATACCTCTTCTCTCCATAGCACCCAAAAAGCACTCTATCTGTCTACTAGAAGTTTTAAACACCCTTTTTAATTCTGCTAAATCTCTCTCATTCACACACTCATCTATTGCCATCTGTCTATCTTCTGCCTTAAGTTGTACTGTGGTAAAAAATTTTCTATCCTCTTCATAATACTGATAAGTGTTGTTGTCTAGTTTTTTAAAAGATCTCTCCATGTCTGGATAAAAAACACCCTTTTCTCTAAGAGTATTCCATGCTTCCTCTCCATATACAGGTACAAACATTTTTCTATTATAATACTCTTGAGATTGACTAAAGTCACTTGCTAGGTCAAATCCATTATCATTATAGTAGTCCTCCTCAGTCTCCCCTTCTGCTAAGTCTTCAAGATCGTACTGAACATCCTCGTCATATTTTTTAGTTATCTCCCAAAGTGGCTTGGAGAGTTTTTTCCCTAAGCCATGCATTATCTCTAGAACAGGCTTTGTATCAAACATAGGCTCAACAACTTTTTGTCGCAAGATAATAGCAGGCTCAATTCCTCCATGGTTATGCAGTGGATCTTCTCTCTCAAGATAGGTGCACTCTGGCAATATTACATCTGCCATCATCGCCGTATCTCCAGGGATTGTATCGATAACAACTACTAAGTCCATTTTCTCTAGCATCTTTTTTGTTTTTCCAGTATCAGGCACAGCCATCATTGGATTTTGCTTGTATACAAAAAAAGCTCTTATAGGGTATGGAGTTCTCTCGTCAACCACCATGCCTCTCCAAGCACTCCAAGAGCCTGTACTTGCGATAACAGCGGCTTCATTTTTTTCGATTCTCTCTTTAGCATTTGCATAAAGAGGAGCAGTGACTACATGTGAATCAAGTGGTAGCTTTTTACCAAAAACAATTCCACCTTTGACATCTATACTTCCGCTTAGTGCGGTAAAGATAGCTTGAGCACGACGAAGCTGGAAGTCATTTTTTGCCCAAGTAGTACGACGACCTTGATAGTAGATTGACCTCGGTCCATTTGCCATAAACTCTCTTGATATGGTACGAATCTGTGAAGCAGGAACACCTGTGATTTTTTGAGCCCACTCTGGTGTATATCTATTTTTGATAACATGATCTCTATACTTGTCAAAATTGGAGAAGTTATTTTCTACATAAGTTCGGTTAAATGTGTTATCAACTAAGCATTGATAAGTAAGAGCTAAAACAAAAGCCAAATCAGTTCCAGGCTTTATCGCAACATATGTATCTGCATGAGCTGCTGTCATTGTGTATCTAGGGTCAACAACAGTGAGTTTACACCCTCTTCCCCTTGTTCTTTTAAACAGATCAAGTGTATCTGGAGTCATGATAGCTTCTGCTCTATTTGCACCTGCTAAGATAGCATAATGAGCATTATCTAAATCAGCTATCCCGTATGCTCCTATAGTCAAGGAGTATCCACCAACCGTTGTCCTTAGGCATATAGTATCATGATTTAAAAAGTTTGTAGTTCCAATTTTGTTTTTCATAAACTTTACATATGTGTACTCACCCATACCTTGACCAGCACAGTAGCCAATACATGAGCGATTGTCTTTCTCCTCATCTAGTATTTTGATTAGCTTGCTTGATATATACTCATAGGCCTCATCCCAAGTGGCTCTACGATACTGACCATCACCTCTTTTGCCTGTGCGAATTAGAGGGTATCTTAGTCTATCTGGATCATAAAGAGTATGAACACCTGCCGCACCTCTAGCGCAGAGCATATTTTTTGACCTCGGAAAGTATGGACTTGGGTCTAGTTTTGTGACTACTCCACGCCTTACATTTGCACTAGCTGTACATCTATTGACACACATTCCACAGACTGTGGGAACTTTCTTCGTTGATGGGTTGCTTAGCTCAGCTTTGTTTTCATCATCTGCTATGATACTTGTCGTAGCAAGAGCAGATCCTCCAACAACACTTAAGGCGACACTCCCCTGAAGAAACCTACGCCTCGAGATTTCTACTTTCATATTATTTCTCCCTATAGTTTGATAGCTTATCGCACAGACTACACTTTTGACCCAATAAGCATTTAGTAATGCCATTATACGCAAATTACTTTATAAAATTATTAAAATGATAAAGAAAATTTGCCAAATTTACTTAAAAAGGGCATAAAAGTAAAGTTTATTTTTACTATAGAGCTACTTCATCTATTGGTGGACACGGTAAACAAACCCCTCCCTAAGCAACCCCTAAGCAAAAACTATATATAATTTCGTCCTCGTTTAAATAA